>NZ_JBWKAW010000003.1:154688-554889 GCF_056437345.1 Kitasatospora sp. NPDC042419
CCGCCGGACCGAGAAGCCGGACCGTCCACGCCCGGACCGCCGGACCGAGAAGCCGGACCGTCCACGCCCGGACCGCCGGACCGAGAAGCCGGACCGTCCACGCCCGGACCGCCGGACCGAGAAGCCGGACCGTCCACGCCCGGACCGCCGGACCGAGAAGCCGGACCGCCCTCACCCGGACCGCCGGACCGAGAGCCCGGACCGCCCTCACCCGGACCGCCGGACCGAGAGCCCGGACCGTCCACGCCCGGACCGCCGGACCGAGAGCCCGGACCGCCCACGCCCGGACCGCCGGACCGAGAGCCCGGACCGCCCACGCCCGGACCATCCCGGTCGATGCGTCGGAGGATCCGTGTCGCGATGCGCTCGCGCAGCCGTGTGCCCTTGCGGTGCGCACGGAGCTTGTCCTCGGCGGACCTCGGCGCTGGCGTCGGTTTGGGAGCGGACTCCAGTTCCGCTCGGGCGGTCCGGGTGACGGCCTGCGGCCGCGTGCTCTCTGCAGTGTCGACGTGGTCGGTCGGCGCGGAGACGGGATGGGTGCCCGTGTCGGCGGTGGGGCCTACTGCGGCCCACGGGGTGGGTTGGTCTGCGGGTTCGGGCGTGGTGGTGCCGTGGCGGGTGACGATGATCCCGAGGTGGACGGCGCCGGCCAGTGCGAGTGGCGCGATGGTGCTCAGGGCTCCGACGGCGGAGTCGCCAAGCTGCAGCGTGTCCGCGTGTACGGCGGCCTGTTGGTTCAGGCGGACGGCGTGGGCGGCGTTGGCCCACACGCTGGTGCCGGTGGCGCTGGAGAACAGCGCCCAGGTGTAGGCGCGAGCGGTCCAGGGTGCTTCCCGCAGGATGACCAGCGCGCGGACGCCGTAGCCGATGAAGCCGTCGACAACCACCGGGAACAAGTAGGAGAGCTGTCCCCGGACATGGATCGCCTGTGCCATCTGCTGGAGAGCGTCGTAGGACAGGGCGAAGCCGAAGGCGCCGAGTACCCCGATCGCCGCGACATCCCAGGGGGATACCCGGGGTCGGCGGTTGATCACGCGGCCACCACCAGGCGCATCGTGGGGATCGTGCGCAGTTGCTTCGACAGTGCGATCTCCTGGTGGCGCATCGAGGCGGGGATGCTCTCCAGCTGGGTGTTGGCCCGGCTGCGGCGCTTGGCCGCGGCTTTGTAGCCGATGCCCAGTGCTTCGGACCAGACGGCGAGCGGGATGCCGGCCTCGATGGCGACGCGGACGACGGCGCGCTTCTCGCGTTCGGACAGGCGCGGGCGCTGGGTGCTGGTGAGGGTGGCGCGGACACGGTCGAGGTCGAGTCGGCGGTCCTCGTGGTAGGTGACGATCTCGTCGAGCTGGTCTTCGGTGTGGCCTCCACGGATGCCGTCGCGAACGCCGCACTCGACAGCGTCCTGGAGGCACTCGCTGCGGACGGGGCACTGCCGGCACAGGGCGAGGGCCTGGCGGTGGCCGGCGATGCGGGGCGGGGCGAAGAAGATGTCGGGGTTGGGGATGTCGGCGCACTCGGCCTTCAGGCGCCAGCGGGGGTCCGGGCGGTCGGGGACGGTGTAGGCGGCGTCGAGGTCGGCCGCAACAGCGGTGGTCGTGTTCATTCGGGGCAGGTCTCCGGTCGCGCCGCCGTATCGGCGGGCGGGCATGGCGGATCCCGGGGGCGGCTCGGCCGGCCTCGCGCGGGAGCGCTGGGTGTACGGGGATCAGAAGAGGGGGGCGCGTCGCCGGTCGGGTCCGGCGAGGACGGCCTTGTGGCACATCTGGCGCAGGCGGCTGGCCGTGCGGTCGCCGAGCAGGGCGGCCAGTTCGGCAGGGGTGATGTTGCTCGTGATGATGGTCGGCAGCTGCTGCTCGTACCGGTGGTTGATCAACCGGTAGGTCGTCTCCTCGGTGAACTCCGAGGCTCGGCCGGCGCCGAGGTCGTCCACGAGCAGCAGCGGGGTGCGCTCCAGGTCGCGCATCTCGCGTTCGGCGTCCGCGCCGGGGCGCGGACGCATCATGCCGTACAGGCTGACCGAGGTGACCGCCTGCCAGCGCAGCCGGACGCCGGCTCCGAGCAGCGAGCGGATCGCGCCGTAGGCCTGGTGGGTCTTGCCGGTGCCGGTCTCGCCGAGCAGCAGCAGCGAGGAGGCTCGGGCGATGCCGAGCTGCCCCTCGGGGCCGCGACGGGCGGCCTGCTTGACGTGCTCGACCCAAGCAAGGACCTGCGGGTCGTCGGCGGCGGCGTCGTGGAAGCGGGGCGGGATCCGCGAGGCAGCCAGCTCCAGGGCGTCCCGGTTGGGCCGCGGGGCAGCGGCACGCTCGGGCACGCCGATCACGGCCGGATCGACACCGAGGCGCGCAAAGCGGTCGACGATGCCCTGCAGGCCGGTGCCGGCACGGCGCGGTTCGCGGTCGCGGCCGGCCATCACAGCTCCCCGGTGTAGGCGGAGGCCCCGCCGGTCGGGTTGGTCCACGCCCGGTACGGCGCGCCGGCGCTGCGGGGGCGGCCGGGGGTGAGCGCTTCCTGGACGAAGCCCTCCAGCGCGGAGGGGTTCATGGGCTTGTGGGCCAGCAGCCGCAGACCCGCCCGGACCTGCTCCTGGCTGTAGCCAGAGGCAAGGAGCTGCTGCACCTCTCGCCCGAGGTGACTGCGGAAGCGCGGGCTGGGCGGCTGCGGGCAGGTACGGACGTACTCGGCGACCAGGGCGTTGGCACCGGTGGTGTGCGGGTGCATCGCGGCGACGCGCTCGGCGTCCGGTTCCTCCACCGCGCAGTCCTGGGTGGGCGCGGCGTAGCCGCCCCCCGGAGGGGGTGATCCAGGATCCGTGATCCTGGATCCGTTCGTGGAGGGTGTCGTCGAGGGTGTCGTCGAAGGGTGCGGGGTCTGCTCTTCGGCGCTCTCCGTGTGTCCGGCGGTGTCCTGGTTCCCGGTGCCGGGGACTTGGGTGGAGAGGTGCTCGGGGTGGCGGTCGGTGGCGGCCTTCCTGCGGGTGCGGGCGGCGGGGGCCGGCCGGTCGAGTGCGGCTTCCTGGGTCTGGTGGAGCGGGCAGGGGGCCAGTCTGCTCTGGCTGGGGCGGTCGATCTTCTGGTGCTTGTTGAAGGTGACGATGTGGAGGAGTTCCTCGCCGTCGTCAGCGGGGTTGAGGTAGCGGCAGACGAGGCCGACTTCGGCGAGCTGGCTCAGGTCCTCCTCGACGCGCTCGGCAGTGTGGACTCCGCCGTCCCAGCTCTTCTTCCTCTTCCAGATGAGCCCGCGGACGATTCCGGCGTCGTCGATGATCCGGCCGTTGTCGTCGACGTAGTTGAGCATGTACATGAATGTTCGCTCGGCGCTGAGGGAGACCTCCGCGAGCTTGGCGTCCCGGGACATCTCGGGCTTGTGGGTGCGGATGCGCCCGTCCTGGACCGCCATCACGCCGCCTTCGCGAGCGCGCCGGCCGGGACCACGGTTCCGGTGGCGAGGTCGACGTCGTGCTGGTGGCGCCAGTCCAGGGAGGGGAGGTCTCGGGCGACCCAGCTGGCCACCGCCTCCTCGACCGCGAGCGGCAGTCCGACGGACGTGTGGGCGCGGTCGTAGGCCCGGGCCAACCACAGATCGTGAGGCTCGGACACCGAGATCCGCACGATGCGGGCATCCGGGGCGACCCGTCGGAGACTGTCCGTGACGGCGTGCCGGGTGCCTTCCGACAGCCGGTCCAGGACTGGGGGGCGGTGCGCGGTGGGCCGACCCTGTGCCGGTCCGCCTGTACGCAGAAGCGCAAGCATGGTTCACTACCTTCTGTGTGGTAGCAGGCTGGCCGGGCTCGTCCAAAGGCAGGCCGCCTGCGGGTTGTGTCGAACAACTCACACGGTGTTACGACAGGCGCTCGGAGTTTCCCGCTCCGGGCGCCGTCGTCGTTTCCGCCCCAACCCTCGGGGCTCAGTCAGGGTCGCCGCCCTGAGTCACCACCGACCGCCGCCGAGATCGCGGCGGCGGGCGACGGCGGCGGGCGATGTCACTGTTCGTACAGGCCGCACCTTGCGCAGGTTTTCACCCACCGTGACAGCCGCCGCCGGGCGGTCGATGACCTGCGGAGCGACCCACGCCGGAACCGGCCATATATATTGGCCCGCCATCGAAATGTGACCCCCCGTCAACAATGCGGCGCAGGTCTGCACCGCCGGGGACGACAATAGGTAGCCACCTGGATACCGGTCAACGAATTCGCGGAATCTACGCGGGTAGCACGACCGGTTTTCCAGAGGCTGGAAAATGATCTTGGATTGCCAGCTGGAATTACCCTCCGCAAGGGGCCGCGCAGCCCATGCGCATACCTCCACCTGCAATCCTCACGGTGAGCAACACTCCGACTTCTGCAACTCTGAGTAACGTGACGCAGAACACTGGGTAAGGGATCTTGATCGATTCGACGCCCGGAGACCCCTATATGCAAAATCGAAGTCGTCGATTCGGCGGCCGGTATATTCCATAGCCGAGCCCCCCGGGTTCGCATGAATACCAACTTCGAATGTCCAGGATTAAACAATGCGTGCGATTGCTGTGAAGGAATTCGGCGGCCCCGAGGTCCTGGAGCTGTGCGAGATGCCCGAGCCCGAGATCCGGCCGGGCCGGCTGCGGCTGCGCACCATCCTCGCCGGAGTGAACTTCGCCGATATCCACCTGCGGGAGGGCACCTACCCCGCGCCGATGCCCTGCCCGTTCGTCCCGGGCAACGAGGTCCTCGGCGAGGCCGAGGACGGCCGGCGCTACGTGGCCCTCGGCAAGGGCGGCGGCTACGCCGAGGTCGTCGCGGCGCACCGGAAGCTGACCTTCGAGGTCCCCGACGGCGTCAGCGACCACGACGCCGTCGCGCTCATGCTCCAGGGCAACACGGCCTGGCACCTCCTGCACACGGACCTCAAGCTGACCGCCGAGGACACCCTGCTGGTGCCCGCCGCAGCGGGCGGCGTCGGCTCGCTCGCCGTGCAGCTCGCCAAGCGCACCGGGGCGAAGGTCGTCGCCATGGCCGGCACCGAGGACAAGCGCCGGATCGCCCTCGGCCTCGGCGCCGACGCCGTCGTCGACTCCTCCACCACGGAGAACCTCGCCGAGCGGATCGTGGAGGCCGCCGGCGGCCAGGTCACCGCCGCCCTGGAGATGACCGGTGGCGACGTCTTCTACGCCACGCTCAACGCCCTCACCCCCCGCGGCCGGATGTCCGTCTTCGGCGCGGTCACCGGCGTCGAGGGGCTCGTCCCGATCACGCAGCTCGTCGGCCAAAGCAAGTCGGTCACGGGCTTCTGGCTGCCTTCCCTCTACCCCTCGCGCACCCACATCAACGAGTCGATGACCGCGCTGTTCGACGCCGTCCAGGAGGGCTGGCTCAAGCCGCTGCCGGGCCCCGTCTACAAGCTCGGCCAGGCACGCCAGGCGCACACCGACCTCGCCGCCCGCCTGACCTCCGGCAAGGTCGTCCTCAACGTCCGCAACTGACCCCGGGGTCACCCACTCCTCGCCGGCCCCCACCGAGCAGGCCGGGCAACCGTTGTAGTCGCGCCCCTGACAGGGCGCGACGATCCTCCCTGGGGAACTACACACATGACCATCAGCACCGCACGCGAGGACAGCGTTCCCGCGCAGCGTCAGGGCAGTGCACAACCCGCGAAGTCCGGCTCCCTCGCCGCCCGCGCCTACGTGGTCCAGCAGGCGCTCGCCCAGCTGCCGGGCGACGTCCACGCACTGCGGGACATCGCCCGGCTGGCCAAGCTGCCCGAGGCCACCACCCACCGCATCCTGCAGGACGGCGTCGACAAGCACATCTTCGAGCAGGTCGGCAGAGGGATGTACCGGCTCGGCACCGGTACCGCCCGCGCCGGCGTCCAAGCCATGAACCGCCTCCCGGGAGCCACAGGCACGCACACCTACCTCGTCCGGCTCCACCAGGCCACCGGGGGCCTCGCCCTCCTCTACGTCCTGTCGGCGTTCGGCGGCGCGAAGCGCCTGTGTACCGACTACGAGATCGGCGGCATGGACCCGGCAGAGGTCGGCATGACGGCGGAGGACGTCGTCTCGGTCTCCCGGTCGCTGCGCACCGGAGCCTCCGGCCGGGCGATCCTCGCTCATCTGCCGCAGGACGCCCGCGACCAGGTCCTCGCGGAGGAGGTACCCCCCACCGCGGGCCCCGGCGTGATCAGGGACAACCGGGCGCTGGCCGACTCCCTGCTCGTCATCCGCGAACGCGGCTACGCCATCGGCCGCCAGGAGTGCATGGCGGGCTGGGACAGCGTCGCGGCCCCCGTGTTCTGGCGCTCCCAGGTCATGGGCTCCGTCCTGCTGCTCAAGCCCACCAGCACGATGCCGGAAGACCTGCGCCCGCTGATCCACCACACCCTGCGGGCCGCCAAGGACATCAGCGACCTGACCGCTACCCCGGTCTCCGCCGTCCTCTAGCCGCGCCGAGCCGTGTCGGCCGTCCCTTCGAGGGGAGGGGACGGCCGACGCCACCCTCGGCGCACCCGCTGTCACACCGTGGTCGGCTGCCGCCGCGCACGCATCGCAGCCCGCGCCCGCGCCGCACCGGCCGCCGTGTACGGCTCGCCGCTGCCGATCCCGGCGACAACGGGGCCGGAGCGTCCCGAGCACGGCCCGCACAGCCCCGGCCTGCGCATCGGGGCCTGGCAGTTGTCGCACTCGTGCTCGCGCACGGGCGCCGACGGCTCCGCCCTGCGGGGCGGGGGCGGCATCTTGCGAAGGAGCCGGTCGCGTACCACCGCCACCGGGGAGAAGATCTGCCCCGGCAGCCCCGGCAGCAGCGCGGCGGCCAGCTCCGCCGGACCGCAGCCCACCCCCAGCCAGCGCCCCACCAGCGGCGCCAGCTCCACCACCTCCGCCTCGCCGAGCCGCAGACGCGGCTCGTCCTTCAGCACCCGGTACAAGGCCAGGGCCGCCGCCTGCATCGGTCCCTTCAGGTCCTCGATCGAAGCCGTCGCCCTCCCGCCCTCCGCCTCCGGGCGCCGCGCTGGCGACGCGGAAGGCTTCCGGTCACCTTCGTCGCCACGGGCGGGGAGGGAGGGTTCTTTCTCCAGGTCCTTTAGTACAAGGACGCCAGCACCCCCGGAGTCCGGTACACCGGACGCCGGGCGCGCCACACTCGGCTCCACCTGCGGCTTTGCCGCCTCCAGCAGTTCCTCGGCGGCCTTCAGGCCAGGGAGCTGCGGGGTGTCGTAGACGTGCGCCTCGCTACGAATCCGCCCGTCGGCCCCGCGGATCTTGCGAACCACGTAGTAGCCGGCCTCGATCAGCTCCTTCAGCGCCTTGCGGACCGCCGCCCGGCTGTCGGGGCCCGAGTCGGCCATCTGCCGGGCGTCTTCCCGCCAGGTCTTGGGCCGGGACAGAAGGTCGCCGAGAAGGCCCCGGGCGGCCAGGCTCAGCCGCCGGTCCTGAAGGATCGAATTGGGCAGCACGGTGAAGTTGCGCGCGTGGGCGCTACGATGTACCTGCATCGGGAGTCGCATCTCCTGTTGCCGGACCCCGGGGTGTTAGCGCACCGCCGGGGTCACCTGTGTTCGATTGGACTACGGAACGTAGCACACACAAGGCCCTTGACCTGAAGCCCAGTTCGAGCGGCCTTGATCACGTCCGGTTCTCCTGCGTGAAGGGGCGCGAGGGTCGCCTGTGGCTAGTCGAACAGGCGCCCCAGTAGGGCGCCCTGGCCGGACTGGAGGACATGTGCAGCCTGCAGCGGGATCCAGAAGCACTCGAAGTGGGTGGGCTCCTGTTCGCCATCGTGGCCCTCCTGGCTAGCCCAGCGCTCCGGGGTGGGCTCGGTGAGTTCCAAGTGGAAGACGTGCCTGTGCTGGACCTCGGCCCGGTACGGGGTCATGTCGTACTCGGTTTCGCCGAGAGAGCGCACGATCTTGAAGCCGCTCAGGCCGGTCTCCTCGCTGGCCTCGCGCAGGGCGGCATCCTCCGGTGTCTCCCCCGGACGAATGCTGCCCGCTGGGACCTGGATCCCGACTTCCTCATAGCTGTAGTCGGTGTGACGGAAGACCAGGAGCCGGTCGTCCCGTACGACGTAGACCAGCACCTTTTCCTTGGTGACCTTCTCGGCCATGGAGCCTCCGGTTGTTCATGAATCTGCGTCCGGCTGCACCCGCGCCGGAGGTCGCCTGTTTGGGGCACGCCCAGTCACGTGGAGCCCCCGGCAAGTGGGCCGGCGCGAGGTAGGGAGCCTCCGGGCTCGCAGGTACCGGCGCGGCGGACCTGTCCTTGTTGAATGTCACCCCTGACAGAACATCACAGTACAGACCGGTAGCCCCCACGCTTCCAAGCACCGGGACTGACCGGCCAGCGTTCACAACGCGAGAGCGTGCCGGTAAACGGCCCGCAGCCGGGCCCGCAGGGGCGAGTCGCTGATGGTCTGCAAAGCGGTTTCGTGGTCGCCTGCAACGGTGCGGAGCTGGTCGCGCTGCCGGTCGAGGTAGGTGGCGAGGAAGTTGTGAGTCTCGCCGCCGATGGTAGGCAGGACGGCGGCGACGTACAGGGAAACGAGGGAGAAGGACCAGCAACCGTGGATGAAGCCGTACGCCGGGCGCTTGGTCTTCTTCCACGGGGAGTAGAAAGTCTGGGTGTTGTCGATCTCGCACCTGGTGGCAGTGAGCGCGTCGTTGAGCCAGTTGTGGCCCGCTTCGTGGACGAGGTCGCGTCCGACCATGACGGGGTTGTCGGGGACGTAGTCGAGGACGACGGTGCCGGGCATGCGGCTGATGGTCCAGCTCCGCAGCGGGCTGCCGAGGGACTTGCCATCGAGAAGGACGACGACGGGGGCGTGGTCGGCGACCAGGTCGCCGAAGCCGTGGTCGGCGGCAAGGTCGGCCGCTCCCCGGGTGAGCTTGGGCAGGTGCTCGGGGGCGGCCTGGGTGGTGGGGCCGAGAACGTAGTACGGGGTGTCGGAGATGCCGGAGGTGAGCAACCCGTCCTCGCCGGGCTCGACGGTCAGCGGGCCGGCGGCCTCGGTGAGGTGGGCGGCTCCGGCGTCGGGGTGCTCGGCGTACCAGGCGAAGGTGTCCTGGTCACTGTTGCGGGCGGCGTGTTCGGCGCCTTCGAGGATGTGGTGGGCGAGCGCGTACGCGGCGGCCTGCGCCTGCGCGGGTGCCGTGATGGTGCGGCCGGTGCCGCGGCCGATGGCTTGGTGGATACGCTCGGTCCTGGCCTGGTGGTGGGTGTGGATCGCGGGCATGTGGAAGACAGTGCTGAGGTCCATCGCAGTCTCCTTCGCGCGGGGTGGGGTGGGGCCAGGGCGGGTGGGCCCTGGCCCCTGCGGGTGCCCGGTGGGACGGGCACCCGCCGTTTCGCTGTCAGGCGTGGACGGTCGGCTCGGTCGGCCAGTCGTCGGCGCCCTCGCGGGAGGAGTGCGCGGTGAAGCGGATGGAGCCGTCGTCCTCGCGGAGCTCGTCCACAATGTCGAGGAAGTCCTTGGCCCAGCTGTCGCCCATCGTTGATTTCCTTTCTGTACTGGCTGGTTGGGGTTGCACTGGGTGTTCGGCGGGGGTTCGGGGGGCCTCTCGCCCGCGTTGCCGGGCTCACGCGGCCGGAAGGGGCTCGGGGAGGGTGCCGGCCCAGGCCGGGCAGCCGCAGCCGGTCTCGCCGTCGGGCCTCTCGGCTTCGAGGGCGGCCGCCAGGAGCTCGGTGGCCTGGTCGAGGGCGGCGAAGTAGGCGGTGGCAGTGGTGCCGGTGGCGGGCAGCAGTCGCAGGTCGAGGACCGGGTGGGTGCGGCCGGTGTTCTCGCAGGTCAGGTTGTTGCGGGCGATCAGGAGCCGAACGGCGGACGGCATCGCCCGCTCGCACCGTTGGGCGGCCCGGCACAGGGCGGCCGCGGTGGCGGCGTATTCGGCGCTGCCTCGCGGGAGGATGCCGACTTCCCTGGTCTGGTTCTTCCGGCCGGGCTGGTCGTAGTGGTGGCCTTCGCAGCTGTCGTAGGTGACGAGGTTCCAGCGGCTGGTGAGGTGGTAGACGAGGGGTTTGATGCCGGGCTCGATCGCGTCGGCCCACTGGGGGTGGGCGGGGTCGAGGTCGTCGGCCGGCTGGGTGCCGGGCAGGCCGACGGTGTTGATGTTGCCGAAGTCGCTGGTGCGGAGCTCCGCCTGCTGGCGGCTGGCGGCCGGGTTGTCCCAGGTGGCGAGGAAGCCCTGGACATCGCGCATCCGGTTGACGGGGGTGGGCCGCCAGTGGGCGGTGCGGCACCGGGCGCCGTCGGGGTGCTGGGGGTTGGCGAGGAGGGCGGCGGTGCCGTCGATGAGCCGTATCCGGTGGTCGCAGTACGCGTCGTGCTGCCCGGCGAGGTTCATGCGCCAGCGGGTGGCGATGCAGCCGCCGCCGCAGGTGGTGCGGTAGTCGCAGGTCAGGCAGCCGGTCATGAGGCCGCGGCCTTGGCCGAGGAGGTTGGAGCGGCGCTGTGCGGTGGTGATGTCGGCCGGGCTCGTGGCGGGTTCGAGGACGGTGAGCTGGGCCTGTGGCCAGGGCAGTTCGTCGCAGCTGCCGAGGCGGCCGCCGGGGTAGAGGGTGAAGACGTGGTCGCACTTCATGTCGGAGAAGTGGCAGAAGGAGACACCGAGGCCGCGCAGGCGGCGGATGGTGGGCACGGCCGGGGAGAGCTTGAGGCGGCGGAACAGGCCGGTGGTGATCCAGTGGGCGGTGGCGGCGAGGACGAAGTCGGTGTACTGGTCGGGGGTGATCGCCCAGGCCGGGCCGCCCGCCCGGGTGAGGGCGGCGCGCTGCAGGGTGCGGCTGGCCGGGCGGCGCCGGCCGGTGTGGGGGGTGGGGCGGGTGATCGCGGTGTCGAAGCACGGCACGAAGCTGACTGAGGTGACCGCGTCGAACCCGGCCAGGCGGTCCAGGACCTCGGCCGGGCGGCCGAGGACGGCGGGGGTGACGGTGGTGATGATCCCGCAGCGGCGGCCGCGCTCGGCCAGCAGGGCGAGGGCCTTGATGACGGCCGGGTAGGTGGGCTCGCCGTCGTAGCCGACGCGCCACCGGTTGCCCTCCGCGTCGCCGTCCAGGGAGATCCCGATCTCCAACTCCGGGTAGTACGCGTCGAAGAGGTCGAGCCATTCGTTGTCGAGCTGGACGCCGTTGGTCTGCAGGGATACCCGCTTGACCTGCGGGGTCGCGGCGAGGGCCTTCAGCAGGCCCGCGATGTGCTCCTTGCCGGCGGTCAGCGGTTCCCCGCCATGGAGTTCGACGGCGAGCGGTCGGCCGGGGAAGACCTTCGGGAGGACGTGGACCTGGTCGGCGCTGATGACCCGGCCGCCGGGGGCTTCCTTGCGTTTCTCGTAGCAGTGCAGGCAGTCGATGTCGCAGGTCTCGCCGCGGACCTTGAGGATCACCGAGACGGCGTCGTCGTCGGAGGTCTCCAGCGTTCGGTACAGGTGAGTGATCTGCTCGACCGCGGTGGTGGGGTGCATCGGGTGCCTCCCAGGAAGAAGGGGTTGGGCGGGGCCAGGTCAGGGGTGGATGGCCTGCTGCCACGCGGCGAGTTGGCCGGGGGTGAGGCGGATGGTGGTGTCGGCGCGCTTGATCCGCCAGCCGTCGCTGTAGCGCTGGGGCAGCCAGCCGGGCTCCAGCCAGAGCACGGGCACCGCACCGTCCGGTTCGGCGGTCTCCGGCCACACCTCAAGGAGCGCGGCGAGCAGCCGGACCCTGGCCTGGCGGAGGGCCTGGCCGACCGGTCCGGCGGGCGGTGGCGGCGTCGCGGCTGCGGCGAGGACGGGGGTCCACTTGTCGCCCAGCAGCGGGTGGCCGGCGGCGGTGTTCTCGGCCTGCTGGACGGCGGTCTGCAGCTGCATGGCGACCAGTTCGGCGGCGTCGGTCATCCCGGCCCGGGACAGGCCATCGAGGTCTTCGGCCAGGCTGATCGCGTGCTGGATGCGGTCGGCGAGCGCCCACTTGCGGTAGACGTCCTGCTCGGCCTGGTCGAGGACCGGCTGTTCGCCGCCTGGCAGGGTGCGGGCGGTGGCCAGCACGGTCAGGGCCGCGAGGCGGCGGCGGACGGTGCGGAACAGGTCGACGTCGTCGGCGAGGATGTGGAACTTCCGCAGCAGGCAACGAAGTTCGTCCACCTCGGTCGCCGCTTGGGCTTCCAGGTCGACACGGATGTCGTCGACGATGCGGGACTGCAGCACCGGGACGGGGCCGTCCGGGATCAGGACGCGCAGGTCGACGTCGCTGCGGGCGTGGGCGAGGCCGCAGGCCACGGGCCCGGTCATCCACACCGGCGAGCCGGGGTACTCCTCGGCGAGCTGCGCGGCGACCTGGCGGGCCGCCCGCACCCTGGCATCCACGAGCTCGGCCGCGCTCCCGGGTGCGGGCCGTCGAAGGAGAGCGTGGGCGGTGTCGGTGACCCAGTCGTCCAGCACGCGGCGCACGTCGCGGCGCTGGGCGCCGATGTGCGGGGTGACCAGCAGGTTCAGCGGCTTCGGCCCGGTCCGGAAGAGGTGGGCGTCGGTTGCCTCGACGGGGTCTACGGCCAAGCCCGACAGGCGCCCGTCGGCCAGCGCCTCCAGGCACGCGCCGGTGTCGATGGTGGCCAGGCGGCCGGCGACGACGAGCAGGGGTGCCCGGCCGGAGGCCGCGTCGAGGAACGCGGTGTTGAACAGGGCGGTGTTCTCGGCGGTGGCGGGCAGCGCGACGACGTGGGCGTCCGCCCAGCCCGGCAGGTCTGGGGCGGGCATCTGCGGCAGGCCGGTGATGCTCCGCCGGGCGGCGAACGCGATGTCGCTGACGAACGGGGCGAGCAACGTGGCCGCGGCCCGGCCGACCGGTCCGGCGCCCCAGATCGCGACGTTCGCCGACGACAGCGGCGCCCCGGTGCAGGCGGCCTTGAGGTGGTCGCCGGCCGCGAGGCCCTGGGCGCCGAGCGGGATGCGCCGAGCGAGGGAGAGCAGAGCCGTCAGGCACCACTCGGCGACCGCGTGGGCGGAGGCGCCGGGGTTGCGGTGCAGGCCGATCCCCCGCTCGGTAAGGAGGGCGGTCTCGATGCCGTCCAGGCCGGAGCCGGCCCGCACCACGTGCCGCAGGTTCGGGAGGGCCGCGAGCTGGTCGGCGCCGAGGTGGGTGCCGGAGCGGATGACGATCAGCTCCGCCCGGCGCGCGGGCCCGACGACGTCGGTGAGGTCGGTGAACTCGTAGACATCGTGCGAGCTGATGCGGCGGACCAGGGCAGCCGGGTTGCAGGCACCCTTGGCGACCAGGATCGTCGGCGACCTCACCGGCCCCGCCCCACCTGGGCATGGTCCACGAGGACGTCGCGGCTGTCCGCGAGGCCGGCGAGGACCGCAGGGGCGACCTGCGGGATCAGCACCTTGTCGGTGAGTTCCTCCAGCGGCACCCATTCGAAGCCGACCTGGTCCGGGTCGCGCGGGTCGGAGAACCGGGGTTCGGTGCGGCCGTCGGTGATCTCGGCGAGGAAGTTGTGCTGGGTCTTGTGCTGGGGTCCGAGGTCCTTGCCGAAGCGGCCGGGCACGTACTCGACGACGAACATCTGACGCACGGTGCGCACGGTGAGGCCGGTCTCCTGGAGAACCTTGCGGACGACCGCGTCCCGCAGCGGCTCGCCCTCGATCGCCTTGCCGCCGGGCAGGTTGTAGTGGAAACAGCCGCCGTCGGCGCTGTCGTCGTAGGACAGCAGCAGGATCTTGCCGTCGTGGACGATGGCGGCTTTCACGGACACGCTGATGCTGGGCAATTCGCTCAACTGGTGCCTCCGGGCAGGGACGTAGGGACAGGAGGTCGTGCCGGTCACAGGGCGGCGCGGGCGTCGGGGTCGCCGACGCGCATCAGGTCCTGGACGTCGGCGAGCCGGCGGTTCTCGAACACGCCGGTGGTGCGGAACTCTCCGGCGGCCCCGCGCATCGCGGCCAGCGCGGCACGGGAGAGCTGATTGGCGTAGATCGCCAGGCGGAACCCGGCGTCACCGAGGGCCTGGTGGTCGAGGTGCGGGAAGGCGGTGGGGACGGTGGCCAGCGGCGCCCCGGTCCACCGGTTGCCGACTTCCAGCGCCTGGCGGCCGGTGGCGTCCTTGCTGTGCACGAGGACCGCGTCCGCGCCGGCCGCCTCGAACAGCTCGGCGCGGGTCAGTGCGTCGGCGATGCTGCCGCCGCAGATCAGCGTCTCGGTGCGGGCGATCAGCAGCAGGCCGGGGGCGGCGGCCCGCACCTCCTTGATCTGCTCGCACACCACCTCGGTGTCCGCGAGCTGCTGGGCGCGGTGCTCGGAGAAGGAGTTGCACTTGGGGTAGCGGGAGTCCTCCAGGCACAGGGCGGCGGCGCCGGCGGCCTGGAGGTCGAAGCCGTACCGGGCGGCCGACGGCCCGGTACCACCGGCGTTGTCCACGTCCACGATCACCGGCAGGTCCGTGACGCGGCGAAGGGAGGTGACGACGTCGGCCAGGTCCCGGGAGCCGAGCACGTTCTCGTCGGGGAGCCCGGAGGCCGCGGAGACCTCCAGGCCCGACACCCACAACGCGTCGAATCCGGTCTCGACGGCGACGCGGGCGGCGATCGCGTTAACCGCACCGATCGCCTGCACCGGAAGCCCCTCACCGGCGGCGAGGGCGGCGCGCAAGCGGCGGCCGGCCGGGGCGAGCGGGGATATGGCGGTGCTCATCGGGGGCTCCCTGCTAGGTCGGGGGTCAGGCCGCGCTCCAGCAGCGCGGTCCAGGCGTCCGCGAGCACAGCGGCCCGGGACTGGGAGGCATCGATCCGCAACGTTGGGCCGATCTTCGGGAAGCCAGCCGGGTCGGCGGTGATCGCCCGGTAGGTGTCGCGGACGGTGGTCTGCACGTGGTCGACGTCCCAGTCCTCTCGCACCGAGTCGCCGGCGGCGCGAGAGGCGGCGCGCTCCATGGAGGTACTGGTCGCGGCGTCCAGGATCAGCGTCAGGTCCGGGACCGGGTCGATCTCGGCGGCGAGTTCCGCGTAGGTGAGCTGGGGGTCCTGGCCGTGCTTGACGTGGAAGAACGCGAGTTCCGACAGCAGCCACCGGTCAGCGATCACTGGCCGCACTGGGAGGGAGGGGGTGATCAGGATCTCGACGGTGGCCCGCTTGTCGGCGGCGAGCGCCGCCAGGTAGCGGTCCCGGTTAGTGGGGGTGGGCGTGTACTTGCCCTCCGCCAGGTCCGCAGCCACGTAGGGATCGAGCCAGTTCGTGGTGAGGACCGCCAGCGGCGTCACCCCGTACAGGTCTTCCAGCAGCCGGTACAGGCCCTTGCGGAGTGTGGTCTTGCCGCTGCCGTCCAGGCCCTCGATCACGATGAAGGGAAATCGGTCCATTGCCTACTCCACCTGCCCCGCTCCGGTGCCCGACTGGTACTTGGTGAACTGGCCGCGCCACGGGACCGAGGTGGTCACCAGGTCGGTCAGCCGCATCCCGCCGATCTCCTGCAGCAGGTCCGGCAGCGTCGGTTCCAGCACCACGCTCTCGGCGACGGCCCGGCAGTATGCGGCCCGCAACTCCCGGTCTTCTTCGCCCTGGTGCCGCAGGGCCGCGCGCAGGACGCGGATTGTGCTGCCGAGGGCAACGGCACGGGCGGCGTTCTGCAGCATCGGCAAGGTGGCGGTGCGACCGCTCTCGTGGTGGATTACGGCGAACACTCCGACCCACCAGGCACTGGCACGACTCGCTCCGTGAACAGCGGCTTCCGTTGCACCGTCGAGGCCTTCGGCCAGCAGCCAGGCGACCTCGTCCACCGCGCTGGTGAGCCCTCCGGCGGCGACGCGGTGGAGGCCAAGCTGCTGCGGCACGGTGATCCACGGTTGCAGGCCGGCCGCCCGGATCAGGATGTCGTCCACCGGGACGACGAGGGCGGGGCGCGACACCAGGTCGGCGGGGTCCAGCTCGGCGGGCAGGGCGAGTTGGCCGGCCGGAAGCGCGGCGGCCTTGCGCCACTGCTCCAGGTGCAGGTGCGCCCGCTGGACGTGCAGTGCGTCGGCGAGCGCCTGCCAGGTGTCCCGGACGGTGGGCTGCCCGAGCCTCCCGGGCGGGCCGACGGTCGGCGTGGTTCGTTCCACGGATTCTCCTCACGAATCGAACAGGGAAACAGCGAAAGGTGGTTGCCGAATCACGGAGCGCGACGGGCCGGTGTGGGGGTCGACCGCTGGGCCGGGTTGACCGGGCGCCCGGAGCCGTCAGGAGGCGGAGAGGTCCGCGTGGACGGTCTTGCCCCGGGGATGGAGCGTGGTGCCCCATTGGTGGCCGGTGAGCTTGTCGACCAGGGCGAGGCCGCGGTGGCACTCCTCGTCGTCGCCGGCCGCTATCAGCACGGGCAGTTCGCAGGAGCCGTCGCGGACGAGGATGCGGACCCCACCTGCGGCAGTGCGGCGGACGGCCACCAGCATGAAGGTCTGGCAACCGGTCCTCAGGGCGTTGGAGACTAGCTCCGAGACGACGACCTCGGCGGCGTCCGCGAGGTCGCCCCGGCCCCATTCGCCCAGCTTTCCCCGCACTAGCAGGCGGGCGGTCCGCGCGGCCTCGGGCCGGTAGCGGAGCAAGGTGGTCGACGGGCCGGGCACAACCGTCCTCACGGCGAGCGATGCCAGCGACGCCGTCATCGAAGCCCCCGGCTCCGCCTACGCCGCCGGCCTTCCTGCACGCCGTGGAGGACCGCGGCCCAACGACGGGCCCTGTCAACGCGGATCCCGTCGACCGTCCGCGAGACGACCTGGACCGGGTGGCCGGCCGGGGTGACGATCCGCAGGTCGCTGTCGGAACGGGCGTGGGCGCGGCCCTGGACGAGGGCGCCCTCCAGCCGGGTCTGCGCGCCCGGGTGGTCGGCGGCCAGCACTGCGGCGGTGGCGTGCGCGATCCGCAATTGCTCGGTATACCAGGGGCTCACGGGCGGGCCGCCTCACACCGGCCGACCAGAGTGCGGGCGGTGGCGCCGACCCAGTCGTCCAGCTGGGCGCGGACGTCGGTGCGCTGGGCTCCGATGTGCGGGGTGGCGATGAAGTTGCGGGGCGGGCCGCCGCGGGGCAGCAGGCACACGTCCTCGCGCTCCACCGGGTCCAGGGCAAGGCCGGCGAGGTCGCCGTCGTCGAGGGCTTCCAGGCAGGCGGGCACATCCAGGGTGGCGAGGCGTCCGACGCAGACCAGCATCGGGCGGCGCTCGCGGGCGGCGGTGAGGAAGTCGGCGCCGAACAGGCCGTGGTTCTCCTCGGTGGCGGGCAGGGCGACGAGGTGGATGTCCGCCCAGTCGGCGAGCGCGGAGGCCGGGAGCTGGCGGGTGCCGTCGGGGATGCTGGGCCTGGCCGCGTAGGCGATGTCGCCGACGTGCGGGGCCAGCGCGACCTCGCACGCCTGGCCGACCGGTCCGGCGCCCCAGATCGCGAGCCGGGCCTCGGCGAGGGGGCGGGTGACGCAGCCCGCCTTGAAGTGCACGCCCGCGGCCAGGGCCGACTGCCCGAGCGGGATGCGCCGACCCAGCGACAGGACGGCGGCCAGCGCCCACTGCGCGACGGACACGGCGGCGGGCCCGGGATTGCGGTGCACCGAGATCCCGCGGCGGGCCAGCTCCGGCAGGTCCAGCCCGTCCAGACCGGAGCCCGCCCGGATGACGTGCCGCAGCGCCGGGAAGTATTGGAGCTGCTCGGCGCCCAGTCGCGCCCCCGAGCGCAGCACCACGATCTCGGTGGTGTCGTTGACGGGTTCGCTGCCATCGAGGGCGTCGGCGTGCCGCACGTTCCAGCCGGGCAGCGCCTCGGCCAGGGTGGTGAGGTCGATGGCGCCGGCCATGACGAGCGCTGTGGGCCGGAGCACGGCTGCGGTCACCACCGGTCCACCAGGATGTCGCGGGAGTGGGCGAAAGCATCCAGGAGTGCGCGGTGGAGGTGGACCCGCTGGACGGCCAGGCCGTACGAGAGCGCTTCCCAACCGTCGGCCACACCGCCCGGACGTGGGGATCTCAGGAGTTCGCGAGCCATGGGTGTCCTCTCAAGGGCAAGCCGAGGGCCGCGCAGCGGTAGCACTCCGAGAGTTCAGGAGTGCGCTGCGTCACATCGAGAAGCGTCCACCCATCGGCCGCATCGCGTCAAGCACGTGACTGGCAAAATGCCATTTGAGGTGCCAGTCATATGAACGGCACACTTGCCTACACTGATCCGAGCCGGGCCGGGGTGGCCTACTCTGGCCGGGCAGACGCGCTTCAACCTCGGAGGGGACCAGATGGCAGCTACCGTCCCGAGCAGTCCGACCGCCGCCCGGAAGGCGTTCGGCGCTGACATAAGGCGCCGGCGCGACGACCGGGACCTGACCGCGGCGGAGGTCGCGGTCGTCATCGGGTGCAGCACCTCCAAGGTGACCCGCATCGAGACTGGCCAGCGCAGTGCCAACCCGGACGACTTCGAGGCATTGATGGACCTCTTCCAGGTCCCCGATACCGACCGGACCCACCTGGAAGCCCTTTTCAAGCGCGGTCGCAAGCGGACGACGATGTGGTGGGACGCCTACGGCGACGTCCTGAGTTCGAAGTACGTCGAGTTCATCCGCTACGAGCACGAGGCGGCCGGCGTCTTCGACTACCAGGTCGTCTACGTTCCGGCTCTGCTCCAAACCGAGGAGTACGCCCGCGCCGTCACTGGCGTCGGCTTCGCCGCGCTCGGCCCCGACCAGATCGACAGCCTCGTCGAGGTCAAGATGCGCCGCCAGCGACGCATCCACGAGGACGAGGATCTCCGGTTCTCCGGGGTGATCACGCAGGCCGCGCTCGAGTTCCACGTCGGCGGCCGAGTTGTTCAAGCCGCTCAGCTCCGTCATCTGCGCGCCATGATGGAACTGCCCAACATCGATCTCCGCGTGATCCCCTTCAGCAAGGGAGCGGACGGAACCCAGACCGGCGCGTTCAGCACCTTCACAAACGAAGGACAGGAGTCCCCAGAAGCTGCCTTCGCGGAGGCCGTGACTGGTACCGTCTTTGTCGATGATGCACTGGGTCTGCGGCGCCTCCACCGCCTTTCCACCTACCTCGCCGGCGCAGCACTCAGCGCCGACGAGAGCCTTGACTTGATCGAGCAGACCGAGAGAAAACTGGCATCAGCATGAACGTTCTGGACCTGTACGCGGCTCCTCTCGAAGGAGCCAGCTGGCACAAGAGCACGTACACCGCCAATAACGGCAACTGCGTGGAACTGCTCCCGGTGCCCTCGTTGCCGGCCGTGGCCATCCGCGACTCGAAGAACCTCCAGATCCCGCCGATCAGGACCAGCAACCAGTCGATGCGGAGCTTCGCCGACGCCCTCCTCAACGGCGAGCTGGTAGCGGCATGAGCCACCCCCGGACCACCGCCAAGGAAGCCCTCTACGCCCTCGACCTCAGCGACGCCGCGTGGCTGGTAGCGCCGAGCAGCGACCCGTCGGACCGCCTGGAGGTCGCATTCCTCCAAGACGGCGCCGTTGCACTTCGGCACTCCGCGAACCCTGCGGGCACCATCCTGCGCTACGACGCCCAGGAGTGGGTCGCCTTCCTGCGAGGACTCGAAGACGGCGAGTTCGACGCCGACATGGAGCGCATCCTCACCGCCACGTTCTAGGGCATCGCTGTCGCTGCTTGGCCGAAGGGAAGGCCCGCTTCAGCAACGCTCAGGGCGGGCTCGGCCTCGAAGCCAGCAGCCGCTGGACCTGCCGCTGCCGGTCAATTCGTGACGGCCTCAAGGAGACCGGCGAGGTCCCGCAGGTCACCGAGTACCCGGTCGGCGCCCGCAGCGGCCAACTGCTCTGCGGACGTGGTGCCAGAAGCAACGGCGACCACCTTCGCGCCGCCTTCGGCTCCGGTCCGCACGTCCTCCAGCGAGTCACCGATGATCACCGTGTTCGCCCGGTCGAAGGCGATGCCGTAGCGATCTGCGGCGCGGCGTTGGGCGATGCCGACCAGGGCCGGCCGGTGAGAGTGGTCGGAGGCGAAGCCTCCGACGCCCAGATCCACATACCGTTCCAGGCCGAAGGCGCCCAACTTGATGGCAGCGCTCTGTCGGAGGTTGCCGGTCACCACGGTCGGTACGAGGGCTGGCTGGACGTGGACGGCTTCGAGGGCTGCCACGGCGCCGGGCATGACCTGACCGCTGCTGCGCAGTTGCTCGGACCGCTCAGCGAGCAGCGGGGGTAGGAGCCCGACGATCCGCTCCGCCAGGGGCTCGATGTCGTTCTGGTCCACGTCGTTGGCCGTGAGCAGCTCCCGGACCGCGAGCGGCATGGTGCGGCCGGTCCCGCGTTCGGGGAGCTTCGTAGCATCGCGGCCCACCACCGCGCGGAACGCTGCCCGGTAGACCGCACGGTCCGTCTCGCCCACGTACAGCAGGGTCCGGTCGATGTCCCACAGAACGAGCACGGTGCTGGTCACCGTCAGAGCTCCTTGGCCGCCATCACTTGTCGTGATCGTTCTACCAGCTCGCTCGACTGCAGTCCCGGGATCGCCCGTACGTGCTCAACCGCCTTTGCGAGATGGTCGGCCAGACGGGCCGACTGGACATTCGCGGCGAGGGTCAGCGCGGAGTCGGCGGCGGCGAACCCCCCGTCGCGATCCCCGGCGAGGAGGTGGGCGGAGGCAGCGCGAGAAGCGAAGAGGGCTCTGGTCCGCAGGTCGTTGGGATTCAGGGTGGAGGCGGCCTGTTCGAAGTAGGCAGCTGCGAGCCGGTGTTCGCCGAGTTCGAGGTGGCAGCTGGCGGTCTGGCCGAGGATCTCGCCGCGGTTCATCCAGTAGAGCCAGCCGGGGTCCTGTTCGGACGAATCGTGCGAGGCGAGGTCCGCTGCTCGGCCGAGCGCGCGCAGGCATGCCTGGTTCTCGCCGAGTTTGGCGTGCCCGCGGGCCTGGCGGGTCAGCAACATGGCTTCCAGGACAGGCGAACCGACTGTGCGGACCTTCTCCCGGGCGGCCTGCATGGCGGTCACGGCGTCGCGGGGGCTGCCGACGGAGTAGCTCTGGATGGCCATGTAGGAGAGGGCTCCCGCGCCGTAGCGCGGGTCACCGGAGGCGTGGGCGGCCCGCAGGGCCGCGAGCAGGGCGCGCTGCGCTTGTTCGTGGCGGCCGGCGTCGAAGTGGAACCAGCCGAGCTGGGTCGCAGTGTCGGCTGCGATGCCCGCTAACTGCCGTCCCGTCTTCTCGTCGTAGCTGGCCGACTTCAGTGTCTCGTAGACGAGGCCGAGATGGGCCCGCGCGAGACCGGCGACGAGTCCGCTGCCCGAATTGGCGTCCATGGTGCGGAGGCTGTCGATGGTTCCCTGCAGGCTCCCGACGAGGTCCGGGGCCACTCGGGCTCCGTCGAGTGCGCGTTCGAGGGGTTCGGCGTCGGCGATGCCCCACTGGTGGATGTAGGCGGACAGCGCGGCCCCGGTGAGGACCAGGACTTGCCGGCGATTCGGACGCATGGCGGGCTCCCCTCGCATCGCCTCCTGCAGTCCGGCCACCATACGACGGGCCGTCCACGGCTCGGCGGCGTCCTCGTGGGCCTGGAGTGAACTGCCGACTGCTTCCGGGGAAGATGACTGCGTACTACCTCGAAGCGGGAGCCGCACAAGGTCGGCGGGCGCGCCGATCGTATTGAGGAACTCGACGATCCTGTCGATGTGCGTCAGCTGTACCCGTCCGGCCTCCAGTCGGGACAGGTAGCCCTGCGTTAGTCCGGTAATCCCGGCCAGGTCGTCCTGGCGCAGGGGGACGATTTCCCGCAGGCGCCTGCTCAGGCTGCCGAAGTCCAGCTCAGTGAGGGTCTCGCGCACCTCGGCATCGCGCCACACCCAGGCCGGCACTCTTGTAGAGACCGGCTCGGCGACCTTCCTCGCGCATGGGCCGCACACACTGCCGTCGTCGTTGTAGCGGCTGAGCGTGCAGCCGCACCGCTGGCACCGTCGTCCGCTCATCCTGCCCCCTCCGCAGACGGGAGGATCGGACCCCCGCCGACGACCGCCGAGATCATATTTCGCTGTGAATATGACTACTCGAATGGCCGCCAGTGAACACTCTCAGGCACCCTACTGTGGCAGGCAGTTGCTCGTGGCCGAAAGCAATCACTTCGCCCGTCGCGGTCGCGACAGTCCCGATCGGCCCCCGACCTGGCGGTCCAACCTCACCTGCACCGGGCGGGTCGATGTCTACCTTGACGTCCGGGCCCAGGGGCTGCGCAGGAAGGCGCGCGTGCTTGCAAGCGATCAGCCATGCCCGACAGCGTCGCGTCCTGCCTGGAGTCCTGTTCACAGGAACGCCAGCTGCCAGCGTGATTAGTGGGTACCGTCCACGGGACGGAAGCAGTCGAGGGGGATTCCGATGGGCCAGTGGCAGGACTTCACCACGGGTGAGCGGATCAAGATGCTCCGGGGGAAGGACACCCAAGCTGATCTCGCCGCGCGCAGCGGCCTGTCGATGCACACGATCCAGAAGGCCGAGCAGGACAAGAACGTATCGTTGCCGACTCTGCTCCGGCTGGCGGAGGCGTTGCACTCCGACGTGTCGGTGATCCTAGGGCAGCAGGCTCCGCGGCGGGGGATGGGCCGGGACGACCGGTCGATGCTTCGCGAACTGTCCCGGACAGTGCACGACACCGCCGCAGGTGTGTTGGTCGATCCGGCCGAGGGCGCCGCTCCGGGACCGGCTGATCTCGCCGAAGCCGCCGAGCGACTGTGGCGGATCTACTGGCGGGGCGCGTATACCGAGGCCGGCGTCCTCGCCGCGCCGTTCCTGCGGTCGGTCGCGCTGTACGCGCAGGCGGCTCCGGCCGGACAGGAGGCCGCAGCGAGCGCTCTCCTCTCGGATGCCTACCGAGCGGCCGGACTGATCGCGAACTTTCTCGGCGCGCGGGATCTGGCGTACGCCTCGATCGGTCACGCCCTGCGGCATGCGGAGCTGGCGGCCGACCCGGTACGGGTGTCGATGCTGGGGTCCGCCCGAGCGCGGGTGCTACTGCGCGACGCGAGGGTGGAGCAGGCGCTCCGGGAGGCGGAGGCGGCAGCGTCTCGTACCGAGCCGACCTTCTCCGAGCAGGGCGCGGCCTTGTTGGCCGCGTACGGGAAGAACATCACCTTCGCGGCGGTCGCGGCGTCCAGGCTGGGTGACTCCGACCGGTCGGCGGACTTGCTCTCCCAGGCCCACGCGGTGGCGGCGCGGCTGGGTCGCGACGTCTTCGGGAACGGGCTCCAGTTCGGTCCGTCCTACGCGGGCGCCCAGGCCGTGGGGATCAACGTCACCCTCGGGAACGCCGGCCGGGCGCTGGAGATCTCCCGCCGGTTCGATCGGTCCGGTCTGACGCAGGCGGCGCACAACCGGATGATGCTCGACGTCGCGCTCGCGCAGTGCGATTCACGGCAGTGGGACACCTCGCTGGACACGCTGC
Source organism: Kitasatospora sp. NPDC042419 (assembly GCF_056437345.1). Lineage (NCBI taxonomy): Bacteria > Bacillati > Actinomycetota > Actinomycetes > Kitasatosporales > Streptomycetaceae > Kitasatospora > Kitasatospora sp. NPDC042419. Next base: position 178,018 of record NZ_JBWKAW010000003.1, read on the forward strand.
TGGAGGTCTGCTCGGCTCATCCCGAGTGGGCGGCGCACCAGGCTATCCCCGGGGTGATCATCCAGAGGGCCGGCCGCGCCGGGAACAGCCGGATTCGCAAGCTGTCTGAGATCCTGGGGACGTCTCCGACCATCCGGTGAGTACCGAACCCTCTGCATTGGAGTGCGTGTTGTCCTACCGCGGCCTGATACTCGACTTCGCGGGAGTGATGACCACTCCGATTGGCCAGTCCTCCCGGGCGTGGTGTGCCAGCGAGGGCCTTCCGCCCGACGCCTGGCGGCGCACGCTCGAAGACGATCCGGCGGGTCGGGCGCTCTACGTGGAGCTGGAGCTGGGCCGCATGCCGCAGGCCGAGTGGAACCGGGAGACCGCTGCGCTCCTGGGGGTGGCCGCCGAGAACCTCATGGGGCGTGCCCACGGCGGTGTGCGGGCGGTGGCGGCGATGGTGGAGCTGGTGGAGCGGGCCAGGGACAAGGGGATCATCGTCGCGCTGCTGTCGAACTCCTACGGCTTCGATCCGTACAACCCGTATGTGGAGACGGGGGTCTGGGACCAGTTCGACGTGCGGGTCATCAGCGGACAGGAGGGCATCGCGAAGCCGGACCCGGTGATCTTCCGGCTGACGCTGCAACGCATGGGCCTGGCCGGCACCGACTGCGTGTTCGTCGACGACCACGCGCCGAACCTCGCGCCGGCCGAGGCACTTGGCATCACGACAGTGTTCGCAGACGGCCCCGACACCGCCGCCCGAGTAGCTGGACTGCTGGACCTCGACCCCGTCGAATCGGCTGCGACTGACAGTCACTGACGGCTCACCAAGAACTATCCGGCCGCAAACTCCTACGCACCGTACGACTTGGCTCTCCCCCGATCTCTGGAAGTCGTACGCACCGCCGGTTCGCTCAGAGCGACGCTGGCGTGACAGTAGTGACATGCCTTCGGACGTACTTCAATCGCCAGGCCGTGTCCCTGTAGCGATCTACATCGCTTCCCCGGGCGCGGACCCAGGCGGGGTGCTGGAAACGCACTGCCGCCAGTACGCGGAGACCCGCGAGTGGGTGGTGGCTGCCGTCTTCGCGGACGTGGGGCCGCTGCCTCCTCTGGAGGAGCGGAAGGGCTGGACCGGCGTTCAGAACGCCCTGGCGGCGGGCACCGCGCGAGGCGTCGTGACGTGGACGCGGTCGATGGTGGCCGAGAGTGCCGAGGCGTGGGAACGCTTGGTGGTGCGGCTTGGCGAGCTGGCCTGGTTCCTGGCGGCCGGAGCGCTCGACACACCCGGGCAGGCACTGTACGGCCGCGGCTGCCCGGACGAGGTATCCGCCAGCCACGGCCAGGGTGTGCGTCGTGTGCCGAACCGAGGCAGTTCCTCCCCCCGCGCCGACCCGCCTACGAGGCGCTGACCTAGGGCGGGGCGAGCTCGCTCAGCACCTGCAGGCGGCTGCCAACGCGCTCATCCCTTCCGACAGGAAGGGATCGGCTCTCCAGAGGAAAACGGCAAGATCATATTTCGCTGTGCATATGACCGCTCGAATGGTCGCCAGCGAATGCTCTCGGGCACGTTACTGCGGCTGGCAGTTGCTCAGGTCGAAGGTGATCACTTCGCTTGTCGCGGTCGAGACAGTCCCGATCCGCCACCGAGCACGCCTCCGTACATCACCTCTGCCATTCACCTCGGCGGCCTTCTGGCTCCGGTGTCGCGGCTCCTCCTAGCAACATCTTCCTGGAAGGGAACGGCGATGGACGTCTCATACGGCCCCGGGCCGCAGCTCGTTCAGCATCCCGCCGGCCACGACGAAAAGTTGCGCGGGGCGGTGGAGGAGCTGCGAGCCGGACGTTGGTGGGCGGCCCGGGCGCTGCTGGCCGGCTCGTGGCGTGACCGGGCGCTGTGGACCTCGCGCACCCAGGCGCTCGGTGCGGTCGCAGCCCACACGGATGTCCTTCAGCACTGGGCCGGCGAGGAGCCGAACGGTTTCGGTCTGGTCACGCTGCAGGCCAGGGCATCCGTCGAACTGGCTCTCATGGCCAGACAGTCGGGTTCCGCACCGCGAGAGGTTGCCGCCCGTGAGCACTCGGCCCGGGGGTGGTGCTGGCAGGCGGCTTCCACGCTTGCCCGCGACCCCGTTCCGTGGATCGGTCTGCTGGCGCTCGCCCAGTTGGACACCGGCCAGGCACGTCCTGAGCATCGGGCCGGGGCACCGGACCAGATGCTCCCGCCCGGCCCGTGGGCCCTGCTCGACCAGGCTCTCATGGCCGACCCGTGGAACAGGGAAGCGTTCCACCGAATGCTCCGCTTCTGGATGGCTCGCGGTGAGAGCGGCCCGGCGATCGAGTTCCTGGCCACCTACCTGCCCAGCGCACCGGGCGGTTCCGCCCTCCACGCGCTGCCGCTGTACCTGTACGTCGACCGCTACCGCCGTGCCGAGCGCAAGGAAGCGGTCCAGATGCAGTGGACGGACGACGAGACGGTCCGCAACACGGTGCTACGCGCCTTCGGGCACTGGCAGGCTGCGCTCGCGCAGGGAGTGCGATGGCCGGTGGTGGACGAGAGTCACCTCGCGCACGCGCTCTGGGCGAGTCGCCAACGCCCGCAGGCGGCCGAGGTGTTCGCCGCCATGAGCCCGTTCATTTCAGCGCAGCCCTGGCAGAGCATGGCAGCGGACCGGCCGGGCGACCTGCTGCGGCAGGCGATGAACCAGTCCTACGCCGTCGCAGGCTGACCGCCACCGACCAGCCTTCCGCCCGGCCCCGCGCCGGGCCCGATCCCCCTCTTCCTCTGGAGGTTTCGCCATGTCCTGGCCCCAGCGCACCGCGTCCGGACCCGAGGACCAACATCTTCGCGCTCTCGGCTACGAGCCCGAACTCGTCCGCAGGATGGGCGGGTTCGGCAACTTCGCGGTCAGCTTTTCCGTGATCAGCGTGCTCAGCGGCTGCATGACCCTGTTCGGGTTCGGGCTGGTGACGGGCGGCCCGGCCGTGATGATGTGGGGCTGGGTCGCCGTCGGCCTGGCCGTCCTGCTGGTCGGCGCGGCGCTCGCCGAGGTCACCAGCGCCTACCCCACCTCCGGTGGCCTCTACTACATGGCCCAGCGGCTCGGCGGTCCGCGGTGGGGCTGGACGACCGGCTGGTTGAACCTGCTCGGGTTGTTGGGCGGGATCGCCGCCATCGACTACGGCGCCGCCAGCTTCATCACCGCGTTCGCCGGGCTGCAGTGGGGGGTCGCCCCGACGCCGGGCCTGATCCTGACGATCTTCGCGGGCGTCCTGGTGCTGCACGCCCTGCTGAACGTCGTCGTGGTCCGCGTCGTGAGCCTGCTCAACTCCGTCTCGGTGTGGTGGCACCTGCTGGGCGTCGCGCTGATCGTCGGCGTGCTCACCGTCGTCCCCTCCCACCACCAGTCCGTGGGCTGGGTGTTCACGCACTTCGAGAACGGCACCGGCTGGTCCAACCCCATCTACGTGAGCGCCATCGGGCTGTTGCTGGGCGGCTACACGTTCTGCGGCTACGACGCGAGCGCGCACCTGTCGGAGGAGACCAAGGACGCCAGGCTCGCCGCGCCGCGCGGCATCGTCCGCTCGATCTGGGTCTCCCTGCTGGCGGGCACGGTGCTGCTGGCCGGCCTGCTGTTCGCCGTCCACGACTACGCCGGCACTGCCGCCTCCGCCGTGCCGCCCGCACAGATCTTCCAGGACGCGGTCGGGGCGACCGGCGCGAAGCTGCTGCTGCTCGTCGTGATCGGGGCCCAGCTGTTCTGCGGCAGCGCGGAGACCACCGCCGCATCGCGCATGATCTACGCCTTCTCGCGGGACGGTGCGCTGCCCGGCTCGGCGACGTGGCGTCGGGTCTCGGCGGGCGGCGTGCCGGTGCCCGCGGTGTGGCTGGCGGTGTCGGTCGCCTTCGTCCTGGCTGTCCCGTCGCTCTGGTCTCAGGTTGCCTACGGCGCGGTGACGGCCGTGAACGTGATCGGGATGAGCTGCTCCTACATCATCCCCGTCTACCTGCGGCTGCGGCGGGGCAGCCGGTTCGTCCCCGGGCCCTGGGAGCTGGGCCGGTGGAGCCGGCCGATCGGGATCGCCGCCGTGGTGTGGGTGGTCACCCTGACGGCGCTGATGTGCCTGCCGCAGCGCGCCCCCGTGACCGTCGAGACGTTCAACTACGCACCCATCACCCTCGCGGCGGTCCTCGTACTGGCGTGGGCGTGGTGGAAGCTGGCCGGCAACAAATTCTCCGTGCCGGTGGTGGCCGACCCGCACATGGCCCGGGTCGAGGCGCAGATCGTATGAGGGCAACGACACGGGCCGCCCGCTCCCGCGCGGCCAAGCCCCCGACCACGGCGGCGCTCTCGCCGACCGGGCCGCTGGAGCAGCTGGTGTCCGCCTTCGGCCTGGAGACGGTGCTGCTGGCGACGGTCGACGCGCAGGGCCGGCTGAAGGGCAAGGAGTACGACGCCGCCCAGCTGGTGGAGCGGCTGCGGTCGGGGGCGCTGTCCCCGGAGGTGTGCACGTACGTGCTCGGCACCGACCTGGGCATGACCCCGGCGCAGACTGGTCCGTTCTCCTGGCAGTCCGGGTTCGGCGACGTCGCTCTGCTGCCCGGCACCGGGCGGGCCCGGGTGCTGCCGTGGCTGCCGGGCACCGCGGTGGTGCTCGCCGAGCCGATCAGCGGCGGATACCCGCACCCGCTGGCTCCGGGCACGGTGCTGGCCGAACAGCTGTACCGGCTCGCCGGGGTCGGCGTGGTGCCGGCGGTGGGGATCGAGACCGAGTTCGTGCTCTACGAGGGCACCGCCCGGGACTCGGCGGCCTCCGGCTGGAGGGGCCTTAGCCCCGCGGTGCGGGACAACGGCGACTACGGCCTCGACCAGCCTGGCCCGGTGCGGGAGTTCGGCCGCAGGCTCCGCGAGGTCCTGGCCGCCGCCGGTATGCCGGTCGAGGCCGTCAAGGGCGAAGGTGCGCCCGGTCAGGTCGAGGTGACCTTCCCGTACGGGGAGGCGGTGGCGGCGTGCGAGCAGCACGTGCTGTTCAAGCACGCCGCCCGGACGGTCGCGGACGAAGCCGGTCTGACGGCGTCGTTCATGGCGGCCCCGTCCACCGGGGTCGGCAGCGGCCTGCACCTGCACGTGTCCCTGGCCGACTTCGACGACCGGCCGGTGCTGGCCGCCGACCCGCAGGACGGGACCGAGCTGTCGGAGCTGGGCGGGCAGGCGGTGGCCGGCCTGCTGGCCGTGCTGCCCGAGGTCGCCCCGCTCTGGGCGCCGTACGTGAACAGCTACAAGCGGCTCAGCGACCACTCCTTCGCGCCGGCCCGCCTCACGTGGGGCCGGGACAACCGGACGTGCGCCGTGCGGGTGGTCGGCCACGGCCGCAGCCTGCGGCTGGAGGTGCGCCTGCCGGGTGCGGACGCCAATCCGCTGCTCGCCCTGGCGGCGGTGTTCGCCGGAATCCGGCACGGCATCGAGGCCGGCCTCAAGCCCCCGCCCGCCGTCAGCGGCGACGCCTACGAGCAGCGCGATGTGCCCCTGGTGCCGCAGTCGCTGGAGGAGGCCGTCGGCAGCTTCGAGGCCAGCTCCCTGGCCGGTGAGCTGCTGGAGGAACCGGTGGTCGCGCACCTGGCCCTGATCGCCCGCATGGACCTGGACCACCACGCCCGTGTGGTCACCGACGCCGAGGTCGAGCGCGGTCTCCTCCAGGCATGAGCCCCGGGCCGGTCGCGGGTCGAATCCCCCTCCCCGCGCCCGGCCCGGATCCAACCCCCACACCACGCTTCCCCGTTGGAGAACACCATGGACACCACCACCCGGCCCGAGACCGTGGTCGGAACCAATCCGCGGCCGGCCGTTCCCGGTCTGCTGGCGGCCGTGCACCTGGTCGACGTCGTCGCCTCCGGCATGGAGGGCCTGGCCCGGTGGCTGGCCGAGGCCGGAGCCGACGTCACCGGCAGCATCCCCGAGACCGCCAGGAACAGCCCCGTCGTCGCCGCGCTCGAAGCGGCGGGCGTACGGGTGCACGTCGGCTTCGACGCCGGGCACGTGCGCACCGACCGCACGGCGGTGGTCTGGTCGGGCGTCGTCGCCGGACCGCACCCCGAGCTGGACCGCGCCCAGGTGCTGCGGCTGCCGATCCTCGGACGTGCCGTCGCGCTCAAGGCCCTCTCCGTCCAGGCCGGAGCCGGGGCGGTGGCCGTGGCGGGCAGCCACAGCACCGCGACCGCTGCAGCAGCCCTCGCGCACGTCCTCGACGACGGACGGACGGGCTGGGTACTGACCGCCCCGGCCCGCGACGGTGCCGCCGGGCACGCGGGGGACGGCAGCCGAATCGTCGTGGACCTGTGCCCGGACGCCGGCACCCACGAGGCCGCTCCGCCCGGCGCCTGGCAGCACCGCCCCGCCCCGCACTTCCTGACGACCGAGCCCAGGTTCACCGCCGCGCTGATCCTCGCCACCAGTACCAACGCCCCGCACTTCGAGGACAACATCGCCGGGCTCAACGCCGCCGACAGGCTCGCCCGCAACGCGAGCGTGGTCGTCCTGCCGACCTGGGACACCAGCACGGCGAACCTGCGCGAACGCCTGGGCGACCGTCCCGTGCCCGACCAGCGGGTGGTCACGGTCGGCACCGACCCCGACTCCACCGTCTGGATCATGACACCGCGCTGGACCGGCACGGACTTCCGCGTCGTCCTGCGCTACCAGAACACGGACCACGCCTTCGTCCTCCCGGTGGCCGGCCGCCACCACGCGCTGGCGGTGTGCGCGGCCCTCGCCACCGCCCTGGTGCTCGGCGAGGACCCGCAGGCCGTCGCCGAGCGCGCCGCCTCCTTCCGCGGGGTGGAGCGCTCGCTCTCCACGGTCGGCTCGCAGCGCGGCATCACGGTGGTCGACTCCCGGGCCCGGCACCCGCGCGAGGTCGCCCAGGACGTGGAGGCCGCCCGGATGCTCACCGACGGCTCCCTGCTCGTCGTCCTGGAGCCGGACGGCATCGCCCGCACCAGCAAGCACGCGGCCGAACTCGGCGCCGCGCTCGTCGGCGTGGACCACGCGCTGCTGCTGCCGGTCAGCACTCCGCTGGTCCACCACACCGTGCCCGACCCGCTCGACGACGTCGAGCAGGCCGCCCGTCACAAGCTCGGCGAAGGCAAGGTCCAGCGGGCCCGCTCCGGCCCGTGCGAGCCCGGCCCCGAGCAGCTCGTCGGTGAACTGGCCGCCGAGGGCGACCTGGTCCTGGTCATCGGCAGCGGGCAGTCCGAGCGTCTCGGGGCCCGTCTGCTGTTCCACCTGGCGGCGCCCGGTGCGCCGATCCCTCAGCACCTGTGAACCGTTCGAACCGCCCTGTTGGAGACGCCGCCGTGCCCACCGCGCCCTTGCCCGTCCTCGCCTCCACCGAACGTCGGCTGATCGTCCTGGCCTCCGCCGGAGCCACTTTCGAACCGCTCGCCCGCACCGCCGGGACGAGGAGCGCTGCACCGTGAGCGCCCGGCCGAGACCCGGGCGGATCGCGCTCGCCGTGCTGTGCTTCCTGCTCGGCGTGATCATCGGCGGATGCACCGTACACCTGCTGGAGCACTTCGCTGAGATCGGCCGACCGGTCTACCTCGGCATCTTCGCCGCCGCCGCCCTGACCACCCTCGGCGTCGCCGACCGCCTGGTCAACCACCGCACGCCGCCCCCGAACGACCCCGGCCGTACCGGCACCCGCCGGTTCGGCTGACCAGCACGACCCGCACCACCCATGGCGGCCGTTCGGGCCAGGGCCGCACCCCTTCGATCACAGAGACCAGATGACCACACCACCCACCCACCAGCGTGCCCCGGGCCGTCGCGACGGCGGACCGGAGCGACTGCGCTACATCGAGGCGCCGGAGCCGTTCGAGCCGGACGGCTTGCAATCCGTATTCCTCGCCGGGGCGACCATCGGCTGCCCGGACTGGCAGCTGGAGGCGGTCGACCTGCTGGCGAGCGCCGGCTTCGACGGCACCGTCCTCAACCCGCGCCCCTCCCGCAACCCGGCCACCGACCCCTACGCCGCGTGGGCGCCGTTCGGCTGGCAGGACACCAACATCCGCCGGGCCTCTCTCGTCCTGTTCTGGAACCCGATCGGCCACGTGCGTGTCCAGGACTGCTACGAGGCCGGCCTGTTCAGCCCCTACGGCGGGGCGGTGGTCGTCGGCTCGGACCCGGCCGACCCGGTCCAGAAGGCCAACCGGGTGCTGCTCGGCCACCTCATGCCGTGGCTGCCCGTCGCCGACACACTCGCCGAGACCGTCACCGCAGCCCTCGCCGCGCTGGCCACCCCGGCCGCCGTCCGCGGCTGACCACCAACTCTCCCGCTCACGTCAGGACCACCATGCTCCGCGCCGCCACCCCGTTCCGGATCGAGGACCTCGCCCTCCTCGGCAACACCCGCACGGCCGCCCTGGTCCGCCCGGACGGCGCCATCAACTGGGCCTGTATGCCCGACTTCGACTCCCCGGCCGTCTTCGCCTCGATGCTCGGCGGCGAGGAGTACGGCTTCTGGCGCGTCGGCCCGGCCGTCTACGACGGCTCCCCGCCGCCGCCGGCCGACCGCCGCCAGTACCTGGGCGACACCATGGTCCTGCGCCAGGAGTGGGACACCGACACCGGCGTCCTCGCGGTCACCGACTTCATGCCCGGCCCCGGCGTCACCGACGACGCCGACCCGCAGATCATCCGGATCGTCGAGTGCGTCAGCGGCGTGGTGCGCGTCGCCTCCGTCTTCCGGCCCCGTACCGACTACGGCGCGACGCTGCCGACAATCCAGCGCTTCAACCACGGCACCCCGCGCCTGTCGGCGACCACCCACCCGCACTCGTACTGGCTCGACGGCCCCTCGCACACCGTCAACCGCGACGGGGTGTGCCGGGCCGACGTCACCCTCCACGCCCACCAGAGCATCGCGCTCTCCCTGACCTGGAAGCCCTCCAACAGGCCCGCGCCCATCCCGCCGGACGCCTTCGCGGAGCTGGACGCGACCGTGGAGTTCTGGGAGGAGTGGGCACGGGGGTGCACCTACCGGGGCCCGTACCGCGAGGCCGTGGTGCGCTCCGCCCTCACCATCAGGGCCATGTGCCACCCGGGCGGTGGCGTGATCGCCGCGCCCACCACCTCCCTGCCCGAACAACTCGGCGGCGAGCGCCAGTGGGACTACCGGTTCGTGTGGCTGCGCGACAGCGCGCTGGCCATCGCCGCCCTGATCCGGCTCGGACAACTGGAGGAGGCCCGGCGCTGGCGGCGCTGGATCGTCGCCACGATCACCCCCGAACGCCTCCAGCCGATCTACCGCCTCAACGGCGACGCCGACCTCGACGAGGAGGTCTTGGACCACCTGCCCGGGTACGAGGATTCCCGGCCCGTGCGCATCGGCAACAGCGCCGCCGGCCAGCTCCAGCTCGACGTGTTCGGTGAGCTCGCGGACACGCTGCTGCTCGCCGAGGACGCGGGCCTGCCGCCCTCACCGCAGGTCGACTCCCTGCTCCTGGCGCTCGTTGCCCAGGTGGAGCTGCGCTGGCGGGAGCCGGACGAGGGGATCTGGGAAATCCGGGGCGAGGCACGCCACTTCACGCATTCGAAGGTCATGTGCTGGGTCGCCGTGGACCGGACCCTGCGGCTGCTGGAGCGCCGCCCCGGCGCCGACCCCGCCGTCCTGGTCGGCCTGGCCGCGCTGCGCGAGGAGATCCACCACGACGTGTGCGCCCACGGCGTCGACGAGCGCGGAGTGTTCACCCAGTACTACGCCGGCCAGACCCTCGACGCCTCCCTGCTGCTGATCCCCCAGGCCGGCTTCCTGCCCGCCGACGACAAGCGCGTCATCGCCACCACCGAGGCCGTCCAGCACGACCTCACCGAGCACGGCCTGGTCCTGCGCTACGCCACCCACGAGGCGCCCGGCGCCAACGTGGACGGCCTCGCCGGCCACGAAGGCGCCTTCCTCGCCTGCTCGTTCTGGCTCACCGAGAACCTCGCCGCCATCGGCCGCACCGACGAGGCCCGCGAGCTGTTCGACCGGCTCCTCGCCCTGCGCAGCGACCTCGGCCTGCTCGCCGAGGAGTACGACCCCCTCGCCCAGCGTCAACTCGGGAACTACCCGCAGGCGTTCTCGCACTGGAGCATGGTCGACGCCGCCGTCCGCCTCGCCCCCAGGCCCCAGGCCCGGCGGGCCGCACCGCCCCGCCCCCGGGCAGCTGTCGAGCAGGCGGCACCCGCCGCCGTGGTCGCGTAGTGCGCGGGGGCGAGGTGCGCAACACCGTCGACAGCTCATCGGTCGCCACCGCCGTCCAGGCCGGCACCATCACCGGCGGCGTGCACCTCCACCCGGGCCCGCCCTCGCTGCCGACACCGGTGCCGCGCCAACTCGCCCCCGTCCCCGCCGTGTTCACCGACCGGGAGGAGGCCCTGCTGTCCCTGGACGCCGTCCTCGGCCGGGCCCCCGCCGACGAAACGGCACCCGTCGTGGTGATCACCGGCCCGGACGGCGTCGGCAAGCGCGCCCTCGCCACGAAGCTGGGCCACCAGCTGGCCAGCCGATACCCGGACGGCCAGCTGGTGGCCCGACTTCGCGCAGGTTCCCCGGGCGGCCCCGCCACCGCGGCCGAGACCGCGCGGTCACTGCTGCGCTCACTCGGCCTCGGCGACCACGCCCCGCTGCCCTGGACCGAACAGGACCTGCTCGGCCTCTGGCGCAGCGAGACCGCCCGGCGGCGCGTGCTGGTGGTGCTGGAGGACGCAGCCGACGCCGGTCAGGTGCTGCCGCTGATTCCGGCGACGCCGGGCTGCCTGCTCGTGGTCACCAGCCGCGACCCGCTGCCCGCGCTGCTGGCCCACGGCGCCGTCCACCACCGCCTCGAACCGCTGGCGGCCGAGCACGGCCTACGGCTGCTGTCGCGGATCGTCGGCGAGGAACGCACCGGGCGCGACCCGCAGGGGGCGGCGGCCCTCGTCGGGTTCCACGGCGGGATGCCGCTGGCCATCGCGCTCGCCGCAGCCGACCTCGTCCTCCAGCCCGACCTGCCGCTGCGCGCCGGCCTACCCGCGCCCTCCCCATCAGGGGCAACCCGATCGGACAACCCCGTGCGCCACGCCGTCGATACCGCCCTCGCCCACCTGTCACCGCAGGAGGCCGGGTTCCTGCGGCGGCTCGCCCTGGTCCCGGCCCCGGACCTCGACCTCGCCTCCGGTGCCGCCGCGACCGGCACCACCCGCGACCAGGCCCGCGTGCTCCTCACCGAGCTGGCCGCCCGGGGCCTGCTCGACACCGCCCACCGCGCCGCCGTCCGCGGCGACCTCTACACGCTCCGCCCCGCCGTCCGCAGCGCCGCCATCGGCGTCGGAGCACCCGCGAGGCTGGCCGCCGACGACGCCTGCACCGGCTACCTCACCCACCTGCTCCAGGCCGCCCGCGCCTGCGCCCAGCTCCTCACCCCGCACCACCGTGCCCTACCCCGCCCCGCCTTGCTGCAGCGCCCGGTCGAACCCCTGCGCTTCACCAACCGGCACGAGGCCCTCGCCTGGCTGGAGGCCATCGCCCCCGCCGTCGGCGCCGCCATGATCACCGCCGTCGACCGCGACGACCCGGCGATCGCCTGCGCCCTCGCCTCCGACCTGTGGCCCCTCTTCCACTACCACCGCGACGTCCCGATGTGGATCACCGTGTACGAGGCCGGGCTGCGCGCCGCACTGCGCTGGGGCGAGCCGATGGCCATTCGCGAGATGTCCTCCGCCCTCGCCCTCGGCCTGGTCGCCGCCGAACGCCACAAGGAGGCCGCCACCCACTACTCACGGGCCGCCGCCCTGGCCCAAGCCGCAGGCGACCGCGCCGGCGTCGCCCAGTACACCTCCGGCATCGGGGCCGCCCTCCACGACGCCGAACTGTACGACGAGGCCCAGTCGTTCCTCGGAGAAGCCCTCAGCCTCTACAGCGACCTCGACGACCGCCGGGGCGCGGGACTCGCCGGGATGCTCCTCGCCTCCGCAGCCGCTCGCCAGGGCCATGTCGACTTCGCCCTCCCGATTCTGCGCATGGCCCGTACCGATCTCACCGGCCTCCAGCCACCGGACCCGCTCAACGCCGCGAGGGCGCTGGCCTACCTCGGCGAGGGCTACTCCCTCGCCGGCCAGCACGATCTCGCCGTCTCGACGCTTGTCCAAGCCCGGCGCGAGTTCGCCGACCTCGGCCACCGCCACTGGATCGCCCGCACCACCGAGTTCCTCGGACTGGCCGCCGAACGCGCCGGACAGTCGGACGTCGCCCTCGGCTGGTACACCGCCAGCCTCCACCAGTACACGGGCCTCGCCAGCACGAGAGACGAGAAGCGACTCAACGACCGCCTCGCCGCCGTGCTCGCCCCGTGCCCCGACACGCGGTGAGCGTCGCCCCGACCGCCGGCGCGATGTCCCCGCCCCCGCCACCGACCACCACCACCCCGGACTCCGACATGCCAACCGCTGCCCCACCCGTCCACCACCGCACCCCGCCCCGACCGGCGGCCCACCGCCAGCACCCCCGCGTCCGCCCCGCGTCCGCGAGCGCCCCCCTCTCCGCACCGGGCATCCGGTGAGCCCCGCAGAGCGGGAACCCCGCACCCTGGACCCGGCAGGCGAGGCAGCGCTCGCCGAAGCCGCCGCGATGACGGGGCTCGACCCGGCCGGCGCGGTCGTGCTCCAGCACCGCCAGCACACAGTGGTGCGCCTGCCCCGCGCCACCGGCCGGTCCTCCGCCATCGCCAAGATCTACAAGCCGGGCGAGGACCACTCCGCCGTGCAGTGCCAGACGACGGCCGCCCACTGGCTACGGGACAACGGGGTGATGACGGCCCGTCCGCTGAGCGCGCCCGCCGTGACACGCCAGGGCCGGCTGGTGACCTTCAGCGAGGACCTGGGCGACGGCGGCCCCGTCTCCTCCGCGCAACTGGCACACCTGCTGTCCGCGCTCCACGCCCTCCCGGTGCCCGAACACCTGCGCCTGCCGGCACTCGACCCTGCCCGCCAGCTTCTGGCCAGGATCGCCGCCCTGCCCCGGCGGGTCCTCGCACCGGCCGACCGGTACTGGCTGTACGGACAGGTCACGGCAGCCGGCCAGCAGTGGTCCGCCCACCTCTGGCCCCAAGCCCCGGCCGTCGTGCACGGCGACCTCAACACCTTCAACACCATGCTGAGCCCCAGTTACGGACCGGCACTGCTCGATCTGGAATCCCTCGCCGTCGGACCTGCCCTCTACGACCTCGCGTTCGTGGCGTGGACCCGGGACGGCTTCGCTGCGGACCCCCACGGGTACGAAGAATTCCGGACGGCCTACGGTCTCGACGTCACCACCGTCCAGCGCGGCGCGGCATACAGGGTGCTGGCCCGCCTGCGAGCGGCATGCGGCGTCGTCATAGCCCTGGAAGCCGCAACACACGACCCGGCGTGGATGCCCGAGGCCACGCACCGGACGGCCTGCCTGCGGCGCCAGAGCGAGGGCCCGCCCGCCTACCCGTGGGACTGGAACAGCCGCGAGGCCCCCGTGATGCGACGGCCCGGGGAGGCGCGCAGCGACTGATCAGGCAGTGGCCGGGCCGGGCGGGTGCGTGCCCGGCCCCGGACCGGCCGCCGGTCCTCGATGCCCGGCGGACCACCCGCACCGGCCTGCGGGAGAGGACGCCATGACGAGCGGCCCCCGCCCGTCCGGGCTCCGTCCGGGCTCCGGCCGGGCCCTTGCCGACACCCCGCTTGAGCGCACTGCCACGGACCGCCGACGCCACCAGTTACTGCTGCAAGGACACCCATGCTTCGCACCACCCCCCGGATCGAGGACACCGTCCTGCCCGAAACCGCCCCTTCCCACCCTGCCCGGCGTCCGCGTGCGTTCGCCGGCGTGACCTTGTGGCCGGACCAGGACGAGGCGGTCGACAAGGCCACCGCCGCGCTGAATGCCACTCCACAGGTCGTCGTCCTAATGGCCTGCGGATCCGGGAAGACCGTGGTCGCGGGCGCCATCGCGCAGGAGGTCCTCCCCCGCACCGGCAGTGTGCTGATCGCCGTTCCCACACTTGACCTGGTCAGCCAGACCCTCGACCAGTGGGCCGGCGCCTTCGGCCCCGATGCCCTCGGCGAGGTGATCGCGATCTGCTCGGACCGACGGGTCCTCGGTGACGCCTCCGCCGGCCGCGGTGCCCGGGTCGTCAGCGATCCTCAGGAGCTTGCCGACCTCAGAACGACGGGGCGGCGGATCACCGCGATCTGCACCTACCAGAGCCTGCACATCGTGATCGCCGCCCACCAGGCCGGCGCCGGCGCCTGGGACCTCGTCATCGCCGACGAACTGCACCGCTCGGACAGCAACACCTGGGCACGGATCCACAACGACCAGAGCATTCCGGCCCTGCGCCGGGTCTCCCTGACGGCGACTCTCAGGGACCTCGTCGGCACCGACGGCATCCCGGTCCGGCCCGACCGGTTCGGGCCCGTCGTCCACCGGCTGTCCGTGGGCGAGGCCATCGAGCGGGGCCGGCTCGCCGACTACGAGCTGGTCATCGCCGACACCTCCACCCGGACCGTTACCGACCTCGTCCGCCAGGGCACCTTCCTGACCGTGGGCCCCATGCACGTCGAGGCCACCGTCGTGGCGAAAGCCGTCGCGGTCCTGCGCGCGGCCACGGAGCGCGGCTCCCGCCGCATGATCACCTACCACTCGACGGTCGCAGCGGCCCGCGCCTTCGCCCAGCTCCTGCAGCACCTGGTCGCCCACCTGCCGCCAGAGCACCGGCCCGCCTCACTGTGGACCGGACACGTCCACGGCCGACAGGACCGTACCGTGCGCCGCCGGATCCTCGACCGCTTCCGGTCGAGCACCGAGAGCCTCGCGGTCCTCACCAACTCCCGGCTCCTGATCGAGGGATTCGACTGCCCGGAGACCGACGCCGTCGCCATCGTCGACCCGCGCCGCTCGAAGATCGAGGTCACCCAGATCGCCGGACGGGCCCTGCGCCGGGGCGACCGGAGCCGCGAGAAGGTCGCGGCCATCATCGTCCCGGCCATCACAGCCGCGAACGCAGGTGAGGACAACGGGTTCAACACCGCCCTGGCCACCGTCGCGGCCATGGCCGCCATGGACGAACGGCTCTACCGCCACCTCACCCGCATGCGACGCTCCCGCGACCGCCCCGCCCGACCGGCCCAACCACCGGGCCTGCCGAACTGGATCTCCTTCAGCGGGACCGGCGAGATCCCCGCCGGCTTCATCGAAGCGATCACCACCAGGGCCGTCCTGTCCACCGGTTCCCGCCGGGAGCGCCACCTGGCCGACCTGAAGGCCTTCCACGCCCAGACCGGCCACCTGCGCGTCGCCCGGGACTGGATCGGCCCCAGCGGGGAGAGGACCGGGCAGTGGCTGAACAACGCCAAACACCGGCACCGCCAGAACTCCCTGCCCGCCTCCGTCACACGCCGGCTCGAAGACCTCGGTGTCGTCTGGCACACCGGGGAAGCCGAGTGGAAGCAGCTCGTGCAGGACCTGACCGACTACAAGGCCGAGCACGGCAACCTCCTGGTGCCCAGCACCTACGTCACCCCCGGCGGCCGGCCCCTCGGCTCGCAAGTCCGCGTCAGGCGAAGGCAGGGCGACTCCCTCAGCACCGCCCAGCGCCACGAGCTGGACGCCCTCGGATTCGTGGGCTCCGTCGCGGAGCACCGGTTTCGGAGCAACATCACGCTGCTGAAGGAGTTCGTGGCGCAGCACGGCCATGCCCGTGTCCCGCCGTCGGACCGAGGCGGTGACCACGGCCGCCTCGGGGACTGGCTGAAGAACTGCCGAAAGAACGCCCGTCAGGGACGGCTGCCGCTGTGGCAGCACACTGAACTGACGGCATGCGGCGTCGACCTCCCCCCGCACCACGACAGCACGACCGGGCCGCAGCACGAGGAGCGTCGACCACGCCTCGCCTAACCTGGGTTGATGCACTTACTCGCTGCGCATCGCCTTACGGGCATACTTCTGTCGGACCTTCCTGCGCGATGGGCTCACTCCCAGCAAGTGTTGTCTCAGGCACGGAAGCTGGCGCCCGTTGTGGGTAGTGCTCGTGAGGTTCTCGCGGTGAGCGCGATCCTGCACGATGTGGGCTACGCGTCCGCGGCGGTTGATACCGGCCAGCACATGATCGACGGTGCCCGCTACCTTGCCCGGTTGGGATGTGATCCGCTGGTCTGCTCGCTGGTGGCCTACCACTCCTCGTCGGAGTGGGAAGCAGCCGAGCTTGGGCTGGCGCCCGCGCTGGCGGAGTTCGAGCGGCCCCCGTCCGATCTGTTGGACGCCATCACGTTCTGCGACCTCACGAGCGGGCCCGGCGGCGCTCTGGTGGATGCCACCTCGCGGCTCGATGAGGTCCTTTGCCGCTACGCTCCGGACCACGTCGTTCACCGGGCCGTGTCGGCGGCGCGCCCGGCCTTGCTCTCGATGGTCGCCCGGGTCGAGGAGCGGCTGGCGGCTCGTCCGGGCGGTTACCCGATGTAGGGGGCGGGGTCGTTCTCGAATCCGCGGTCGAGGCGAAGCCGTGTCGTCGGCGCGATATCCAGGGCGTCAAGTTCGGACCGGGGCGTCCACCGGACCTCGAACGACTCCGAGCTGGCCCTCAGCGTGCCCCCCTGGGGCTGTGCGCGCAGCGTGATGGAGAACTCCTGGCGCACCTCGCCGTCGGAGAAGGCGATCACGTGGCCGGGGTCGCTGTAGATGCCCACCATGCCGGTCACCCGCACCCGGATGCCGGTTTCCTCCTCGACTTCGCGGACGGCGGCTTCGGCGATGCTTTCGCCGATCTCCTGGACGCCTCCGGGCATTGCCCAGCGTCCGTTGTCGGAGCGTCGCTCCAGGAGCACCTCGTCGTGGTCGTTGAGCACGAAGGCGGTGACGGCGGGGACGATCCGCTGGGCTTCCGGGGCGTCGGGGTCGTTGAAGTAGTCGGTGCGGCTCACGGGGTGCTCCTCTTCAGCGGTTCGGCTCGGGCCCAGACCTTGTCGAAGCTCTCCTGGTAGCTGAGTACGAGCAGGGCTCCGGCGACGCGGCGCAGGTGCAGGACCGGGGTCAGTGGTGCGCTGATTCCGTAGATCTGGGTGTTGACCAGCAGTTCGTCGTCGGATCGGTAGAGGGAGTTGTGCAGGGTGGAGCGGTGCGAGCGGAACTCGATTCCGGGTACCCCGTAGAGCGGCCTGTACAGCTTGATGACTTCCCGGACCTTGTAGGCGACTCCCTCGCCGATCTCCTCCTCCTCGCCTCGGCGGGCGACCTCGGGGCTGTCGGGGTCTCCCAGCAGGATGCGGATGCGAACGCCGGCGTCCGCCTTGGTTCGCAGGAGGCGGTGCCAGCGCGGGTTCTCCGCGAGATGGACCCCGGCGTGTACGAGGATTCCCAGCTCGGACGTGGCCCGCTCGGCGAAGGTCAGCCAGAGGTCCGGTGGCACGGAGGAGCGGTGGGGGTAGACGTGGACGATCTCGGCGTCCGCGGCGTCGATCCGCTGTTCCTCAGGCTTCGCGTTCGGCCAGAGGTAGTCCTCTTCGAATCCGAGGAATGCTGCTGTGGCCTGCCGGTGCTTGCGGTAGGGCTCGCGGCCCTTGGTGATCCAGCGCTCGACGGTCCTCGCGTCCACCCCGGCGTGCTCCGCGAGGTCTTCTTCCTTGACGCCCCGGCTCACCAGCGCGGAACGCAGTCGCTCATTGGCCATTCGACCCCCACTTCGGACGTCTTGGGACGCACTCGGACGGCCTGACGCTAGCGGGGACGTCCTGATACGTCCAGCTCATGTCTGATCATGTCCCGCACGGTGGAGGCACTCTGAGTTATCGCCAGCTCACGCGCGGGTGCCCCATCCCCGTCCGAGCCGGCTATGGACCACTCGCCTGCGTGCGCATCGGCCCTAAGCCGCAGCCGCCGCCGGCAACTGAAGCACCCACTTCGGTCCGCCCGCGCATCGTTCGCGGGACTCACTCCGCCCTCCGTCATGGAGGACTACAGGAAGAAGTACGGAGATGACTGGACACACGCCGCGTCATGCGGTCGTCATCGCCTCCGGTGGTCTGGACAGCACCACCGTGGCCTACTGGCTCGCCGACCGCGGCAGCCGACTCTCGCTGCTCTCCTTCGACTACGGGCAGCGGCACCGCAAGGAACTCGACTTCGCCCGACGCATCGCCGGCCACCTCGGCGCCCACCATGAGGTGGTCGACCTCAGCGGACTCGGCCGCCTGCTCAGCGGCTCCGCGCTGACCGACCCCGGCATCCGGGTCCCGGATGGCCACTACACCGCCGAGAGCATGCGCAGCACCGTGGTGCCCAACCGCAACGCGATCATGCTGGACATCGCGGTCGGCATGGCGGTCGTCCTCGGGGCGGACGCGGTGGCGTTCGGCGCGCACGCCGGCGACCACGCGATCTACCCGGACTGCCGCAGCTCGTTCTTCGACCTGTTCGCCGAGACTGCGAAGGCCGGCAACCAGGGATTCCTCGCCGACGGATTCGAGGTGCTGGCGCCGTTCATCGACCTCGCGAAGGCCGACATCGTGGAGATCGGGCGCCAGGTCCAAGTGCCGTTCCAGGACACGTGGTCCTGTTACAAGGGCGGCGAGCTGCACTGCGGGACGTGCGGGACGTGCACCGAGCGGATCGAGGCGTTCTCGCTGGCCGGTGTCGAGGACCCGACCGAGTACGCCCGCGCGGAGGCGGCCCGATGAGCGCCGGGGTTCTGGCCGGCCGCCACCGGATCGGCAAGGTGTTCCGGTTCGAGGCCGCGCACTTCCTGCCCGGCCTGCCGGACGGCCACCAGTGCGCCCGGATGCACGGCCACTCCTACACGGTGGAGTTCGTCCTCACCGCGGACCGGCTGGTCGAGCCCGGCTTCGTCACCGACTTCGGGGACCTGGCACCCGTGAAGGCGATGATCGACTCCACGCTCGACCACCGCGTGCTGAACGAGGTCCTGCCGTCGGCGCCGACCTCGGAGAACCTCGCGGCCTGGTTCGCCGGCTGGTTCGTGGAGCACGTGGAGCCGGGCCTGCCCGGCCGCCTGGCGGCGGTACGGGTGTCGGAGACCGCGAGCAGCTGGGCCGAGTTCCAGGTGGGTGAGCGATGAGCCTCATGGGCGGCGCGGTACTCGGCGGCCGGGGGCTGCTGATCGCGGAGTGCTTCGGTCCGACGTTCCAGGGCGAGGGCCCGAGCGTGGGGGAAGAGGCGCTGTTCATGCGTCTGTCGCGATGCAACCTCAAGTGCCCTCGGTGTGACACACCGCAGACCTGGGACTGGTCGAGGTTCGACCCGCGAGAGGTGTCCACCCGGCACGGCGTGGAGGACTTGGCCGCCTGGGTGATGTCCCACTCGCCCCGCCTCCTGGTGGTCACGGGCGGTGAGCCGCTGCTCCAGCAGAGCGAACTGATCGCCCTGGTGCAGTTGCTGTCCGGCCGGCGGGTGGAGGTGGAGACGAACGGGACCGTGGTCCCGCTGCCCGGCCTGGTGGAGGCGGTAGAGGCGTTCAACGTCTCGCCGAAGCTGCAGGCGTTCGCGGCGCCCGGGGACCGCCGTATCAACCCGGAGGCGCTTCGGGCGCTCGCGGCCTGCGGGAAGGCCCGGTTCAAGTTCGTGGTCCGTGACATCGGCCAGCTCGATGAAGTGGCCTCCCTGGTAGAGGAGTTCTCCCTCACTCAGGTGTGGATCATGCCGGAGGGTACGAGCAGTGCCGAGGTGATCGCCGGCCAGCGGGCCCTGGCGGAACCCGTCCTGGCCCGTGGCTGGAACCTCAGCACCCGGCTCCACACCCTGATCTGGGAGGACGAGGGTGGCCGCTGACAGCGCCAGGGCACCTGAGCGGCGCGGTCGTTCCGGTTTCCCCGGACCGCGCGTGTGCGGTAGCGGTCCTCGGTCGAACGATGGGCGAAGCGGGATCCTGCTTGCCGCTCAGGCTGTGCCCACTATATCCAACTCCGCTGTTCCACGGGCCCATTCGCTGATGTCGTTCGTCGTGGACGTGCGCCACCTCAAGCGGGCGGCGCGGGCGTGTATGCGCCGGGCCGGAGCGCCGGGCGCCGACGGTATGGGGTGGGCCGAGTACCGGCAGGGCCTGAACGGCCGGCTGGAGGTGCTGGCCGAGCAGCTGCGCGCGGGGATCTGGGCTCCGAGCCCGGTGCGGGAGGTGGAGATCACCGCCTACACCGGGAAGGTCTTCACCGCCGTGATTCCGACGGTGGAGGACCGGGTCGTGCAGCGGGCGATCCGCCAGGCGGTCGAGCCGGTGCTGGAGGCGCGGGCGTTCGCCGACTGGGTGTCGGGCTACCGGGCCGGCCGCAACCGGATCACCGCGCTGCGCGACGCGGACCGGCACCTGCGGGAGGGGCTGCGGTGGGTGGCGGACGTGGACGTGCGGCAGGTGTCGGCCGGGTCGAGCGCGAGCGAGGTGACCGGCTGGCTGGCCGAGCACGTCGCGGACGGCCCGTTCCTGCGGCTGTTCGAGCGGGTGCTGGAGCCGCTTCCGTATCCGATCGTTCCGGGTACCGCACTGGCGCCGCTGCTGATCAACCTGCGCCTGTCGCGGGCGGACTCGGCGCTTGCCGGCTACCGGGTGGTGCGGTTCGCCGACAACTACTGCCTGTTCTGCGAGGACCGCGCGCAGGCGCAGGAGGCGATGGCGGCCGTCGCCGAGGCGCTTGGCCGCTGCGGGCTCGAACCGCATCCCGGCAAGAGCCAGGTACGCGCCGGGGTGAACACCGAAGACCTGTTCCTGATCGCCGGATGAGGGGCGACGATGACGACACCTGACGCCTTCGCGTCCTCGATCGGATGGGTGCCGGTGCCGGGCGGCGTGTGTCTGTTCGGCGACCGGCGGCGGCCGATCACGGTGGCCGACCTGGAGTGGACGGCCACGCCGCTGACGCCCGCCCAGCTCGGGCTCGGCGACGACCACCGGCCGCTGGTGGACCTGGACCAGGCACACGCGGTGCGTCTGGCTGCCGGGCTCGGCGGTCGGCTGCCCAAGTCGGTGGAGTGGGAGTGGGCCGCCGCCGGAGTGGACCTGCGCGCCTACCCGTGGGGCGAGCAGGCGCCGGATGCGAGCCGGGCAAACCTGCGTGGCAACTGTGGACGGCTCACCCCGGTCGACTCCCACCCCGGCGGGCGTACACCGGAGGGCCTGTGGGACATGGCCGGCAACTGCTGGGAGTGGACCGCGTCGCCGACGATCGGCGACGGCTTCGTGGTCCGCGGCGGCTCCTACAACTCCCTGCCCCTGTACGCGCGGTCGACGTTCCTCAACGCGGCGCCGGCCGAGCTGCGCTCCCCGGGTATCGGCGTACGGGTGGTGAGGCCGGCATGATCGGCGACCTGCTCATCGCCGGCTGCTCGCGCCGCAAGGCCGAAGAGCCCCGGCCGGTACCGGCGCTGGAACGCTACACCGGCGGTATCGCTCCCCAACTGCTCGCCCGCTTCGCCGGGCACCCGCCGGCCCGCGGCAGGATCCGCTTCCTGTCCGCCGAGCACGGCCTGGTCCACGCCGACGACCCGCTCGCCCCTTACGACCGCCGCCTCACGCGCGAGCGTGCCGTGCAGCTGCGCCCGATCGTCGCCGCTCAGCTGCGCCACGACTTCGCCGCCACCGGCACACCCCGCCGGGTGCTGCTGGTCCTGGAACCCGACTATCTGATCCCGCTGGCCGACCTGCTGGCGCTGCCCGAGCGCCCGGTCGTGCAGTGGGTCAGCGACCCGCGCGGCTGGCCGCAGGCCGCCGCCGTGCTCGACGAATGGAGGTGGCCGTGATCGGCCCCACCCTCGCGGATGTACTCAAGACCCGTCCCAACATCCACCGACACCTGACCGGGGCGTTCACCGAGCGCACGGGCATCGGCTGGCACCAGCCCACCCCGGCCAAGGCTGCCGCCGGCCGCGAGCTGTCGGTCGTCCTGCCGGCCCGCAACACCGCGTACGCGCTGCCCGCGGTTCTGGACGCGCTCGCCGCCCAGCAGACGGCCGGGCCGGTGGAGGTGATCGTGGTCGACGACGCCTCGACCGACGCCACCTTCGAGATCGCCCGCCGCCACCGGGCGGTCACCACCGCCGTCCGGCTCCCCACCCGGAGGGGTTCGGCCACCGCGCGCAACATCGGGGCCCACCTCGCCCAGGCCCCGACCCTACTGTTCGTGGACGCCGACATGGTGCTGCCCCCGCACGTCCTGGCCGATGTCGCCGCCCGCGCGAGCACGGAGACCGTGCTGACCGGGTTCCGGCACAACACCGTCCTCCGGTCCTCCCCCTGCGGCTGGGTGCTCCCGGACGGCCCGCCGTCCCTGGCAGCCGATCACCGCGTCACCTGGACACCACCGGCGAACACCATGCTGCCGTACTCGGGGATCACGCTCAGCGAACGCCTGGACGGCCGCCCCCTGGATGCCACCGACGACTTCCAGACGCTGGGGTGCGGCCGCTTCTACCACGACTGGGACCTGCCGCGGATGGTGGTCACCGCGCTGCTCGCCGTACCGCGCGAACCTCTGGCGGACGTCGGCGGCTTCGAGGAGGAGTTCGGCCGCCTCGGCTGGGGGATGGAGGACACCCACCTCGGTGCCGCACTGATCGCCTCCGGCTGCCTCGTCATCCCGATGCGCCAGGCGGTCGGCTACCACCTCGATCCGCCCGACGCCGCGGCCCAGTGGCAGGCGAAGCTCGCCACCTGGCCCGCCACTCTCGCCCACTACCGCCGTCTGCTCGACCGGCCGGCGCCTTCCGGGCGCGGCCACGAGTTCGCTACCGCCACCGACAAGCACCTGACAGAAGCCGAGGTAGTCACCCCATGATCCGCTGCTTCGCCACCGCCACCTTCGGCGGCACGACCGTGGTCCACGACCCGGCGGTCGGAACCAACCACCTGGCGCCCCAATCGATCCCGGCCGGACGGGTCTTCCTCGACGACCGGCAGGTCGCGTCATGGATCGAGGCCGAGCTGGCCAAGCTCCGACTCACGGCCCCGGTGAGCATGTGCTGGTCGCCGATCGTGCGGTGCAACCTGGCCTGCCCCCAGTGCCTGGACGACAAGAGCGTGCGCGAATCCACGGCCGACGAGCGGCGGGCCCTTGCCGAGCACATCGCGAACTCCGGCGTCCTCGGCGTCGACATCTCCGGCGGGGAGCCGCTGCTGCTGGGCGACCTGCCCGACCTCGCCCGCGCGATCCGCTCACACAACACCGCGGTGGTCAGCTGCACCACCAACGGCTGGCACCTCGCCCGCCGGGCCGCCGAGCTCGTCGGCGCGGTCGACGCCGTGCGTGTCTCCCTCGACGGCGCAACCGAAGCCACCCACGACCACTGGCGCGGGGCCGACAGCTACCGGCGCGCGATGGCCGGCATCCGCGCCGCCGTCGACGAGGGACTGCCCGTCCAGCTGCAGATGGTCCTCATGCAGGCCAACCAGCACGAGGCACAGGCCCTCCTGGAGCGGGCCGCCCACCTCGGCGTCGGCGGCGTCACCTTCCTCCAGATGCTGCCGATCGGCGACGGCGCGGGGCTCGCCGACGAACAGATGCTCACCGACGACCAGGCCCGCACCGCCATCGACGCCCTCACCGTCCCCGACGGCCTGCGGGTGCGGCTTCGCACCCGCGGCAGCGCCGACGGCTTCACCGTCCTGCGCGCCGACGGCTACGCCTGGCGCAACACCGGCGGCGCCACCCGCATCTCCGCGTTCAACCCCGTCACCGGCCCCCAGGACCTCCACCTGCCCACCGTCCGGAGCAGCTCATGACCGCCACGACCCAGCCGAACGGGCAGCGCCGGTTCACCCGCACCGCCCCGTACGCGCCGACGCCCTACCAGTGCACCGACGCCGCCCGGCTCCTGGCCGAGTCCACCGTCGGTAGTGGGCCCGCGGTGACCTGTGTGATCGGCATCGCCTCCGGCGGCATCAGGCCCGCCACGGTGGTCGCCGACTACCTCCAAGTCCCCCTCCACACCATCACCGCCCGCCACAACACCAGCGACGCCCCGTGGCAGCAGGCCACCGGCGAGGTGCAGGTGCTCCTTCCCGACCGGCTGCCGGACCGGTTCGAGGGCAGGATTCTGCTGGTCGACGACATCGCCGGCTCCGGCGCCACCTTCACCGCCGTCACCCGGGCCCTCGCCGGCCGCCTCACCGACGGGGCCCTGGTCGAGACGCTCGCGCTGTGCCGCAACCAGGGCTGCACCGACGCGCCGGCCCGCTGGATCTGGACCGTGGACGACTGGGTCGTCTTCCCCTGGGAACAGGCCCACGCCGGCGACACCCGGGTTCTTCCGCCCGTTCGGCGGGTGATGACCCCGTGAGCAGCCTGACCACGTCCAGGGGTGTCCTGCTGGTCCTTGTCTCCTGGCGCCCGGACGCACCGGCCGGGATCGAGCGGGCCACGGCCGCCCTGGCCGCCGGCCTCGCCGAGGCCGGCCACCGCCCGGTGATCGCCACCGCGGCCCCGCAGCCCGACGGCCCGACCCTGCCTGGCGTCACCGTCGAGCGCCTGCGGCTCGATAACGTCGCCTTCCCCTGCGAGGACGACGTCCTGCGCCGGGCCGTCACCGGGCAGGACAGCACAGTAGCCCGCCAGATCCGCGACCTGATCACCACCCACCGCATCGACACCGTCCTGTTCACCGATGCCCTGTGGGGCCTGGGTCGCCTGCGCGGCGACTTCCCCGGCCACGTCCGCCGCGCGCTCGCCGCCCACGTCAAGCCCGCCGTCCTCGACGCCGGCCCGGCCTTCGCCCGTGCCACCCGCGTCCTCGTCCCCTCCGACACCGTCCTCGGCGAGCTGGCCGGCTGGCAGCCCCGCAACCTGCGCGTCGTGCCCAACGCGCTGCTCCCGGACCCCGTGGTCCTGCCGCCGGGTCCGGATCGGCGCGAGGAGCTGCGCCGCCGTGGCCCGGTGCGCGTGCTGGCCCGGCTCGGCCCGGAGAAGGGAGTTCTCGAACTCCTGGACACGGCCGGAGGATGGGACCGGCCCGTCGAGGTGGCACTCGCCGAAGCCGGGTTCGAGGCCAGCAACGGATCGCAGGCGGCCCTGCTCGACCGATGCCGCAAGGCGGCGGCCCGAACGCCGGGCGTGAGCCTGCGCGGGGCGCTCTCCTGGCGCGAGGTCCTGCCCTGGCTCGCCGGGGCCGCCGTGGTGATCGTGCCCAGCCACCGCGAGACCTTCGGGCTCGTGGCCCTGGAGGCGATGAGCGTCGGCACCCCCGTCGTCGCCTACCGCGTCGGCAACCTCCCGGCCCTGATCGAGCCCACCGGCCACGGCGACCAGCTCCTCGTCGACCACGACGCCGGCCCCGCGGCGCTCCACAAGACCGCCCAGGCCCTCTTGGAAGATGACATACTGTACGGCGCGACTACACAGACCGTGTACCGGCGGGCGGCCGACTTCGCACCGCACCGGATCGCTAACCTCTTCCTGGAGGCGGTGTCGTGATGTCCGCAATCGCAACAACCCCCAAGCCGCTGATGCTCGTTGACGGCTTCAACGTCCTGTGGGCCGGCACGTTCGGGTTCCCCGCGCCGATCTTCTCCCGCGACAAGAGCAGGGAACTCACCGGCCTGTTCGCCTTCTTCGCCCTGCTGCGCGCCACGATCCGCGACGACCTCGACGTGGACCCGCCCGAGGTCCTGGTCGTCTTCGACGGCGAGCACGGCACCGCCGAGCGCGTCGCGGCCGACGAGGAGTACAAGGCCAACCGCGAGGCGACGCCGGAGGCGCTCAAGCCCCTCCAGTTCCTCGCCCCGGTCAAGCAGGGCCTCGACCTCCACGGCATCCGCTGGATCGAGCTCGACGACGCCGAGGCCGACGACGTCATCGCCACCCTCGCCGTTCAGTCCGCCCCGACCCGGCCGGTGCGGATCATGTCCCGTGATGCCGACTACTACCAGCTCCTCACCGACCACGTGAAGATCATCAACAGATCGCGCAAGGCCACCCGGCGGCTCATTACCGCCGACGAGGTCGTGGAGCGCTACGGCGTCACCCCCGAGCAGTGGCCGGACTTCCGTGCCCTGACCGGCGACAGCGCCGACAACATTCCCGGCGTCAAGGGCGTCGGTCCCAAGGTCGCCGCCGGCCTCCTGCGCGACGGCATGCGCCTGGACGCCCTCCCCGGCTCCGATCGGCTGACCGGCGCGAAGGGCCGCGCGATCACCGAAGCGTGGGGCGACGTCCAGCGCTGGCGGGATCTGATCACCATGCAGCGCGACCTCGTCCTGCCGTTGTCCCCGGACGGGGAGGTCAGCCCCCAGCTGCCCAAGCCCGCCGACGTCGTCGAAAAGCTGGGGCTGTGGTGAGCGCCGGCGCGCCGGGACCGGTCCTGGCCCTGCTCGCGCACCCCGACGACGCCGAACTCTGGGTCGGCGCCACCCTGGCCCACCACGCCCAGCACGCCACGGTCACCATCGCCGTGCCCCATCGCGATGAGGAGCGCGACGCCGAAGCGCGCGAGGGAGCCGCCGTCCTCGGCGCGCAGCTGCGGCAACTCGACCGGCTCGACGAGGAAGCGGTCCGCCGGCTGCTGCTGGAGACCCTTCCCGAGGTCGTCATCACGCACCCGCTCAACGACGTCCACCCTGAACATCGCGCCGTCGCCACCACCGTGCTCGCCGCACTGCCCGAGCCCAGGATCGCCACCGGCTGCCCCAGACGCTTCTACACGTGCGACAGCTACAACTCCCTCACCCTCGACGGCCCCGTGCGCGCCGACGTGATCGTGGACGTCACCGCGACGTTCGACACCAAGATGGCGGCCCTGCGGAAGCACGTCAGCCAGCCGATAGACGAGCACTTCGGGCCGATGGCCGAAACCCTCGGCCGACTCTGGGGAGCACGCATCGGCGCCGGCTACGGCGAGGCGTTCACCGCCGTGCCGCTCCTCGGCTGCCTGCCCGGCGCCACCCAGCTCTGACCCCCCTCGCGCAGGCTGCCCGCGCCGACCGGCCGGTGGCAGGCGGCCTGCGCGCGCCCCTCGCCATGGAGCACCACATGGAGACCAGCGCCGCCAACTACAAAGACAGCAGCTCCTGGTTCCGCTGCCGACCATCCACCGCACGACTGCGGCCGTATCCCGGGGCACCACCTACGTCGACTTCGACCCGCTCGCCATGAACCACGCATGCACCCACCTGACCCCCGGCGATGCCGTCCGGACCCTGGCGGCCGACCTCCTCGACACCGCCAGACTCTTCGCTGCACCGGAGGTGGCTGACCGCCTGGACCTGACCAGCCCGATCGCCGTCAGCGTCCACGCCGACCTGCACTGGATTCCGGACGACGACGCGTCGGCCACACGCTGCACGGACTCGTCTCCCGTCTCCCCGCCGGCAGCACAGTGTCCATCACCCATGCGACCGCCGACCACACTCCCGCGATCCGGCGAGCCCTCGCGGACGCCGTCGCGGACAACGACTTCACGCTGCACCTGCGCACCGCGCACCGGCTTCACGATCTGCTCAACGGCCTGGTCCTTCTGCCGCCCGGCCTGGCACCGGCCGGCAGCTGGAACGCCGGCCACGCTGCGAGCACCGACACAACGACCTGGGCCGGAATCGGCCTCAAGGCCACCTGGCCTGACCCCGTAACCCACCAAGAAAGCGAAGGCACCGTGACGCCCATACCCTCGCCCGCCCGCCCCCGGGTCGACACCCCCCGCGTCGAAAGCCTCACCAGGGAGCTGCTCATCGCGCTCGGCGAGGACCCCGACCGCGAAGGCCTGGCCGACACGCCCCGCCGCGTCGCCGCCTGGTGGACCGAGTTCCTCAACCGCGACCCCGGCACGTTGGGAACCACGTTCGCCCACGCCACCACCACCGACGACTTCGTCCTCGTCCGTGACATCGAGGCCTGGAGCGTGTGCGAGCACCACCTCCTCCCCTTCCGCCTCAAGGTCGCCATCGCCTATGTCCCCGGAGCGCGGGTCCTCGGCCTGTCCAAACTGGTCCGACAGCTGCGCGTCCACTCGAACGCGCTGCAGCTGCAGGAGCGGGTGGTCCGGGACGTCGCCCACGACATCGCCAAGGCCTCAGGTACGGACGACGTGGCCGTCATCGCCGTCGGCGAACACCTGTGCATGAGCATGCGCGGTGTGGAGGCCGCTCCGGCCCGAACTGTCAGCTCGTGCCGGCTCGGACGCACCGCGAGCGACTCCGAGCTCGCGGCG
The DNA here is from genome assembly GCF_056437345.1 of Kitasatospora sp. NPDC042419. Classification (NCBI taxonomy): domain Bacteria; kingdom Bacillati; phylum Actinomycetota; class Actinomycetes; order Kitasatosporales; family Streptomycetaceae; genus Kitasatospora; species Kitasatospora sp. NPDC042419. The sequence continues at coordinate 206,185 of NZ_JBWKAW010000003.1, forward strand.
CGAATAGACCGTTGGGTCCTCAGCCCCGTCCTCTGACGCATCGCCATCAGGCAGTTGAGCTGGCAACGTCGCCGCCCCTCGACACGAAGCGAATCGATCCCGAGAAGCTGGCCGAATGGAGCGACGACCGCCCCGACGACCCCGACCACTCCGGCGAACTCGGTAACACCTGGGGCTGCGACATCGCGGCGCAGGCACTGCTCCTTGGCATCGAGCGCTTCCTTCGCCTCGGCTACGACGTCGTTGACGTGCGCAGCTTCGTAGATCGCGCCCTTGGGTCTCCCGACGACCACTAGCGCGCCCGGCGTACCCGGCATCGCCGGTCGGGCCGCCGGGGAATCGAAAAGTGCCGGGCTCGCCGGGAACCGCCAGATTAGAAATCGGCTTGATCGCCCCATTCGAACAGGGACAGGATCCTCACTCATGGAAAAGACCTGGGAGATTGTCAACTCCCTTGCTGCCAGGCTCGATGCACACTTCGACCGCGGCGACGAGCTGCGCTGGACCGTGCAGGCCCTGAAGCTCCAGGAGGAGGCCGGGGAGGTCGCGGAGGCCGTCATCGGCGCCCTCGGCGCCAACCCCCGCAAGGGCTTCTCCCACGACTGGGACGATGTGCGCAAGGAGACCTGCGACGTGGCGCTGTCCGCCCTGGTGATGCTCGCCCGGATGGGCGGCGACCCCCGCCGGTTCTTCGACGAGCACCTTCGCTCGGTCGCCGCCCGCGACACCAACGGGACCACCCCGGCCTGAGCACCCACCGCAGCCCGAGGCCGGGAGTCCGCTCCCGCCCTCGGGCTCCACGCCCGCACCCCCACCCGTCGACGGAAGGACCCGGATGAGCAGGACTCCGAAACGCGCCGAGGAGGTCTCCGACAGCGAGCAGCTGCTGTTCGGCGGCCCGATGCGCTACGACTACGGGTGGGCCAAGCACGAGATGGCCAGCGGGGAGGTCACGTTCTGGGCGGTGGCCCGCCAGATGCCCCGCTTCCTGCGCCTCGCCGGGCGGATGGCGTGGCAGGCCGACCCCCGAGCCCTAGTCGCCCTCATCGGCGCGGAGGTGCTGCGCGGCCTGGCGGCAGCCGCCGCTCTGATCGCCACCAACCGTGCGCTGACCGCGATCCTCGCGCCCGGCGAGGTCGGGCACGTCCTGCGCGCCGCCGCTCCGGCGGTCATCGCGGTCGGGCTCCTGGCCGCGCTCTCAGCAATCCTCTCCACCGTCTCCGGCTGGGCGGGTGGACGGCTGGAGCCCGCGGTCTTCCGCCGCGCGACGGTGGAGTTCCTGGGCATCGTCAGCCGCTCCGAGCTGGAGGCCATCGAGGACGCCGAGTTCCTCGCCGAGGTCGACAGCGCCCGCTGGGGCGCGATGTCCCTGCAGAACATCATCGGCCAGGCCACCTCCGTCCTCACCGCCAGCCTCTCCCTCGTCTCCGCCGCCGGCGTGCTGTCCGTCCTCCACCCGGCGCTGCTGCCGATGCTGGTACTGATCACCGCACCGCGCGGATGGGGCGCCGTACTCACCGCCCGCCGCCAGTACGCCTCCACCCGCGCCTGGCTCCAGCACTCCCGCGCCAGCAGCGCCTTGGCGGACATGATGATCCGCCCCTACTCCGCGGCCGAGCAGCGCGTCCACGCGAGCGGTCCCTTCCTGCTCCACCACTACGAACAGATGGCCGCCTCCGCCGAACAGGAACAGGCCCGCCTCGCCGGTGCCCGCGCCCGGACCGACCTGTTCACCGCCGCCCTCGCCGGCCTCGCCACCACCGCAGCCTTCGCCCTGCTCGGCTGGCTCGTCGTGGACGGCTCCATCCCGCTCGCCGCAGCCGGCACCGCCGTCGTCGCCATCCGCACCGGATCCGCGAGCATCGGCGGCCTCGTCTCCCAGGTCAACCGCCTCTACGAGGAGTCCCTCTTCGTCCGCGACCTCGACCAGCTACGCCGCGACGGCCACCGCCGGGCCATCCCCACCGGCGGCACGCCCCTGCCGGAGCGCCCGGAGACGATCACGGTCGAGGAGGTGACGTTCAGCTACCCCGGTCGCGAGGTCCCGGCACTGGACAAGGTCAGTCTCACCATCCCGCGGGGGAAGGTCGTCGCCCTGGTCGGCTCCAACGGGTCGGGCAAGTCGACGCTGGCCAACGTCCTGTGCGGCGTTTACCAGCCACACCAGGGCAGGGTGCTGTGGGACGGCGTCGACACCGCCTCGGCCGACCGTCACCAGCAGTTCCGCAGCGTCGCCCTGCTCGCGCAGAACTTCCAGCGGTGGATCTTCACGCTGCGGGCCAACCTGCTGCTGGGCCGCCCCGAGGTCCCCCTCGGTCAGGAGCACCTGGACGCCGCCGCCGACTACGCCGACCTCCAGCCGGTGCTCGACGAACTTCCCGGCGGCTGGAACACCCTGCTGGCCAAGGGCTTCGAGGGCGGTGTCCAGCTGTCCGGCGGCCAGTGGCAGAAGGTCGCCCTGGCCCGGACCCGCCTGCGCCTGACCACCCCGGACCAGGACGGCCGGCTGCCGGCGCTGGTCGTCGTCGACGAACCCACCTCCGCACTGGACCCACAGGCCGAAGTCGCCGCGTTCGAGCAGATCCGCCACCTCACCGACCTCGGCGTCACCGTCGTGCTGATCACCCACCGCCTCGGCGCCACGGCGAAGGCCGACCACATCTTCGTCCTCGACCACGGCCGGCTCATCGAGGAGGGCACTCACGCCGACCTCATGGCCCGCCAGCCAGCCAGTCGCTACCGCGAGGCGTATCTCCTGCAGGCTCACCAGTACGAGACCACCGTCCCCGGCCAGGCCCGCGGCCGGGACGTCGCCGACACCCACTGATCTCCAGTACAGCCCCGGACAACCGAAACTCTCCCAACTCCTGGAGGCGACGATGAAACCGATATCGGGGCCGAACCCGGGCAGTGAAGCCCACGGTCCGACCGCCACAGACGCTCCTGCTGCGGCAGGGCAGTTCGAGGCTCCGCCCGCGCTGTCGGCACCGTCGGCCGGCGAAGCGTACCTGCCCGACAAGACGAGAAGCCCGTTGATCGACTTCGATGGGCTGACCGCGCTGGCCCTCCGCGAGGGCATCGAGCGGATCGGCGTTGGCGTGGTGGTCCGCGACAGCGCCGACCGGATCCTGATGATCCGCAGGTCCCAGCACGACGCGCTGCCCGGCCTGTGGGAGTACCCCGGCGGCGGCCGTGAGGCGGGCGAGGGTGTGGAAGCGGGCGCGGCACGGGAGCTGACCGAGGAGACCGGGCTCACCGGCCTGCCGCTGGAGTACGCGCGGCACCTCGACTTCACCAGCCAGTACGGCAACCGGGTACGGCAGTTCGTCTTCACCACCGTCGTGCCGGACGGCACCCCGATCGCCCTCTCCCGAGACCACGACGACCACCAGTGGGCGAGTGCAGCCGCTCTGCCTGCGGCCGGCGACGGGCAGCGGGAGGTCGTCGAGTGGCTCGTCCGCCGTCTGGCCCTCCCCCGATGGCGGCCGGTCGGCGGCTACATCACCACCATCGCCCGGCCCACGGCCTACGGCAGCTTCCTGGTCACCGACCCGCAGGGCCGCATCCTCGGCATGCGCTCGACCATCGCCCCGGAGGTGTGGAACTTCCCCGGCGGCAACGTCGAGCACGGCCGAACACCGTTCGCCACCGCGCTGATCGAGGCCATGGAGGAGCTGGGCCTCGATCTCGCCGCGGAGAATCCCGAGATCATCGCCCAGCGGCGCCTGGTGGCCGTCATCCACGAGCAGGCGGGCACGGAGTACCCGGTGCCGGTCTGCGGCTATGTCTTCGACGGCGGCGTCCTCACCCCCGAACAGCAGACGAGGATCCACCTCGATCCGGCTGAGCACACCGAGTGGCGGTTCGAGACCGCGCACGACTGGCGCGCGCTCATGGAACCGCACCGCTACCAGCGGCTTCTGCAGGTGCTGCGCGCCCACCGCAGCGGCACGCCGCTGTACGTGGAGCGTCCGGCGCCACCGGAGGACGACTTCGAGGGTGTCATGGTCCTGGTCACGGACGCCCGGGGTCGACTGCTGATGCACCACCGCGACCGCAACCCGGGCATCGCGTGGCCGGGTCACTGGACGCCGATCGGAGGCTGGCGCGAGGGCCGGGAAACGGCCGAGGAGACCGCTGCGCGCGAGGTCGCCGAGGAAGCCGGGATCACCGTCTCCGACCTACGGCCGGTACCCGGCCCGCAGCACGACCTCGTACACCCGCTCACCCGCGTGCTGCACGGCGTCTGGGACGGCCCCGAGAGCGACCTGCAGCTCGGAAACGAGGGCCTGGCCGTGCGCATGGTCCCCCTCGACGAGGTACCGCTGCTCAAAGTCCCGCCCTACATGCAGCACTACCTGCCGCTACTCGCCACCGGCCAGTCTCCCGGAAGGACGGCGTGAACCCGCGCGACGACCGCCCCGCCGCGCTGCGCTGGTCCATGGGCCACCGCCGGGACGAGGACGTCCTCGGCTACGCCCGCACCGTCCTCGACCTGCTGCGCCACCCGAACCCCGTTGCGTGAACACCCTTCTCCTCACTACCGGTTGGAGTCTCCGTGCAGTCCCTGCGTCAGGCCGTGTGCGTCATCGTCCACGACGAAAAGGCGGGCAAGGTCGCCTGCGTCCACTACGCCAACGATTCCTGGTCCACGGTGCCCGCCTGGACCGTCCCCGGTGGCAAGGTCGAGGAGGGCGAGCGTCTGGACGAGGCCGCCGCCCGCGAGCTGCGCGAGGAGTCGGGCCTGGTCGTCGCCCCCGAGGACCTGCGGCTGGTCCACACCATCCAGGTCAAGGCCGGCTGGGACGGCAAGGGCCCGTTCCTCCTCTCGGTCTTCGCCGCGACCACGTGGCGGGGCGAGCTGACGAACACCGAACCGGACAAGCACCTCGCCGTCCTGTGGATGGACGCCTCCGCGCTGCCCACCCCGATGTTCCCCACCTCGCACGCCGCCCTCACCGCCTACCTCTCCGGCAACGGGCGGGGGTTCTCCACCTACGGCTGGGACGCCTCGGAGGACCTGCGCGCCCTGGTCGGGGCCTGAGATGGCCGGCCGCCACCGCCGCCCGCCCACCGGCGAGAAAGCAGTCCTGCCCGCGGACATCGACCTGCGGCTGCTCGCCATCACCCAGGGCCGCACCGTCACCGATGAAGGCGTCGCAACGCTCTCCGGCGGACGGCACCCGTACGCCTACCGCACGCTCTACCGGCCCGACGGCAGTGTGGACCGGCTGCTGGAGCGCCTGGCTCCCGGTCCGCTGCAGCCGCCCGGCCTGCGCCCCGCCGACTGACCCGTCCACTGGACGCCCCGACCGAGAGGAGCGGCAGTGTCCGCCGCCGACCACTGGAACGACCACTACACGCAGACCCTCCGGAGCGCTCGATGCCCGACCCCGAGCGGCTGCGCGCCGCCGCCCTGGCAGTCCGCGACACCTACGATCAGCTCAACGACCAACGGCTCGGACGGCGCTGGGACCTGACCGACTACACCCTCGGCTTCGTGGGCGACGTCGGCGACCTCGCGAAGCTGGTCATGGCCCACGAAGGGCACCGCACCGATGTGGCGGCCGACCGAGAGGCCCTCGCCCACGAGCTGTCGGACTGCCTGTTCTCCCTTCTCGTGATCGCGGAAGCCACCGGCATCGACCTCGAAGCCCGCTTCCCCTCCGACATGGCCACCCTCGCCGCCCGCATCCGCACCCAGCGCACCACCACCGAGCCGGTGCCCAGCGGCGACACCTCCGGCGAACCGCCTCCGGCCACCGACCACGGACTGCCCGGCCCCCGCATCACCCCCGGTACGGCCGGGTGAACAACGCCGCAGCCAACACCGCCGACCGACCCGACCGTGGAGCCCCTCGTGCGCATCACCAACTTCAACCTCTACAAGGCCCGCCCGTCCGAGATCGGCACGGCCCGGTGGCGGGCCCGCGTCGCCGCGGTCCGGGAACTGGCGCCGGACATCCTCACCGTCCAGGAGATCCTGGTCGACGAGGTACCCGATCTCCGGGACTGGGACCGCGCGGCCGCCGAGGTCGTACGGCGTCTTGCCGCGGACTGCGGCCTGGTCGCGGACCTCTCCCGCGGGGGCACGGCCGGTGTCGCGACGGCCGCGAGCCTCCACCGTCCCTGGTACACGGCCGTCCTGTGGAACCCCGAGGCCGTGGCCCCCGTCCCGGACGGCTTCCAGAGCTACGGGGCGCCCGACTTCTGGCACGCCCTGACGACCGTCCGGCTGGACATCGGCGCGAGCGAGCCGCTCCTGGTCGCCTCGTACCACGGCGATCCGTTCCGGCCCGACTTCCGTGCCACTGAGGCCCTGCGACTGAAAGGGCTTCTGCGGCGCACCGGCGGCGCGAAGGTGGGCCTGGTCGCCGGGGACTTCAACTCCGTCTCGGCTGCCACCGGCCCCGAAGGCGGCTTCTACGACGCCGAGCCCTACACCGGTCAGGACCACGACGACTTGGAGTACCAGTGCGTCCCGGGAACGGTCGGCTCCACGAACGTGGCCGACCGGCGACCGACCGAGGCGCTGCTGCGGCGCGGGTTCACGGTCGACGCTGCCGCCCACCTCGGTGTGCCGTGGCAGCCGACCGTCGGGTACTGGGCGGACGGGGACGGCGATCCGGATCCGTGGGGAGCGCGCCGTATCGACCTGATCCTCGTCACCCGCCCCGTCGCACCCGCACTCGTCCGCTACGGCGTCCACGTCTCACCTGCTGGTGAGGCGGCCTCCGACCACCGGCTCGTCCACGTCGACGTGGACGTCGCCAGGATCGCTCCCGCCTGACGAACGGCCGGCCCGTAGCCGCTCCGCCGCTTGTCCCAGTCCCGAGTTGCCGCCGGAACCCCGGCCGCACCCAGACCACTTGGAGGCACCATGTCCGCCCAGGGCAACCCCGACCTCGTGGACACCCACGCGGTTCCCGTGTCCGCACCCGACTGGCAGGGCCTGCTGCGGCAGGGCACCGGCCCGATCCAGGCCGAGTTCCTCCGGCTCGTCGAGACGACCACGCACTACCACGGATTCAGCCCCGACCTCGTCTGGGGCAACCTGCAGACCCGCGCATACGCCAGGGAGGTCCTGCGGCTGGTCGCCGACCTGCACGACATCCCCCGCGACATCGACGCCGGAGCCACCGAACGCCTCGCGCGTGCCCAGTACCTCGGTCGGGGCGGACGTACCTACCACGTCCTGCTGGGCGAGCAGGCCCTGCTCACCGGCATCGGGGGCCCGGCCGTGATGCGACCCCAGCTCGCCCACCTCCTGGAGGCGATGGACCTGCCCGGCCTCACCCTCGGCATCGTCCCCGCCCGCGCCCGGCTCCTCGTGTACCCGGGTGACGGCTTCGGGATCTTCGACGGTGCCCGGGTCGAGGTCGAGGGCTATCGCGGTGGCGAGACAATCACCGACGACCGTGTCCAGATCTTCCGGCGAGCCTTCGACCGGCTCAAGCAGTCCGCCGTGTACTTCGACGACGCCCGCGCCATCATCACCACCGCCCTGCAGAACACCTGACCGCCCCCATTCGTCCAGCCTGCGAAGGACACTGTCTGTGCCACCGACCCCTGCCCTGTCCCTCCGTACCGGCGAGCGGCCCGGCCGCGACGACCGCCCCAGCGAGGACCGCATCCTGGCCACGCCCTCCGGCGACGCCTTCGTGGTCCTCGACGGAGTCTCCACGCTCTCCGACGACCGGCCTCGCGGCGGCTGGTACGCGGACACCCTCGGCAAGCTGATCGTCGACCGCCTCGCCGCAGGTTCGGGGGTCGAGCTGACCGAGGTTCTGCACGACGCGATCTCGGCGATCACCCGCGAGTACGCACTGACACCGGGAGCCTCACCCGCCGCGACGGTGTCCGTCGTGCGCCTGGGCGACACGGTGGTGGAGGCAGCCGTGCTGGGCGACAGCCCCGTCGTGGTGATCGGCCACGACGGCACGGTACGAACGCTCACCGACACCCGTCTGGCCGAGCTGGTGGAGACCCGCCCGCAGGCCGCCGAGTACCGGCGGCGCCTGGCCGCGGGCAACGGCTTCGACACCCGGCACCACCAGCTGCTGGTCGAGCTGCGCGAAGCCCAGATGGGATGGATCAACCGGCCGGGCGGCTACTGGGTGGCCGAGGCCGTCCCGGAGGCCGGCCGCCAGGCGGTCACGGCCACTTGGCCACGAGCCGAGATCGCCCAGATCCTCGCCGCCACCGACGGGGTGTCCAGCGCGGTCGACGACTACGGCCTGTACTCATGGACGGAGCTGGCCGCCTCCTGCCGCGCCGACGGGCCGCAGGCCCTGGTCGACGCCATCCACCGGGCCGAGGAGCAGGACGCCCACGGCCGAACCTGGCCCCGCTACAAGCCGAGCGACGACAAGGCCCTCGCCCACCTCGACCTCGCGCCGGACGGGACGCCCGTCGGCTGAGCCCGCGCACGCACCTGCCGGACGCGAGCAGCACCGCTCACGTCCGGCAGGCCACCGCGGATCACGGGCGAGGCCGGGCCGGCACCTGCGCCTCCGGACCGTCCAGTGCCCAGGCCAGCCACTCCAGGCCCAATTGAAGTGGGGTTCCGCGCCGGTCGGTCATCGCGGCCGGGACCTCGAACATGTCCGGCAGCGGCACGTGCTCGCGCAGCAGCGGCTCGGCCAGCTGCGCCAGCCACTCGTACCCGGGGACGCCTGTGTGGCCGGCGACGAACCCCTCGGCCACCGCAGCTGCGCGCACCGGGTCGCCGGCCGTGGCCCGGATCTCCGTCTCGGGCACATCACTCACCCGGCCGGCGTGCTCATCGGCAGCGGCCAGCAGGAGCAGCGCCAGCGCCTGCAGCCCGTGGACGGCGTACGAGTCGTACGGGCCCTCGTCGTCCTCCCAACGGGGTTCAACCAGTTCGGCCCCCCGCCACAGCGCGTCCGACCATCCGGCCGATCGTGCCGGCGCCGCCAGCGCGCCGGCCCTCCACCACAGCCTCTTCTTCTTGACCACTCTCGTCCCCTTCTCGGCAGCCCTGCCCTCACTATGCCTGGCCACGTGCAACAGCTGCCGCCATTCCGCCGCACGCGGCAACCCCGTGCTGGGGTCAGCGGCCGGGGAATCCGACTGCGGACTGCACCCCGATGCCGGGGCGGGCCGCCCTCGCGCCGCGCGGCCTGGCGAGGAGGTGGGCGCGCGGCTCGGTCATGTGAGTTCGGCCAGGAGTTCGTCGGCGGTGCGGGCCATGGTTTCGGTGAGCGGCCCCGGGGTGCCGGTTCGCTTGTGGGCGCGGGCGGTGTTGGCGCACAGCAGGAGGCGGGACAGCTGTCCGGAGCGGGTGTTGAGGACGTCGGCGAAGAGGTCCAGGACCTTGTCGGCGACGGCGGGCTGGGGGAGGGAGGCCGCCCAGAGGCAGGCGGCGTCGAGGCCGACGGGGGCGTTGCCCCAGTCCTCCCAGTCGAGGACGGCGAGGTCGGGGCCGCACAGGTTCGCCCAGCCGAGGTCTCCGTGGGCGCAGGCCCAGTCGGTGACGGTGGTGTCGACGGTGTCGCCGTAGATCTCGCGGATGCGTGCGGTGAGGTGGGTTTGGGGCATGCAGAGGCGGTCGGTGGTGTGGCCGGCGAGCGAGTCGAGGGCGGCGCGCAGGTCGGTCCACCACTGCTCGGGCAGGTGCGGGTCGGTGGTGAGGTCGGCGCGTTGGGAGATGGAGCGGGCCGGGATGTGCGTCATCTCGTCGGCGCGCCAGACCACACCGTGCCGGGTGTCGGTCCAGGAGGCCGCAGCGAACCATTCGGGCCGGGGAACGCCGGTGAGGGCGGCGGCGGCTTCGAAGCCGTTCCAGCGCTGGCTGTTCAGCCGGTCGGGCCGTCGCCAGGCCAGCCGGACCCAGGTGCCCGCTGCGGTGGGGAACCCGGCGGAGCCGTTGTGGGCCGAGTAGTGACCGGCCTTCCGCTGGAGGGTGCAGCCCAGGCGGCTCTCGGTGGCCGCCAGGACCTCCTCCAAATCGACGGTCGACAGGTCATCCAGGTTCTGCTGCACGGGCGTTGTCCCCTCCTGCCTCGCGGTGTTCTCGCACCGTAGCGGCTTCGCGCAGCAGTGTCCGGTAGCGGGAAAGGGTGTCGGGGTCGGTCTCGATGTCGGTTGTGGCGGTGGCGAGTTCGGCGAGGTGCACGGGGTCGGAGGTACCTGCGGCGATCCGGGCGACGGCGGGCGTGCCGAAGGCGACGGCGAGGGCTGCTTGCAGGGCGGGTGCGGTGCGCCGTCCGGCGAGGAAGGGCCTGGTGTCGAGCTGCTGCCAGAGGGGGTCCGCGGGGTTACCGCCGAAGGGGGCCATGCCCCAGCGGCTTTCGGGGCGCAGGTGTTCGGCGAGCCGATCGCCGGCGTCCAGGACGTGGGCGGGGACGGCGAGTCCGGCGCGGGTCATCAGGACGTCCGGCCGGGGTACGCCGTCGAGGTGGGCCAGGAGCGGGGCGGGGTTCCAGGTGGCGACGCCCCAACGGCGGATGCGGCCCCGCTCACGCAGGCGGACGAGTTCCTCGGAGGCGCGGGCGAATCCGGCCGGGTCGTGCTCGGGGTTGTGCAGGAGCAGGGTGTCCGGCGGGCGGCCCAGGTCACGGGTGGCCTGGTCGGCGGCGGCGCGCAGACGGTCGGGGTCGAGGTCGTGGCCGCCGGGGAAGTAGCCGATCTTGGTGGTCAGGTCGAAGCGATGCAGGAGCTGCCCGGCCTGGTCGGCGAGCACCCGGTGGGCATGGTGGTGCTGGTAGTTGGTGGCGGTGTCGAGGGCGGTTACGCCGAGGTCGAGGGCTGCGGCGAGTAGGTGACGGCGGGGACCAGCCCGGTATAGCCCGAGGGCGAGTCGCCGGTCAGCGGGGCGCACAGGCCCTCCTTCACGAGGTGGTCGGCGAGCGCGGCCAGGTCGGGTCCGCCGTGGGCGAGGTGGACCGGGTGGCCGGACAGCAGGGCGCGCAGGGGATGTTCGGCGCGGCGCCGGAAGGTGAGGCGCTTGCCGCCGGCGACGACCAGAACGCCAGCCGCCGTGGTGGTGATCTCGGGTTCGAACTCGGTGACGGAGGCGACGGCTTCCAGCGGTCCGAGGGCGGGGACGTGCGGGAGGTGGCGGGCCGGCGGGGTGTTGGCGCGGGTGGCCGCGAGGTAGGTGGCGGGGTCGTGCTCGCGGGCGAGTTCGGCCAGGCGGGCGACGAGCAGGTCGTTCGCGGGCACGCCGTCGGCGCTCTCCAGGTCGGTGCGCATGAGCTGGTCGGCGCGCGCGGTGTCGGCGAGGGCGGCGATCCAGCTGACCGGGGTGCGGCGGGTGAGGCCGAAGGTGACGTGGAGGGTGTGGCCGTCGTCGCCGGATCCGACGCGGGTGGCGGTGTGCCAGTAGCCGCGTGGGATGTGGATCACGTCGCCGGGGTTCATCACCCCGGCCCACAGGACGTCCTCGGCCGGAGTGAGGTTGCGTTCGGCGTCGCGGTACATCGGCACCGGCCGCGACGGGCCGCGGACCTCCCACGCCTTCTGGCCGGAGACCTGGACGCAGACCACATCGTGATCGTCCCAGTGGAGGCCGAAGCCGGCGGTGTCGCCCACTCCGAGGTAGGCGTTGACGGAGACCAGTTCGCCCGACCACCAGCCCAACGCGCGGCAGGCCACCTCCAGGACGGGGTCGAAGGTGTCGACGCTGTCGAGGACCAGCGAGCCGCCGACCGACAGGATCCTGCCGAGGGAGGACATGTCGGCCTGCTTGACCGCCTGGCGGCGCCGGTTGACCACCTCGGTGAGGTACTCCGAGGGGTGCAGTTCCTCGCCTTCGGCGTAGCAGCGCAGCTGCGGGTTGGCCAGGTGCCGTCGCATCACCAAGTCCAGGAGGCGGTGCGGGGTCATCAGCCGGGCGGCCAGGTCCGGCTCCGGGAGCTGCCCGCGGGCGAACGCGCGCCCGAGGGCACCCGGCCCGTCCCAGCCCAGTGCCTTCTCGATGCCTGCGACGAGCCGGTGCTCCATGCGGTCTCCTAGCCTCGGGGAAGGTTCAGGTCGCGGTTCTCGCCGTCGTCGCCGGCACTGTTGCCGGAGCTGGTGACGTCGGAGCGCTCCGCCTCGTACCGGTCGTGCGCTCCGGAGAGCTGCTCGACCGCCAGCAGCAGGTCGTCCTCTTCCATCGGGTCACCTCCCTTCCCTGCCCGGCGGGACCACCGACCTCAGCCGCGCGAACGGCCCGACGCCCCGATGAGCAGTCTTCGAACGTAGGCGAAAGACAGGGACGACCGCAGCGCCTGAACCGGCCACACCCCGCGCTCCGCAAACCACCGACCGACCTGCGGGTCGGCACCGGGCACAGCACGGTGCCGCTGGTGGTTCCCGACAGCGACGTTGGCGGATTGTGGGCGGCCCCGCCCGCACGACGACCTCGCGCGGGCCCGTGCAACCCGCGCCTCGACAACGGACCGCGGCCCTGCACGGGCCTACGGAAATCCTGTTGCCGCCACCAGCGGCGGCGCGCTTCCATCTACGGATGGAGACATCAACTCCGCAGCACCTCAACGAATTTCGCGGCAATGGGTACACCGTGGTACCCGACATCCTCACGCCCGGCCAGGTGGCTGCCTGGCGCACATTGGTCGCCCGGTACGTCGACCAGCAGCCGCCCGAGGACGGCCAGACCGGACCGTACTTCCTGTGGCCCGTACTCGCACAGGACCCCGAACTGCGCGCCCTGTACGGCGGCAGCGCCGTCGCCGACACCATCCGTCCCTTTCTGCGGGAGGGCCTCGGGCTGGCGGAGCCGGAGGTCGCGCAACTTGCGCTCACCCTGCCCCCGCACCCGCGCCACCCCGGCGCCCCGCACATCGACGGCCTGACCCCCACGGAGGAGGACGGCCGCCCGGGAACGTTCACCGTGCTCGCCGGCCTGCTCCTGACCGACCAGCGCGACCGCGACCGGGGAAACCTGTGGGTGTGGCCGGGCACTCACCTGCGCACCGCGGCGTGGCTGCGTAAGCAAGGTGCGGACGCGCTGGCCACGGCGGCGCCCTACCCGCCCGTCGAGCTGGGCGAGCCGGTGCAGGTCACCGGAGCCCCTGGCAGCCTGGTCCTCGTGCATTACCTCCTGGCGCACAACATCGGCGGGCACTTCGGGACGGCCCGCGACGTGCCGCGGGAGACCGTGTACTTCCGCCTTCACGCGGGCGGCCACCGCAAACGCTGGCGCGAGGTCGTGACCGACCCGCTGGTGGAGTTCGCCAGCTGACGGGTGCGGGCGCCCAAGCCGGGGTCACGAGGCGGCCGGCCAGGGAGAGCCTCCGGGCTTGTCTGCCGTGCGGCCCGTTCCGTTGCTGGGCGCGTGAGGGTCGCCACTTCTCCTGCCCAGCACCCCGGGCCGGACCTTCGTGCCCTTACCGTCGAGGGAGGGGCGACAGGAAGGGCAGTTTGAGTGGCGCGGTCGGAATCTCCCGAGCCCCGGGTGAAGTGGATGACGTGCGGCGAGTGCCTGGGTGTGACCCGGTACCGCCCGGTGGGCACGTGCGCCGGCTGGCCGTGCCCGCACCGCCGCGATTCGAGCGCCACCGATCTGGAGGCACTGCTCGCGCCTAATGCCGCGTGGTCCTTTCCGTGGGGGGAGCGCGCCCAGCTCTCCGAGGAATCCGCCTCACCCTCGACCGAGGCGGCCTGACGCGATCGCCGGCCAGCGCCTGGCCGGGTCCGGCAACTCCTAGGCCGCAGTCGCACGCAGTTTGGCGGGCACGTCGACCCGGTCGGGCACGGTGAGCCCGAGAACCTTGGCGAGCTCGATGGTGGAGACCCTGTAGGCCTTGCCCGCGCGGATGAGCGGCACCGGGTACTGGCCGGACTTGGCGAGGTCGTACCCGGCCGTGCGGCCGAGGCCGAGGGAACGGTTGGCAGTTGTGAGGGTGACGCAGGTGGGCAAGTTGATCAGCTCGGCGATGGTCATGGCCGGGTGGAACCGGTCGCTGGTGCTCGACGCCATGGGGGCCTCCTGCTGGTCACTGATACGCCGAGCGGGTTACCCGACTGGAAAATTGGTATCACATGCTCGACCACTGAGCAGGCGACATGGAATACTGCTCAGCTATGGAGCAGAGCGAGTGGGTTGAGCAACTGGCGAGCATGAGCGGCGCCGCCATCAGGAAGCGCAGGGCGGAGCTGAGCCTCACGGCGGGGGCGGTCGCCCAAAGGTGCACGGACCTTGGCTTCCCTATCAGCCGCCCGTCCGTGTCCCGGCTGGAGGCGGGGAAGCGGGACGCTCCGCTGAACCTCGCCGAGCTCCTGGTCCTCGCCCGGGCACTGGAGGTGCCGCCAGTCCTGCTGATCGCCCCGCTCGATCAGCAGGAGAGCATCCACATCGCACCCGACGTCGAGGTCCCGGCAGCCGAGGCACTCACCTGGATCACCGGCGAGTGGCCGTCCCCCGCAGAGGGCGACGGGCCCGTCGCCGCCCTCAGCGTCCTGCGCCGCCACGACCGCCTGGTGCGCACCGCCGTGTGGTCGACCGGGCAGGCCGTGGAGCGTCGACGGGACGCTCAGCTCGCCGGGCCGGACGATTACCAGCGCGCCAGCGAGACTGCCCAGCAGCTGGAGGACGTGGCCCGGCGCGACCGCGAGGACGTGCTGAGCGAGCGCCGACGTCTGCGCGAGCTGGGCGCCTTCCCCCCGCCCCTGCCCTCCGAGATCGTCTTCGTCGACCCCGCCGGGGCGGCCTCGTGAAGCCGCTCAAGGGCTCCGTCAACCGGCGCTGCGGGTGCCGCAACCCAGAGACCGGCAAGCCGTGGGGCAGCGCGTGCCCGAAAATGCGCAACAGCCGGCACGGAAACTGGTACGTCGACCAGGAGCTGGCTCCCGCCAAGACCGAGGACGGTCTGGACCGCCGCCGTCGCTACCGCCGGTCCGGATTCGCCAACAGTGCCGAGGCGAGCAAGCACCTGAACACGGTCAAGGCCCTCCTGTCGATCGGGGGTGAGGACAACGTGGCGGCACGCACCGCGATCAGCGAAGTGCTGGAGAAGTGCGCAACCGGCAAGAAGCCGCTTCCGGACTACGACGACCTGCGCCAGCGCTACGAGTCCCAGCAGGACCTCTCCTCGAACCTTACGGTCGGCGAGTGGCTCGACAAGTGGCTCAAGGGGAAAAAGTCCCTGCGCAAGCGGGGTGCGGACCGCTACGACGTCGACATCCGCTGCCATCTCAAGCCCCATCTGGGCGACCTGCCCGTGCGCGCGCTGCGCGTGGACCAGATCAACGAGATGTTCGACGCCATCGCCTCGTCCAACATCGAGCTAGACGCGGCCAACAAGGCCCGGCGCGCCGCCCTGGACCTGCTCGCGACGGTCCCCAACAAGGGTGCGGAGAACCGGGCGCGGCGCAAGGAGCTGCGCGAGCAGATCGCCGCTATGCCGCCGTTCCGGCGCCTGACCAACCCCCCCACCCACCGCAACATCCTCGCCACTCTTCGGGCGGCCCTGAACGTCGCGATCGGCCAGAGGGTCATCCCGCCGTTCAACCCCTGCGAGTTCGTGGAACTGGCGCGCTACGAGAACCCCAAGGCGCTGCTCTGGACCCCCGAACGCGTCGAGCAGTGGAAGATCACCGGTGAGAAGCCGTCGCCGGTCATGGTCTGGACCCCCGAGCAGGTCGGGGCCTTCCTGGACTACCTGGTCTCCATCAACCACCGCCTGTACGCGCTGTTCCACGTGATCGCCTTCCGCGGCCTGCGGCGCGGCGAGGCGTGCGGCCTGCGCTGGTCCGACATCGACTGGGACGCGAAGCGGTTCAGCGTCGCCGAGCAGCTCGGCCAGGACGGCTGGGACATCCTTCCGGGCGCCCCGAAGACCCGCTCGGGCGTGCGCACCGTCGCCCTGGACATCGAGACGTCGAGCGTCCTGCGCGACCAGAAGCGCCGCCAGGCCAAGGAGTTGCTCGCAGCCGGCAACGCGGCGGCCAACCGCGACGGCCGGTGCTTCACCGAGGACACCGGCGAATGGCTGCACCCCGGCCGCCTGACCGACCTCTTCGAAGCCCTGGTCAAGGCGGCGGGCCTGCCGCCGATCCGGCTCCACGACCTGCGCCACGTCGCCGCCACCCTGGCGCTCGCCGCCAAGGTGGACATCAAGATCATCTCTGAGATGCTCGGTCACTCCAGCACGACCATTACCCGCGACATCTACCAGACCGTCATGCACGAGCTCGCCTACGAGGCGGCCGAGGCCGTCGTCGCGATCGTGCCCCGTGCCCGGCGGCGCACCTCCGCCTACGCGCCCGAGGCAGCGGCAGCCGCCCTCGCAAGCTTCGCCGACACCAGCACCTGACCTCCCTCGCCCCCTCCTCCGCCGGTCCCGGCGGAGGAGGGGCAGTGGCGTGTCCCGGCACACCGGGCCCATGAACCGCACGAGGCAGGGCACGCACCGTGATCGTGAACCCGACCGACCGGTCCGGCCCGGCCGGCGAACCCGCTTGCGACTCCAACGCAGGTTCCGCTTCCAGATCAACGGGCGGGAGGCCGAGGTCCTCGCGGTGTCCTGCGAGTGCGGCGGCGGGCGCCCGAGGTTCGAAGCCGCCCCGATACGCGGACCCTCCTGGCCCGTGGGGACGGACCGGCACCGGAGCGCCGGCTCTTCGGTCGGCGCAGCCGTTCGCGCCGGTCAGCGTTGTCGAGCACTGAGCGCGTCGCGGACGATCTCTTCCAGCGGGCTCCAATGGTCTCTGCTCGCCAGGGCGTTGGGCCAGTGGCCGGTGGGGTTCGTGGTCAGTAGATGGGGACGGGCCTGGCCGGGTCGGCTGTAGGCGAGGGCCGCGACGGTCCGCAGGTCGACCCGGGATCCCCGCGCCCGCCCGGCCAAAGAAACGGTCCATATGAGGGCGTCGCGGCCTCCGCGCGCCAGGGACGCGACAGTGGCATCGAGCGAGGCGGCGTGGACCGCGCCACGCTTGTGCTGTTCGCCGAGCACGCTGCCGATGCTCGGCCCTCCCGCCTGGTGGGCCTCGTTGCGAGGCGCGGTGACGGCGAACGCCGCGTGAACGGCGAGGACCGCGGCCAGGGCGTTGTCCTGGACCACGTGGAGCCACGGGTCACCGCTGTCTCGGCCCTCCAGGGGCAGCGGCAGGGCGGCGTCGAGCGCGGCGCGGTAGAGCCGGTGCGGCTCGGAGAGGATCCGCAGCCAAGCACCGCGGACGCGGCCGTCCGGGGCTGCTGCCCACGATCGGGCGCTGGTGATCCAATCGCCGTGCAGGGGTGCGGAGCCGGTCAGGTGGCCGCACAGTTCGTTCAGGTAGCTCTCGTCCATCGTGGTGTCTCCCAGGGGCGTTCTGCCGGCCGTGGTTCGGCCGAGAGGCGGCCGAGGGTGCCGTTCCCGCTGAAGGGCTCGAAGGCCCGGGTTGAATCATCAGGCGTGTCCCTCGGCCGCCCGTCGGCGGCGCCGCGGCGATCAGGTGCCGGTGTGCGGCCAGGCGGCCTCCTCGCGGTAGGTCTCACCGTGCGTCAGGCAGTGGTGCAGGCAGCCCAGCAGCCGGCCGAAGACGTGCCGCAGCGCCGCGGTGTGCCGCTCGCCGGCCGCGCGGCGCCGGTCGTAGTGCGCGCGGGCACCGGGCGAGCGGCCGATCGCCGAGAAGGACCAGTAGTGGCCGGCGGTCTTCAGGAAGTTATTGGCACCCTTGCGGCGGTGGAAGACCACCCGGCTCCCCCCGCTCGTCCACGTCAGCGGCGCTGCCCCGGCGTAGCCCCGAAGCCCCCGGGCCGAGGCGAAGCGGGCGGGCGCATCACCGATCTCGCCGAGGAGCCTGGGTCCGGTCAGCTCCCCGACTCCGGGGAACGAGCGGTAGATGTCGGCCTGGGGGTGGCGGTCGAACGCCTCCACCGCGAGGGCGGCGAGGCGCTGTGCCGTCGAGGTGGCCACGTCCAGCAATTCGACGCAGACCCGTACCTCGTGCCCCAGCGCCTCCTCCAGCAGCGGGGTCTGCATCAGCACCGGGCGGCGGAACTCGGTGAACAGTCGCGCGGCGTGGTCGTCGAGGTTACGGGTCCGGCCGCCGGTCTCCAACAGGTCGTACAGGCGGCGTTTGCTCAGGCAGGCGGCCGAACGGCTGGTCGGTGCCGCCGCGATCACCGAGCGGGCCTCTCCACGGCCGATCTTCCCCGGGAGGTGGTCCCAGGCCGTCAGCGCGGCCGGGTGCACGAGCCGCAGCTGGGAGCGCAGCCGCAGCAGGTGGAACTGGCGGGTACGGGACGCCTTGAGCTGGGCGCGCGCGAGGGCGCGGACCGCCTCGGCGTCGTCCGTGGACTGGGGCTGCTCCTGGTGGCGATGCCCGTCGGTCCGAAGGATCTGGGCCAGCAAGGCAGCGTCCTCCCGGTCGGACTTCTTCCGCGTCGGCCCGGCCGTCTGCCGGTACGCCGCCACCACCGTCGGATGCACGACCACAACCGGCTGGCCGGCCTGCCGCAGACCCGCGACCAGCAGGCTGCGACCGGTCTCGATCGCGACCGGGACGTGGCGGCGGCTGTGCTGGTGGCTGGCCTTCAACCCGGACAGCAGGCTCAGGACCTCGCGCAAACCCTCGGGGGTCTCCGGGATGCGGGCGCTGGCCACCACCTCCCCGGTGCTGTCGACGACGGCGAGGTCGTTGAGGCCCTCCGACCAGTCGATGCCCGCGTACATGGCTCCGGTCCGGCCGCCCACGACACCCCCCACTCCCGAACAAACGTCCACGACTGGTAGATACATTTACCACAGGTGGGGCGCGCTGCACCGCCGCAGCCGACAGGGAAGAATGAAGGGGGTCAGCGTTGGAGGAAGAGGAACGGGAGGGGTGCATGCCCCGGGGCCCCCTGCACCAGCCTCCCGCGCGGTACGTCGCCTCCGGCAAGTGGCCCGAGGTGGTCCTGACCTCCGACGCCCCGCCGAGCGCCCAGGCCGGACTCGCGTTCGCCCGCAACCTCGACGCGGCCATGCGCGCCCATAATCTCTCCGACCGCGCCCTCGCCCGCCGGGCCGGACTGTCCCACCCGACCATCGGGGCGCTGCGCCGGGGCGAAGTGCTCCCCGACCTCGGAACGATCGTCCTGCTGGAAATCGCGACCGGAGACGCGCTGTATCCGGCAGACCTCCACCGCCAGCTCACCCTCCCCGAGGAGACGCGGGACGGAACCCCTCCCCCGCAGCCGTAGAGCCACGCGGAAACCGGTTGTCCGCGCGCGACTGCCGCGTGATCCTCCCGGCATGGACACTCCCCCCGAACTGATCACCCTGGACCGGGTCGCTGCGCTGCGCTGCTTCAACGGCGAGGCGGACCTGCCCGAGCTCTTCCGGGTCATCGACGAAGCCCAGGAGCATCTACGGCCCTGGATGCCGTGGATCGCCGACCACAGCCTCGAAGCCACGCGCGACTTCCTTCTGCACCGCAGCGAACGGTGGCACCAGGGCACGGCGTTCACCTACGCGATCGTCATCGACGGCGGCGCCATCGCGGGCACCTGCCAGCTCTTCCGCAGCAGCGATCAGCCGGGGGTCATGGGGATCGGCTACTGGCTCCACCCGGCCGCAACCGGCCGCGGACTGGCTACCCGCGCGGGCGGCGTCCTGGTGCGCGAGGCATTCCTCCTCCCCGGGATCGAGATCGTCGAGATCGTCCACGACCCAGCCAACCGGGCCAGCGGCGCGGTACCGGCAAGGCTAGGCTTCACCGCCTGCGCACGCCGACCGGCCGAACGCCTCGCCCCCGGCGAGACGGGCGAGGAGCAGGTGTGGCAGCTGACCCGCAGACAGGCCGCGGCGCGGAGCGGAGAGGCCTCGGAGGCCGAAGCAACCCCCGCACCCGGAAACCGAGTGCACCTGCCACTTCACAATGCGTAGCATTCAGGCGTGTCTACGCGAATCCCACACCCCCAGGGGCCTGGCCCGGCCTTCGGGCCTGCGGTGCTGCTGCGTCGAATCGCCGAGATTGCGCCGGAGCTCACCGAGGCCCCGGTCCACAAACAGCACATGGTGTCGGCGGCCTTGCAGAAGGCCTGGACGGCGCCAGACACGGACGGCGTCCCGCGCCATCAGCCGTTCGGAATCGACCTCCTGGACCGCCTCCCGCGGAAGACCGCACCCGCCGGGGCCGGCTACGCGCGGGACTGGGTGCCGAAGGCTTCGGCGGGCATCGAGCGGTTCTGGAAGGTCCAGGTCGAGGAGCTGATCCCCCCGGTCCTCGACGCCGTGACCGGCGGCACCCTCTTCGACCACCCGGAGCTGGTAGACGCCGTGAAGCGCCTGGTGGCGCTTCACCTCGTGCGCAACGTCCGGCTCCGCGAGCAGCACGAGCGGTTCGTCGGGAGCACCGGGTGGAGGTGGACGCTGCGCTCACGGCGGCCGGGCACACCGGGGACCCGGTCGACAGCGGCATCCTGTTCCGGATCGCGGCCCAGCTCCTGTTCGAGCACGCGACCTGGTTCACGGCCTCCGCCGACCTGCAGGTCCTCACCCCCCGGGACCCGCGGCACGAGTTCATCCTCGGCGACGCACCGGCCGTGACGGTCGGCAGCCGGCAGCTGACGGAACGGGTGGGCGTCCCGCTGGAGCTGGCCGAGGTGGTCGTCATGCCCCTCGACCCTCGGCACGTTGCCGCACTGGGATCGCAGCACGGCTACCTGCCGGTGGACGGCCGTATCGTCTCCGCGGTGAACTTCGCGCAGGCCGTGCACGCCGTCGAGTTCGTGTTCACGCGGCCCGGCAGCCCCGTGTTCCAGCAGCTGCTGGACGAGCACCGGCTCCGGCGATCAGCAGCCCGCTCGGCCGCGACGCCGTAGGGACCGCCTATGCCGTGGCCTGGAGCCTCTGCCAGGCCACGGAGGCCGCCGCCGGGGCCCACCCGTACACCTGCCCGGGGCCGACGTACAACACGTTGCGGATCTGGTTGTGCGGCCCCCACCCCGTTTGCCCAACCGCCAGCACGAAGGCTCCCGGCGGTGCATGCCAGCCCTGGAACCAGGCGTCCTGGACCGCTCCGCTGTCGCACCACCGGACGCGGGCCTTCGATCCGCGGCGCGCGCGCTGGTAGACGGACTCCACCTGCAGCATCCGCACCCCGGTCGGTCGGCGTGCTTCCCGCTCTCGCAGCATCCAATCCCACTGCGCCGCCAGCGCCACCCGCTCCCGTCGGCGACGGGAGCGGGTGGTAACGACCACGAGGGCGACCAGGCCGCCGACGAACAGGACAGGCAAGATGGGGGCGATCGTCTCCACGCCTCCATCTCTATCAGCATCCGCTGGCCCCGCCGGCCCTGGCACTCTCCCCGGGCGGGGTGGGACGGGCGGTGACCGGACCCGGCGCGAGGGCCGGAGGCGGTCAGTCGAAGGGCGGCAGGCACACCAGCCGCGTCAGCCGCGCCACCGCCGGGCTCGGGTGCCGCAGGACCAGGCTCCAGCCTTGTGCAGTCGCTTCGGCCTGGGCCTCCTGGAGGGCCGAGAGGCCGGCGCAGTCGAGGAACGCCACCTCCGAAAGATCGACATCGACCCCGTCGGGGCAGGCGCGGGCGATCGTCACCGGGGACTCGGTCAGCCGCTCGGCGTCGTAGAGGTCGACCTCGCCGCGCAGGACGGCGCGGACCCGTTCGCCGGCGCCCACGGCGAGGGCCAGGTCGAGCTGTCCGCCCGCCAGGACGCGCGCGCCGAGATCCCCTGCGGGCCGAATCGGGTCCGCTGCCACCGGCCGCACCTCCCACTCGGGTCGCTTCATCATGTCCATGCCTTCTATGCCCGCTCCAGATCCGGCGCAGGGCCGTCGTCGCCGATCAGGTCGCCCGTGACACCCAGCTCCCGATCAATGACGTGATGATCAAGAGGTCACCGGCCCTCCTACGCCGTCGGCGGCTGGTTCCGCACGGGCTCGACGGAAGCGGGATCGAAGAGAATGTGCCGCAGGGGCGCGGATTCGTCCGCGGAGGCTCGGACCGTCGCCGTCCACCGCGCGCCCGGATCCGCGGGCCGGTGCCAGGCGACGAGGCGGGCGAGGTGCCACCTGCCGGCCACTCCGATCCACACCGGCAGCCATGGGGCCGCCGTGGAGCTCAGGCTTTCGGCGCTGGGAGCACCGGTCTCGACAGCATCCGAGCGGGGCGGCCCAGCGGGAGGCGGCACCTCGACGATCGACACCGGGTCGTAGGGCAGAAGCCCCCGGTCGTGCTGCGGATCGGGTCCCCACGTGACGGCCGCCGCCCAGCCCGATGACGACCGTGGGTCCGGGGCCCACCCGTCGAGGAGACCGACACGCCACCGGCCGTCCACCTGCACGCAGACCGCCCTCCACGCGGGCATCGGCTGTGCGCCACGTCGGCCGCCAGGAGGCGGGGGCGGTGTCACGGGTACGTTCACCCCTTCATGGTCGCCCAGGACGGTCCGGCCCCGCCGTCACCCGGACGGACTTTGCCGGCGGGCTGCTGGGCACACCTGCGCGTAGTGTCGATCGTCCACCAACGGAAGGGCTGGCGGCCATGGCACAGCAGGAGCCGAATCCGGACCCCAGTGGGCAACCGCGACCCGGGCCAGGCGGCCCGGTTCCGCCAGCGCAACAGCCGGGCTGGGGGCCTCAGCACGGGTACGGTGCGCCACCCCCGTCGCCACCGGTGGCGAAGACCTCCCGGTTCGGGCGCGGCTGCCTGGTCGGCGGCTGCCTCGGAGTCCTGCTGGTCGTCGGGGTGATTGTCGCGATCGTGGTGCCCGTCGGCGGGTCCGGCAGCGGGCCGAGCAGTCCGGCATCCTCGTCCGCGTCCGGCCCGCTCACTGGGTCCAACAACACCGACCATCCGCCGGCCGCAGACGTCACCGTGGCAGGCTGCGAGACCAATGCGGCGAAGTTCCCCGTCGCGCACCTGGAGATCCGCAACAACACCTCGAAGGCGTCGACTTACTTCGTCTCCGTGGAGTTCACCAATCCGTCCGGCACCCGGCTCGGGGAGGGCATCGTCTCCTCCGCGGCTGTCACGCCCGGGCAGCTCGTGAAGACCGACGTCTCCGACATCGTCGAGGTCAGCGGCGCGATCCAGTGCAGGGTCACGCGAGTGGACCGGGTCGCCGCCTGACCAGGGCGCACGGGTGACCGGTGGGCCGCCGACCCACCGGCCGCGGCGGTCTACTCGTCCGACTCCACCTCCGCGGACACGGTCCAGTCAACCTGACCGATGATCCACGCCGGGACGGCCCAGACGCCGTGGGCGTGCGAGAGGCCGCGCCCGTCCACGGTCACCTGATAGGCGTCCGAACCCTGGACACCGTCACGGCTCCCTCCCCACCAGGAGTCCGGGTTGTACGTAAACTCGACCGAGGCGTCGGTGTAGGTGTCCCCCTGGTGGAAGGTCAGGTCGACCCTCGTGTCTCCGTCGCGCTTCGTTCTCACCTCGATCCGGGCGCCGGTCCCGGCAATGGCCCCGTACTCGTCCGTCGAGGGATCGCGCAGAACGTCCTCGTCCAGATCGAGGCCCGGAACGCAGCTGAGTGCCTCGGCGAGTTCGGTCACACCGTCGTCGTCATCGCCGTACACCTGCTCCGCGAGCATCGCGACGGAGTCGGCCTCCGCCGCAACCTTGGTGATCACGGCATCGGTGAAGTGGAAGCTAAGCTGCGCCCGGACCAGGACGTTGTCGTACGGGACGATCTCGGGCTGGGCTTCCTCATCATCGAGCATCCACGCGACCGCCGCTTCGCCCTCGGCCAGGAACATCGCCGTGGCGTACACGATGTCGTGCTTGGCCACGCCGAGTTCGCCGGGACGGCCGGCGACGGCCGGGTCGTGGCCGTCCGGTGTCTCAGTGGATACGTCACGTTCGAGGACGATGTCGTAGAGACCCGCCAGTGCGACCAGGCGGGTGACGCTCGGGCTGAGGACCTGCACGTCGGGCCCGTCGCGTTCGATTCTCCGGGTGACCGCTGCGGCCAGCCCCGTCGTGCGCCCGATGTCGAGGTTCGTGGTGCCGAGGTTCTCCACAGGCAGTCCGCCGAGCAGGTAGCGCAGTACGGAGAGCCGCGCGTGATCGTCGTCGACCGTCACGCCGAAGAGGCTCTGGCGAAGCTTCTCCCTGGTCCGGATCGGCGGCGCGGGCTTGTTCCAGGCCACGAAGGCTGCGGCGACGTCGCGGTCAGCGGAGACGATCAGGAGCTCCTCCGGCGGCAGCTTCTCCAGCACGGCCCTCAACCAGGCGCTGTCGGCCGCCCCGGTCTTGGTCTCGCCCTTGCGTTTGGCCGGCGGGCGCAGAAGGATCTGGTCCTTCAACGCCTCTATCGCGCTGGACTCGGTCAATTCGATGATCTTCACATGGGGGGTCGAGGCGATCTTCGCGAGGGCCGCGTCGATCACCGCCTCGCGGCTGTCGTAGGCAGGCTCGGGCGCTTCCAGTCCTGCGCGCCGAAGGCTCAGGCGCTCCTCCCGCACGGCGGACTTGGTCTTCTGCCAGTCCGTGGCGAGGTGTTCGGCCCACTCCCAGGCGACCGGCAGGGGGACCCACGTCTCCTTACCGATCGCCGCGAGCCGTTCAGCGATCCGCGCCAGGTTGCCGAGGTCCGGCTTAGCAGCGCTGTAGGCGTTGGCGTCGAACACGACGGCCTTCAGCCGGTCCCGGTCGGGACCGCTCAGCCGGAGCTTCGCGTCGTCTTCAGATGTGGAGGTGTTGCGCGACATGTACGGGATTGTCCCAGACTGGGGGACAAGCCCGTAGGGGATTTCCCGGACTTGGCTCGGGGTCGTCCCTGTCAGTCGCCTTCGGCCTTGGACAGGAGGCGACCGGCCAGTTCGGCGTCGGATCGCAACGCGACAACGAACGCCTGCGGAACGTCCTCCCCGTCGTGGCGCTGCCCGCAGGGACACGGGGACCACTTACCGGATTCGATCCGGTCCGCTGCCTGCTCTGCCAACTTCTGGACCTCGGCGAGCAGGTCGAGGTGGATCTCCATGAGACCGGAATCCTTACTGTGCAGCAAGGCATCGCCCAATTCGACCGAGAGGTCGAACGCGTGGTGCTGGCTGCGGGTCGCGCCGTTGGGGCCGGCCCATTGCGCGATCTTGGCCAAGGCCATGACGAGCCGGCCCGAGACCCACGGCGGAACGGCGACGGCGCCGTCCCGCGCGCGGACGGGACGCACCGCCACGGCCTGGTCGTCGCCTTCCGCAGCGCGGGCAATCGCGTCCGCGACGCCCTCCGGCGTCAGGCACTGGACGGCGTCGTCCATGTCGAGCCCACTGCCCTCGGAGACGTTCTTCGCGAGAACCTCCGCCACGCGTCTCACAGCAGCGGGCTCGGCGCTCAGGCCCATCGTCAGCAGCACGCCGACGCTCTGCGCAACGAGCGTCTCCAACGCGTTCCCGTCCCCGGTGCTGTCCACGCCTCCACCCTACCGGTGGAGGGCGGGGGCCGTTGTAGCACTCCAACAAGAGACGTCGTCGCACGAACGCCCAGCTGGCGACACGAATCGGGAGGCTTTCTGACGCCCGGTCAGACAGTGATGTGGCGGGCAGGCAGTGGCGGACACATCATGGTCACACCCATGGCTGTACACGGTCACAATCTCGGGTCGCCAAATGTAAGGGAATGGAAAAGGCCCAGGTCAGATGGATCTGACCTGGGCCTTCACGGTGGGGCGCCAGGGGCTCGAACCCTGAACCTACGGATTAAAAGTCCGCAGCTCTGCCAATTGAGCTAGCGCCCCGTGGCCCGCGCCGGGTGGAGCAGGCCACGGCGATCCTACCCGGTGGAGGGAGGGGCTTCGCCAGTGGATTGCGGGGGCGCGCCGGGGTCAGGGGGCCGGTGTGACCGGCGAGGTGTAGTGGGCCGCGCGGACGCGGTGGAGCCAGGCGTCGACGGGCCGCTCGTCGGGCTGGTCCGGGAGGACGCCGGGGCGGTCGAGGCGGTCGGCGGTGTCCGCGAGGAGGCGCTCGGCGACGGCGGGATCGTCGGCGATGCGTTCGCCGAGCCCGCGGACGCGGTCCGGGTCGGGGAGACGGACGAGGTTGTGGCCGGCCTCGTGGAGGTGGACGGCCTGTTCCAGCAGCCGGACCAGGTGGCGGGCGTGCTTGGCGGCCCGGGCCCGGGTCGCCGGGTCGGTGGTGTCGCGGGTCAGCAGCTTCCTGAACTGCTGGGTGGCGTAGCCGAGATAGGCGTTGCGCACGGCCCGGGTGCTCAGGAAGGAGCGGCGTATGCCGATCAGTTCGTCGCCGAGCGGGGTGCGGACCTCGTACAGGTCCTCGGGCAGCCAGACGAGTTCGGAGGCGGTGGGGTTGCAGTTCAGCGCGAGGCGGCACCACTTGGCCGCCTCGTGCAGGGTGCGGTCGGGGGCGGTGGTGACCTGCGACTCGGCCGGGCGGTGCAGGCCGTGGAAGCCCTCGGTCGGGGCGGCGAACAGGCCGAGGCGGTCGATGTCGGAGCCGGCGTGGGCCAGCCCGTACGCGGTCGAGCCGACGATGCCGGACAGCAGGACGGTGCCGGGGGTGGCGGACATGGGATTCCCTTCGTCGGTTCGGCTGGCAGTGTCGCGCGGCGGGCCCGCGGCGGGCGAGCGATTTCCGGGACGGTCCGGTGCTGCGGCCGGCCGGACCGTCCCGGCGGCGCCCCGTCCGCGACGCGGCCGCGCGGGCCCGGCCGGACCCGGGTCCGCCCCGGGCCGGGTGTCCAGGATCTTTGCGCTGCGGGTGAGTTCGGGACGCCGGTGCCCGGCCGGCGGCCGCGCGGAGAAGGGTAGGGTGCGGAGCATGCCGACCGCTAACGCCCCCGGGCGGACCGACCGCCCCGACGTCGTCCTGATCACCGGTGCCGGGCGCGGCATCGGCGCCGCCACCGCCCTGCTGGCCGGCCGCCGCGGCTACCGCGTCTGCGTCAACTACCGCTCCGACGAGGCGTCCGCCGCCGCGGTGGTGGACGCGATCCGGGCCGACGGCGGCACCGCGCTCGCCGTCCGGGCCGACGTCACCCGCAGCGCCGAGGTGGAGCGGCTGTTCGCCGTCGTCGACGCCGAACTCGGCCCGCTCACCGCGCTGGTGAACAACGCAGGGACGCTGGAGAAGCAGGGCCGGCTGGAGGACATCGACGAGGAGCGGCTCAACCGGATCTGGGCCGCCAACATCACCGGTCCCTTCCTCTGCGCCGCCCAGGCCGTCCGCCGGATGTCCACCCGGCACGGCGGGCACGGCGGCGCGATCGTCAACGTGTCCTCGGCGGCGGCCCGGCTCGGTTCGCCCAACGAGTACGTGGACTACGCGGCCGCCAAGGCCGCCGTCGACACGATGACCCGCGGGCTGTCCCTGGAGGTCGCCGCCGAGGGCATCCGGGTCAACGCGGTCCGCCCGGGGCTGATCCACACCGGGATCCACGCGCTGGGCGGCGAGCCCGGCCGGGTCGACCGGGTCGCGCCGGGCCTGCCGATGCGGCGGGGCGGGGAGGTGGAGGAGGTCGCCGAGGCGATCTTGTTCCTGCTGTCACCGGCCTCCTCGTACACCACGGGGGCGTTCCTGGACGTGTCCGGCGGGCGCTGAGCCGTCCCCGGTGCCCACGGTCGGTCCCGGGCGGTCCGGGCGGTCCGGGCGGTCCAGGGAGGCCCGGCGGCAGCGCACCCGGAGGTGGAGGCGGCCTCAGGTCGCGGATGATCGCAGTGTCCCGGTTTCCTTCCCCCGACGGCGTCCGCGCCCGTACGGTAAGGGCCATGACCGACGACCTGCCGGACCGTGAACCCGACCTGCCGTCCGCCTTCATCGACATCCCCGGGGTGCGCAACTTCCGTGACGCCGGAGGCGTCGGCTCGCTCCGGCGCGGTGTGCTCTACCGCTCCGGCTCGTTCCACACCCTCGCCCCCGAGGGCGCCCAGCGGCTCAAGGCGCTCGGGCTCCGCACCGTGATCGACCTGCGCAGCCCGTTCGAGCTGGAGGTCTGGCCCGACCTCCGGCACGGGCTGGACCACGAGGCGCTCAGCCTCCCCACCCTGCCCGCCGACCGGGAGGACACGGACCAGCCCTGGCCCGAGGGCCAGACGGAGCTGTACCCGTTCATGGCCGCGACCGCCGGCCCCTCGCTGGTCGCCGCGATCCGCCGGCTCGGCACCCCCGGCGCCCTGCCGGCCGTCGTCCACTGCGCCGTCGGCAAGGACCGCACCGGGCTCACCATCGCCGTCGTCCAGGAACTGCTGGGCGCCTCCGAGGCCGACATCCTCACCGACTTCCTGCGCTCCAACGCCGGGCTCGGCCTCCTCGACGGGCCCACCCCGTACCTCGACGAGACCGGCACCGAGCGGGTCTCCCGGCCCATCTCGGAGGAGCTGCTCACCTCGTCCTTCGACTGGATCCGCGCCCACCACGGCTCCGTCCCCGCCTACCTGCACGCCCACGGCGCCACCGACGAGGAGCTCGACGCCCTCCGGGCCAACCTCTCGGAATAGCCGGAGCGGTCGGAGCAGTCGGAGCCCTCTGAGCCGTCGGAGGCCTCTGAGCGGTCGGAGCGGTCGGAGCGGTCGGAGCGGTCGGATCAGGGGGCTCCCGAGGGAGCCCCCTGGGGGGAGGAGGAGGCATGAGGCGCGGCGAACTGCTCACCGCCCTCTCCCGCATCCGGCAGGCGCAGAGCAACGGCGTGCGCGCCCCGCACAAGCCGCTGCTGCTGCTCTGGCTGCTCGGCCGCCACGCCCGCCTCGGCACCAGCGAGGTGCCGTACGCGGAGGCCGAGGAGCCGGTCAGCCGGCTGATCAACGACTACGGGCCCGCCGTCGGCCGCAACACCGCCGTCCAGCGCGCGGCCATGCCGTTCGTCCACCTGGAACGCAGCCTCTGGACGCTGCGGGACGGCTCCGGGCGGCCGCTCGGCACGAAGGACGTCCGGGACAGCGGCGCCGCGCTGCGGCGGGTCGACGCGGTGGGCCGGCTGCGGCCGGAGGTCGAACGGCTGCTCGCCGAGGACCCGTCGACCCTCGCCGTCGCCGTCCGGCTCCTGCTGGACCGGCACTTCACCCCCACCCTGGAGACGGCGATCTGCGAACAGGCGGACGTCGCGCTGCCCGAGCTGGACGTCGCCGACCTGGAGCTCCCCGCCGCGGACGGGCCCGCGTACCGGATCACCCGGCGCCGGATCCGGTCCGCCGGCTTCGCCGCCGACGTGCTGCGGGCCTTCGACCACGCCTGCGCGATCTGCGGGTACGACGGCCGGCTCGGCCGCGCCCCCGTGGGGATCGAGGCGGCCCACGTCCGGTGGCACAGCCAGGGCGGCCCGGACGTCGTCGACAACGCGCTCGCGCTCTGCTCGCTGCACCACGCCCTGTTCGACTTCGGCGTGCTCGGGGTGACGGAGGACCGCACCGTCCGGGTCTCCCCGCACTACCGGACCGACTCGCCCGCCGGCCGGGCCGTGCTGGCCCTCGGCGACCTCCCGGTGGCGCTCCCCGACCGCCCGCTCACGGCGCGCGCGCACGACTACCTGGGCTGGCACGACCGGTCGGTGTTCAAGCACGGGGGCTTCGTCCTCGGCTGACCGGCGACGGCCCGCTACTGCCGTTCCAGGCGCCACCACTGGGCGGGCGAGTCGGTGTCCTCCCACTGGTGGACGGGGGTGGGCGGCTCGGTGGCCGGACCGTCCGGGGCCGTCAGGGCCTTGCCGCTGACGAAGCTGGTGAGGGTGTAGGTACCGGGGTCGTCGAGGTGGTGCTCGACCAGCCACTCCTGGGCGCCGAACGCGTTGGCGGACCACTGCTGGACGGGGACGCCGTTCTCCGGGGAGGCCCCGGTGACGTCGAGGCGCTTGCCGCCGGCGACGTTCTCGACGTGGAACAGCGCCCCGCCGGGGTGGACGGCGCTCAGCCGCCAGAGCTGCGCGTCCGAACCGCGCTCCGCGCCGAGCACCACCTTGGCGCCGCTGCGGCGGCTGCCGTCGGCGACCTCCAGCAGCAGGCCGTCCGCGACGTTCCGGATCCGGTAGAGGCCGTCGGTGATCACGTGGTCAGTCACGGGGGGAGTCTCTCACCGGGCTCCGACAGCCCGGTGCTCCCAGGCGAACGCGGCGGCCAGGACCAGGACGACGGCGCCGACCTGCACCAGGGCGGAGGCGGTGGTGCCGAGCGGCACCGTGGCCGCCGCCAGGCCGGCGGCCACCAGCCGCGGGAGGTTCGGGCCGAGCGCGAAGGTCCGGCGGACGGCGGCGTTGACGGTCAGGAAGACGGCGACGCCACCGGCCAGCGCGGCGGCCTGGGCGGTGGTGACCGGGGCTCCCGGGTGCGCGACCGCGGACTTCACCCCGGCGGCGAACAGCAGCACGCCGAGCAGCAGCCCGTAGTGGCCCAGGTTGTAGACGCTGACGGCCAGGCGGTTGCGGCGGTCCGAGGCCAGCCCGGCCATGTGGTGCTCGGCGCGCGCGTCGTCGTCGTGGCCGAAGTAGGCCCACCAGAGGCCGACGCAGACGGCGAGGCTCAGCACGGCGACGGCCAGCAGCGGCGCGGTCGGCTCGGCGGTGCCCGCGCCGACGCCGATGGCGATCACCGACTCGCCGAACGCGATGATCACGATCAGCCCGTGCCGCTCGACGAAGTGGTCCGGGCGCAGCTGGAAGCTGGGCAGGTCGACCAGCCTGGGTATCGCGAACTGCAGGGCGAAGGCGGCCGCCCAGAAGGCGAGCTGGACGGAGCCGGTGAGGTAGCCGCCGGTCACCACCAGGGCGGTGTTCAGCAGGTTGAGCCCGCCCATCCGCAGCACCGGCCCGAGGGCCACGCCGGAGACCGCGAACAGGCCGGTGTGCACGGCCACCACCAGGAGGTACGCCCAGCCGAAGACGACCCCGCTGCCCTCGAACGCGTGCGGGACGGCGAGCGAGATCACCAGGAAGCCGGCCATCGCGAGCAGCAGCAGGCCCCGTCGGCCGTGGGTGCGCGGCGGCATGGCGTTGGTCAGCCAGATGAACGCGTCGTACATCCACCAGATCACCGCCAGCATCACCAGGACCTGGGTGAGGCCGCCCGGGGTGAGGTGGTGGGCGAGGCTGTCGGTGAGCTGGGTGACGGTGAAGACGAAGACGAGGTCGAGGAAGAGCTCCAACGGGCTGACGCGCAGCGCAGGTTCCCCGTCGGCGGTGGTGGCGGCCGGGGCCGGGGCGGCGGCGTGGGCGGTGGCAGGGGCGGCCCGGCCGGTGCGGGCCGTGGTGGCAGCGGTGGCGGGGGCGGCGGCGAGGTCGCCACGGGCAGGGGTCGCGGTCACCCGCGTGAGTATGGGGCACGGAGGCCGGGCCGCGCGGGGGAATTCCACCTGCCGGGCAGCGGTCTGACGGTTCGTCGGCAGACCGCTCGTGGGCGGATCATTCGACCGAGGGGCCTCGGCGGAGGAGCGCCGGGCCGAGGGTCCTCGCGGGCGTCGGCACGGGGACCGCCCGGGCGCGGCCCCCGGATCCGACCCGGGGACGGCCGTGCCCGGGCGGGCCTCTATGCTGCCGCGAATGGTGTTCGACCCTCATACCCAGCAGGACGGCCCCACCGGGCCGTCGGACCGTCAGCCGACTTCCCTCGCCGAGGCGGTGGCCGAGTTCGAGGCCGCCGTCGCAGCACTGCCGGACGCCGAGGACGGCGAGCGGTTCGACGCGGCGCTGCGACGCCTCGGCGGGCTGCTCGGGCCGGCCGGGGAGCGGGAGTCGGCGGCGGTCGGCCCGCGGCTGGCCGCGTTGCTGCCGGACACCCCGCCGTTCCCTCGGGCCCACCTGGCGATGATGGTGGGTGCCTGCGTGGAGCGCGGCGCCGACCCGGTGGCCTGCGCCGACCGCGTCCTGGCCGGACTGCGCGAGGCGCTGACCGGCGCGCTGCTGCTGCTGGAGCGCTGGAAGGAGACCGGCGACGGCGGCCTGGACGACCTGCCCGACCCGGACGGGAACGACCCCGACCGGGACAGCCCCGGCCGCGCCCACGCCCGGATCGAGGAACCGGGGCGGATGGACGAGTGGCACGCCCACCGGGCCGTGATCGGCTGGTGGACGCTCCCGCTGTGGCAGCGGGCCGCGTTCGCGCTCTACACGCACGCCGCCGTCCGCCGCACCGCCCGGGACGCCGGCGTGACGGACGTCCTGGTCACGCTGATCGACCGGTACTCCGGCGAACAGCACGACCTCAAGGGTCTGCGGTACCTCGCGAGCACGCTCGACGACGAACCGCTGCTCGTCCTGCACCGCCCGAGCGGCACCGGCTACCTGCTCCGGATGGACGGGCTGACCGACAACTTCCAACTGCACACGCTGCTCGCCGAGGTGTTGATCGGCGGCGGCCACCTGCCCGGCGCCCGGCCGGCCCCGGAGGCCGTCGCCCTCGCCCGGACCGGGCGGGTGGACCGGCGGCACCGGGTCGTCGCCACCGGCGCGTTCAACCTGGTCGCACCGGACGGCGGCTGGATCTGGAACGAGGGCACGCCGGAGGACGTCCCGGTGGTGGACGGCGTCCGCACCCTCGTCCTGGATCCGCAGCCGTACGAACGGAGCTGGTCCGCCGGACGGTTCATCGAGGAGGTGCCGGGGGAGCTGCGGCTGGAGCGGGTGCTGGCCCCGGCCGAGGCCGCGGCGCGGCTCGCCGCGGCAGCCCCGGCGCACGCCTTCGAACAGGCGGTCCGGTAGCGGCGCCGGCAGCGGGCACGGGCCGAGGACCCGGCGCGGACGCAAGGGCGGGCGCCGGGCCCGGCCGGAGGCGGGTGAAGGGGGACGGAGGGCCCGGCCGGAGGCGGGCGGAGGGCGGGCGGTACGGCCGGGTTATCGTCGGAGGTCCGAGGAGTCTGCTGAGGAGTGGAGTCGACGATGGCGAGGATCCCGAACGCGCTCACGGCCGCCGCGCCCGCCGCACTGACCGCGGCGAGCGGCCTGGTCGGCGGCTACGGCGTCGCCCGCTGGACCGGCAAGCGCCAACTGGGCAGCGCCGTCCTGGCCGTGGCAGGGGCCGGGGCCGCCACCCAGTGGCACCGCCGTTCGGGCGCGGCCACCGCTGCCGCGCTGACCGGGCTCTACGTGGTCGCGTTCGGCGGCTCGCACCCGCTGGCGAAGCGGATCGGCGCCTGGCCGTCCGTCCTCGCCGTCACCGGCGTGGTCGTCGCCGCCTCGGCCGTCACGTCGGCGGTCGTCACCCGCAAGGGCTGAGGCCCGGCGGGGCCTTCGGCGGCGGCCCGGTCAGCTTCCGAACCGGGCCTCGAAGGCGGCCCGGTTCGGCGAGACGGGCGTCCGGTCCCAGACCGCGAACACCACCCGGTCGAAGGCGGCGCCGTACCGGGACAGCGCGCCCTCGAAGGCCTCGGCCACCTGGGCCGGGTCGTTGCGGAACACCCCGCAGCCCCACGCCCCCAGCACCAGCGTGCGTATCCCGTGCCGGGCCGCCGCGGCGAGCACCCGCTCGGCCCGCTCGGCCAGCACCTCCCGGACGTCCACGGCCCCGTCCGCGTCCAGAGCCGCGTGCACACCCGTGTCCGCGCCGGTGCCCGCGCCCGCGGCCTCCGCGTGCAGCGCCAGCTGACCGGCGTTCGGCGCCGGCGAGGTCAGGAAGGTGACCGGGTACGGCCGGGCCAGCAGCTCGCCGCCCTCGCCCCGGATCACCGGCACCGCGGGCGAGACGATCACCCGGTGGCTGTACCTGAGGTCACGGGAGGCCCGGTGCGCCTCGTAGTAGTCCGGTGCCTCCAGCAGGCAGGTGTACAGCAGGGCGCTGCGGCAGAGGTCCTCCTCCTGGGCGCGGGCGCCCCGCAGGTAGCCGCCGCCCGGGTTCCGCGCGGAGGCGAAGTTGAGCACCCCGACCGGACCGGCCCCCGCCTCGACCAGCCGCCGGGCCGCCGGGATGCTGCCCTCGGCCGTGACCTCCACGGCGCCCCGCCCCGACCCGGCCCCGGACACCGACCCCGGCAGCGGTCCCGGCCCGCCGGCCGCCACCAGCGCGTCCAGCTCCGCCGGGGCGTACGACACCGTGCCGGCGCGGGCCGCCGCCAGCTGCCCGGCGAGGTCCACGAGCTCACCCCCGGGCGCCCGGTAGCTCCCCCGCTCGGCGATCCCCTCGTTCTCCGTCGCCACGTTGCGCATTCTGCTGCTCATGTCGGCGACCGTAGGGGACACCGGTCACCCGGCGCCACTGGTTATTCTCAGCAGCAGAACAACGGGCCGGTCGGGCCGGAACCACGCGGGGCGGGAGCCGCCCCCGCCCGGCGCCCGCCGCCCGGCGCCTGCCCGGGCCACCACCGGCGGGAACGCCGACGGGCCCGCCCCACCGAAGTGGAGCGGGCCCGTCGTCGACACTCAGTCGTCACACCCCGCGGCCTCGCCCGGAGGCCGCGGCGCTACGACGTCAGTTCTTCCAGCGCGGCTTGCGGTCGTCGCGGTTGAAACCGCCCGAGTTGAAGCCGCCGGAGCGGCCACCGCGGTCGTCACGGTCCCGGTTGAAGCCGCCACCGGCCTGCGGGCGGCCACCGGCGCGGTGGTCGTCGCGGCGGGAGAACGGACGGCTGTTGCTGCCGCCGCGCTCGTCGCGGTCCCGGCCGAAGGCCGGACGGTCACCGAAGGAACGGGCCGGGCGGTCGCCGAAGGAGCGGCCGCCGCGGTCGTCGCGGTCGCGGTTGAAGCCGCCACGGTCGTCACGGTCCCGGTTGAAACCGCCGGAACGGCCACCACGGTCATCGCGGTCACGGTTGAACGCCGGACGGTCCCCACGGTCGCGGTTGAAGCCGCCACGGTCGTCACGGTCCCGGTTGAAGCCACCGGAGCGGCCACCACGGTCGTCGCGGTCACGGTTGAACGCCGGACGGTCCCCACGGTCGCGGTTGAAGCCGCCACGGTCGTCACGGTCCCGGTTGAAACCGCCGGAGCGGCCACCACGGTCGTCGCGGTCACGGTTGAACGCCGGACGGTCCTCGCGGAACGCCGGGCGCTCGTTGCGCGCCTCGCGGTACGGAGCACGCTCCTCGGCCACCGCGGCGGGCGCGGCCGACTCGGCCGCGGCGGTCTCGCCGGCGACAGCGGTCTCGCCCTCGGCCTCGGCGGCCGGGGCCTCGTCCACGATGCCCAGGTCGGCACGCTCGCGGGCGGCCCGCGCGGACAGGCGGTCGGCCTCGTCGCGCAGCTCGGCGGCGCGGCGCTGCGCGCGCTCCAGCTGGCGGGCCATGTCGGCGACCTCGCGCTCGGCGGCGCCGGCGATGTTCGCCGCGCTCTCCGCCTGGACCTCGACCAGCGAACGGGCGCCGGTGATCCGGGCCACCTCGGCGTCGAAGGCGTGGTCCAGGATGTGACGGCTGGCGTCGACGCCCGCGTCCTCCATCAGGCGGAAGACGCCGCGGCGCTGGTGCGGCAGCACCAGGGTGACGACGATGCCGGAGCGGCCGGCACGGGCGGTGCGGCCCGAGCGGTGCAGGTAGTCCTTGTGGTCGCCGGCCGGGTCGACGTTGAGCACCAGGTCGATGCCGTCGACGTGGATGCCGCGCGCGGCGACGTCGGTCGCGACGACGACGTTGACGTAGCCGTCCTTGAAGTCGCCGAGGACGCGGGTACGGGCGCCCTGGGTCATGCCGCCGTGCAGCGCGTCGGCCTTCACGCCCGCCTCGACGAGCTGCTCGGCGACGCGATCGGCACCCATCTGGGTGCGGACGAAGATGATCGTGCGGCCCTTGCGGGCGGCGATCGCGTTGGTGATCGGCGCCTTGTCCTTGGGCTTCACCACGAGGATGTGGTGGGTCATGGTGGTCACCGCGCCGGCCGACGGGTCGACCTCGTGGGTGACCGGGCTGTTCAGGTAGCGCTTGACCAGGGTGTCGATCTCGTTCTCCAGGGTGGCGGAGAACAGCAGGCGCTGGCCGCCGGCCGGCACCTGGTCGAGGATCTCGGTGACCTCGGGCAGGAAGCCCATGTCGGCCATCTGGTCGGCCTCGTCGAGGACGGCGACCTGGACGTCGTCGAGCTTGGCGGAGCCGCGGTTGATCAGGTCGCGCAGACGGCCCGGGGTGGCGACGAGGACGTCGACACCGCGCTCCAGCGCGTAGATCTGGTTGGACATCGAGGTACCGCCGCAGACCACCTTGAGCCGCAGGCCGAGCACCGAGCCGAACGGCTCCAGGGCGTCGGCGACCTGCATGGCCAGCTCACGGGTCGGGACGAGGATCAGGCCGCGCGGGTGCTTGGCCCGGGTGCGCTCGCCGGCGGCGAGGCGGGTCAGCAGCGGCAGGCCGAAGCTGAGGGTCTTGCCGGAGCCGGTGCGGCCGCGGCCCAGCACGTCCTTGCCGGCCAGCGCGTCCGGGATGGTCGCGGCCTGGATCGGGAACGGCGTGGTGACGCCCCGCTTGGCGAGGGCGCGGACGATGTCGTCCGGCAGGCCCAGGTCACCGAAGGTGATGGTGGGCTCGGCGGGCTCCTCGGCCTCGGCGGCGTCGTCGGCCTCGACGGCCGCGTCGGTCGCGGAGGTGTCGGCGTCGGTGGTGTCGACCGCGTCGACGGCGGCGATCAGCTCGGCGTCGGCCTCGACGGCCGGCTGGGCGGCGTCGAGGGAGTCGGTGGTTGCGGCATCGGCGGCGGCCTCGCTCGCAGGCATGGCGAAGCGGGCGTCGTCAACGAGAGACATCTAAAACCTTCCGGAAGTGGCACGCGCCAAAGTCCGGGGTTCTGTTTCACAACCGCCTCTATGCGGTCAGCCACGGATCGCCGGAACGCGCCAAGGGCGCCAGGTGAAATAGGGCGCCAGTCAAATGGATCAAACGAACGATCTACCACCATAGACGAGCCTGGGGATCAGAGGCAAATGCGCTGGCCAGACCAGCGAAGCAAAGCCCGGCGGGCCGCGCTACTGGCCTCCCGTCCCCGCACTGGGTGCCGCGGAGGCCGTCGTGGCGGGCGACGGCTCCGGCGCCGGGGTCGTGGTCGGCGCGGGCGTGGTGTGCCCGGGCTCCGGGGAGGCCGGCGGCCGCCCGCTCGGGCTCGCCGCCGGGGCGGACGCCGTCGAGCCCCCGGAACGGCCGTCCCCGGTGCCGGGGCCCGTTCCGGTGGTGGCGCCGGTGCCGCCCGTGGTGTGGCCCGTCCCGGCGGTGCCGCCGACGCCGCCGGCCGTCCCGCCGGTGGGCGCACCGGCGCCCGGGTGGGGCGCGGGGCTGGCGCTCGATCCCCCGGCGGTGCCACTCGCGCCGGGCGCGACCTCTCCCGGTGCGCCGACCGGCACCGGCTCCGCGCCGACGGGCACGCCGTTCGCGCCGCTCAGGTCGCCCGTCACGGCGGGCGGCTCACCGGTGGCCGGGCCGAGCTGCCCACCGCCACCCGGCGCGTTCTGCCCCTGCACGCTCCCTGCGCGCTCCGGCCGCCCGGACGCACCACCCTGGTGCCCGCCGCCCGTCGGGGAGGCCGACGGACCCGTCCCGGGCTTGGCAGCCGTGCCGACCTGGCCGACCGGCACCGCGCCGTGCCTCTCGTCCGCACCGGGCCCCACCGACATGCAGCCGGTCAGCCCGAGCCCGGCCACCGCCAGCACGGCCGCCGCCCGCACCACCCCGGTCCGGACCACCGCCGGGCGCGACCCGGACCCCCGCGCCGCGAGCGTCCGCACCACCACCGGGCGCTCCCCGGCCGGACCCACCACCGCCGACCCCACCGCCGCCGGTCGGACCGCCGCCGGGCGGACGACCACCGGGCGCTCCAGGGCCGCCCGGCCGCTCGCCGAGGGCTCCGCCGGCCGCCCCTCCCGAGTACCCGACTCCCGCTCCGTACGCACCGCACGGACCGCACGCATCGCACGCTTCGCCGCCACCGCGCTCCCTCTCCTGCCCGCCCCGGCCGGGCCGCCCGACCACCGCGCGCGGCCACCATTTCTGGTGCCCAACGCACGCCCCCGGCGCACGGACACGGACCGGACCACCAGGAGCACCCGAACGAGCGCCGCCCCCGCCCCCGGAGCCGCACGGACGTTCCCCGAACGGACGGGCGTCCGCAGCGCGGTGACCCACCCGCCGCCCGGCTCAGCCCCAGAACGCCGTCGCCAGGCCCGCACCCGCGTAGACCGCCGCCAGGCCCGCCACCACGCTGCCGGCCACGTTGGCCAGCGCGTACCGCCCGGCCCCGCCACCGGCCAGCCGCAACGTCTCGTACGAGAACGTCGAGTACGTGGTCAGTGCCCCGCAGAGCCCCGTCCCGAGCAGGAGTTGGAGGTGCGAGGAGGCCGCGCCGGCCGCCACCGCCCCGGTCAGCAGCCCGAGCACCAGGCAGCCGACCACGTTCACGGCGAACGTCCCCCACGGGAACACCGAGTCGTGCCGGGACTGCACCACCCGGTCGGTCAGGTACCGCAGCGGCGCACCGACCACCGCGCCGACCACCACCAGCAGCCAGTTCACGCCCCGGCCTCCCCACCCGGACCCGCGGCCGCCTCCCCGCCGCCGGCACCGGCACCGCCGCCGGCACCGTCCTGCGGCCCGTCCGCGCCCGCCCCGGCCCCGCCGCGCCCCGCGTACCGGACCACCTCGCACCGGTCCAGCAGCACCAGCCCCTCCGCCACCAGCCCGTCCAGCAGCGGCAGGAAGGCCCGCACCCGCTCCTCGGTGTCCACGATCACCACCGCCACCGGCAGGTCCTCGCTCAGCGACAGCAGCCGCGCCGTGTGCACCAGGGAGGACGCCCCGAACCCCTCGATCCCCCGGAACACGCTCGCCCCGGCCAGCCCGGCCGCCCGCGCCCGGTGCACGATCTCGCTGTACAGCGGGCGGTGCCGCACGCGGTCGTTCTCGCCCACCAGGACGGTCAGCCGCAGCGCCGCGCCGCCCAGCCGCGCCGGCTCCGGCGCCCGCTCCGGCCCTGCCCCCTGCTCCCGGCCCGTCACTCCGCCCTCCCCGCGCCGCGCCGGACCAGACGGCGCGTCACCCCGGCCGCGGCCCAGACCGCCGTCAGCGCCGCCAGCAGCGTCACCCCCAGGTAGACCGCCCCGGCGCCCGGCCGCCCCTCCCCCACCAGCCGGCGGATGTCCGCCGCGTACGTGGAGAAGGTCGTGAACCCGCCCAGGACCCCCGTCCCGAAGAACGGCCGCAGCAGCGGATGCGCCGGCCGCCCCTCGGTGATCACCACCAGGAAGACCCCGATCACCGCGCACCCGGTGACGTTCACCAGCAGCGTGGTCCACGGGAAGTCCGCCGGCCCGGCCGGCCGGAGCAGCCCGGCCCCGTACCGCGCCGACGCCCCCAGCGCCCCGCCGACCGCCACCACCGCCACCGTCGGCCCCTGCCCGCGCAGCACCGGGGGCCGCCGCCGGACCACCGCCCGCGACGGGTCCCCCACCGGGCCGTCCGGCACCACATCCTCCGAGGTCGCCATGAGCCCCATGAAACACCGCCCCCGACCGCCTGGCACACCGTCACCCCAGACCCGACAATGATCCGGTGGAGATGACCCGGGAAGACTTCGAGGTACTGGTCAGCGACGCGCTCGACCAGATCCCCCCGCAGCTCGCGGCCATGATGGACAACGTCGCGGTCTTCGTCGAGGACGAACCCGACCCCGCCGACCCGGAACTCCTCGGCCTCTACGAGGGCACCCCCCTCACCGAGCGCGGCGAGTGGTACGCCGGCGTCCTGCCAGACCGGATCCTCGTCTACCGCGGCCCCACCCTCCGCCTCTGCGACACCCGCGAACAGGTCGTCGACGAGGTCCGCACCACGGTGATCCACGAGGTCGCCCACCACTTCGGTTTCGACGACCACGAGCTCGACGAGCTCGGCTGGTCCTGACCCCGCCGCCACCCCCGCCGGAGCCCCACCCCCCACCTGGCCGAAACCCGTTTTGGCGTTCGGCCCGGCATCCCATATGCTTCTCGACGTCCCCGAACGCTGGAAACAGCGGGACAGGCCGCAAGCCCTCATCGTCTAGTGGCCCAGGACGCCGCCCTTTCAAGGCGGTAGCACGGGTTCGAATCCCGTTGGGGGCACGCAGTACCGTAGTACAGTGCAGTAACGCAAGACCTGGTGGAGCGACACCACCTAAGGTCCCGTGGAGCAGTTGGTTAGCTCGCCACCCTGTCAAGGTGGAGGTCGCGGGTTCAAGTCCCGTCGGGATCGCTCGTCTCGCAAGAGACGGTGCAGTACGGCCAGGTAGCTCAGTTGGTACGAGCGTCCGCCTGAAAAGCGGAAGGTCGCCGGTTCGACCCCGGCCCTGGCCACCGTACTGGGAAGGCCCCGGAGAGTTCGCTCTCCGGGGCCTTCTGCGTGCCCGGCACGCCCACCCGTACGCCAACGGCTCAGGCGAGCCGGTCGCCGGCGGCTACGCGAAGACCTCGATGCTGCACTTGGCCGCGCCGCTGCGCTGGATTCGGGCGTCGCTGGTGACGAGTGGCACACCGAGGGCCTCGGCCAGCGCCACATACTGTGCGTCATGGGCGCTGATGTTGTGGTGGAGCTCTCGGACGCGCTGCCACAGGATCAGCGTCTCATGTCGCGCGATGGCGAGGGCCTGGTAGTCGGCAACGGCCTTCACCGCTTCCTTCTCCGCGAGCTTGCCACCGCGCACCATGCCGAAGAGGGCCGAGACGATTTCGTAGTCGAGCAGGCCGGGGGCAGCGAGCACGTCCAGCCCGCGGAGTCGGTCGCGGACGGCCCGGCCGGCTGGACCGTGGTCGGTGAGCACCCGAACCAGCGCGGAGCAGTCGATGACGACGCTCAGGTTCACCGGCGCTCCCGACCCTCGTCGATCGCGGAGAGGATGTCCGCCGTACTCACCTCGGAGCGGGTCTCCCGGTCGAGGCGGGTCATCATCTCGGCCAAGGTCGGCGTGGCCGCCTCACGGGTGACGAGGTCGAGCAGGTACGCCTGCAGGCTCTTTCCGCCCTGGGCTGCCCTGATCTTCAGAGTTTCGAGAATCGAGTCCGGAACCTCACGAATGGTGATCGCAGTCATGCATGCATTTTAGCTGCGCTGCCTGCAAAGTGTCATCAGCGTGGTGCGCCGGAAGACCGGTCGACGCCGGCGCTGACGCCAACCGGTCAGGCGACGGCGTACGACGGGGGAAGGCCCCGGAGAGCGGACTCTCCGGGGCCTTCCGCGTGCGCCGCCGCGGGGTCCGGGCTGCGCGGTCCCGTACCCGGGCGGCGGGGGCCGCTCCGACCACGGGATCCGCGCACCCGGGCCCGGACGGGCGGGTCAGTCCTTCTGGGTGGCGTAGAGGGTGCCGTCGGCGCGGTAGAGGCTGGCCTTGTAGGAGGCCTTGTCGCCGACGACGGCGAACCAGCGGACCGGGGAGTCGCCGAGGGTGATGATCGGCTGCTGGGTGACGGTGCCGTCGGCCCACTTCGCCTCGGCCCGGGCGGCCTCGGGGGCGACCCGGAAGAAGCCCATCGTGGGGGCGCCGTAGAACGGGTCGCTCGTGCCATTCTTGGCCCACGGGTGGAAGGCCGGGCCGCCGGGCAGGTCCTCGACGCCGCCGGGCGGGGTGTAGCCGGGCGGGGGGGTGCCCCAGAACGGGGTGACGCCCCGGGCGGGCTGCTCGTTCTGCTGGGACTGCGAGATCCGCTTCCCGTCCACGACCAGGTAGAAGACCACCTGGTCGTGGCCGGCGTGCCGGTACTGGTCGACGTAGCCCTGGGTCGGCGCGGAGTCGGTGGAGCCCGCCGCCTTGTCCTCCTCCCAGATCAGCTCGGCCTGCCGGAGGGCCTGCTCCTTGGAGACGGCCGGCCAGAGGGCCGCCCAGGCGGTCCACGGCTTGCCGTCCTTGGTGCCCGACGCCATCTGCACCCGGACGGGGGTGAACGGGTCCCCGGGGGTGGGTGCGGCCGTCTGCCCGGTCTCGGTG
Organism: Kitasatospora sp. NPDC042419; assembly: GCF_056437345.1. Classification (NCBI taxonomy): domain Bacteria; kingdom Bacillati; phylum Actinomycetota; class Actinomycetes; order Kitasatosporales; family Streptomycetaceae; genus Kitasatospora; species Kitasatospora sp. NPDC042419. The sequence goes on from NZ_JBWKAW010000003.1 coordinate 247,883, forward strand.
GTCTGGCCGGTCGCGGCGGCCGGGCCCTGCCCGGTGCCCGGCGCCGGGGAGAGGGGCGCCGACGCCGCGATCAGCGGCCCGGGCCCGGAGGTCGGGTTGATGCCGCCGTTGACGGCCGCGACGCCGCCGACGGCCGCGACCACGGCGAGCGCCATCACCCCCGTCAGCACGGACCGCCGCCGCACCACCCGGCGCCGGCCGCCGGCCTGGACGGCGGCGTACGGCACGGGGCCGATCCGCACGGTGTCCGCCAGTCCGGACAGTTCCCGGACCACCGCCGCCGCTTCCTCGACCGCTCCGTCCGACTGTGTTTCGTCGCGGTTCACGCCGCACCTCCGATGCTCGTCCTGGTGTTGAGTGAGGAGAGCTCGCGCAGCTTGGCGATCCCCTTCGAGGCCTGGCTCTTGACCGTGCCCACCGAGCAGCCCATGGCCGCGGCGGCCTGGGACTCGCTGAGGTCCTCCCAGTACCGCAGCACCACCGCCTGGCGCTGCCCCGGCGGCAGGGTGCCGAGTGCCGCGACCAGCGCCGCCCGGTCGTCGAGCTGCGCGAAGCCGTCCGGGCCGACCTGCTCGGGCACGGCGGTGACCAGCCGCTCGGGCGGCTTCCGCCGGAACCGGCGGGCGTGTTCGTTGATCAGGATCCGGCGCACGTAGGCGTACGGTTCGTCGGCCCGGGTGACCCTCCCCCAGGCCGCGTAGGTCCGTTCCAGCGCCGTCTGGGCCAGGTCCTCCGCCAGGTACCGGTCCCCCGCCAGCAGGAACGCCGTACGCATCAGACGTGGCCAGGCACCGGTCATGAACGCGTTGAACTCGAAGTCCCGCTCGGCCTTCTTGGCTCCCATGAGCACCTCCTCGCCCTCCCAGAGCCCGGGACGGCCGCCAACCGTTGCCCGGACCCGGGAAGTGGACGAGAAGACGTGCGGAAGACGGTACGCGGCGGGGGCGGGAGGTCAGGCGGCGGGCGGGATGTTGAAGTTCAGGCGGAAGAGGTTGCCCGGGTCGTACACCGCCTTGAGCTCGGTGAGCCGCCGGTGGACGGACTCGGGGTAGGCGGTGCGGACGGTCCGCGGGTCGGCGGCGTCGAAGCCGAAGAAGTTGGCGAAGGCCCCGCCGGTGGACCACGGGCCGAGGCGCTCGTGCAGGGTGCGGTGGGCGGCGCGCAGGTCGTCGAGCCGCCCCGGTTCGATCAGGCTGGTGGAGAAGGCCAGGTACGCCGCGTCGCGGCCGCCGACGGCGTTCGGCACGGCCGGTTCACGGGAGTAGGCGCCGCCCTGGAGGCGGAGCTCGACGATCAGCGGACTGCCGGCGTCCGGCCCGACGAGGTCGAGGAGGGCGTCCACCGTCCCGGGGGCCAGCTCGCGCAGCGCGCTGTTGCGGTCGTACGCGGCGTGCGCGAACGGCGGCTCGTGGTGGATGGTGCCGGCGTCCTGGAACGGCAGTTCGCGGACGGTGTCGAGCAGCGGGGTGCCGAGGGCGCGCAGCGGCTTGATCCAGTCCTCGCCCTCGTCGGCGGGGCCGCTCCAGGCGACCCGGAGGACGGCGGCGTAGCGGCCGCGGAGCGGTTCGGGCAGGACGGGCAGGTCGGGGTAGCGGATCAGCTGGGCGGAGGTGGCGAGTTCCTCGGGGACGGTCCGGCTCCACTCGGCCCAGCCGTGCAGCGCGGCGGAGGCGGACTCGGCGGGGAAGTAGAGGCCGCCGCCGAGCAGGCCGGCGACCGGGACGAGGTCGATCTCCATGGCGACGACGACTCCGAAGTTGTCCTTGCCGCCGCGCAGCGCCCAGAAGAGGTCCGGCTCGGTGTCGGGGGTGGCGGTGCGCAGCCGGCCGTCGGCGGTGACCACGTCGAGGCGGCGGACGTGGTCGGCGGCGTAGCCGTAGCGGCGGCCGAGCAGGCCGATGCCGCCGCCGAGGGTGTAGCCGACCGCGCCGACGTCGGGGTTGGAGCCGCTGAGCGGGGCGAGGCCGTGCGGCGCGGCGGCGGCGAGGACCTCGTGCCAGCGGACGCCGGCGCCGAGGGTGGCGGTGCGGGCGACCGGGTCGACCGTGACGCCCTTGAGTCCGGCGGTGCTGATGACGAGCTGGCCGTCGGTGGGTACGGAGATGCCGTGGCCGGTGGCGCGGACGGCGACGGCGAGCCCGTGGCCGTCCGCGTACCGGACGGCGGCCGCGACGTCGTCGGCGTCGGCGGCGGCCACCACCAGTGCGGGGTGGTGGTCCAACGCGAGGTTGTAGCCGGTCCGCTGGGCTTCGTAGCCGTCGTCGCCCGGCCGGTACACCGGTCCTGTGGTCTCGATCATGCCGGGAGGCTAACCCGGTCGCGGGCGGAGCAATCCCGTCCGGTTCCGCTCTCTGTCAGGTCGGTGCGGTCGTGGAACCGACGGCCCGTCACGGGGAGCGGGGCCCCGGTGGGCGGACCCGGCCGCGGCCTCCCCCCGGGGCCGCGGCCGGGCGGTCCGGCGCGGGCCTCAGCGGCCCGCGTCGGAGGCGCGGGTCATGATCTCCAGGTTGTGGCCGCTCGGGTCCTCGAAGTAGGCGCCGCGGCCGCCGAACCAGTCGTTGGTGCGGCCGGGGTGGCGGTGGAACGGGTCGGCCCAGTAGGTGAGGCCGCGGGCCCGGACCCGGTCGAGGATCGCGTCGAACTCGGCGTCGTCGACGAGGAAGGCGTAGTGCCCGGTGGGGATCGGGCCGTCGACCTGCATGACGTCGAGTGCGACGTCGTTGCTGAGCCGGACGATCTGGAAGGGCTCGCTGTGGACCGGGTCGGCGAGGCCCAGGACGTCGGCGAGGAAGCGCGCGGACTCCTTGTCGTCGCGCGCCGGAACGATCGTGTGGTTCAGCTGAACGGCCATGGAACGCTTCCCTCCGGGTGGTTCTGGACGTGCCACCGAGCGTAGGACTTCAAGTCCGCTTCACGTCAAGCATGTCGTAAACTACACGATGTAGTGCACTGCAAGGAGGGTATTCCGATGGTCGAACAGACCGCGACGGCACCGGTTTCGGCCACTCCGGCCCAGGCCGCCCCGGCTCCGGCCGCCCAGGCCCAGGCCGCCCCGGCCCCGGCCGCCGGCCACCGCGGCATGCCGGAGAAGCGGGTGGCGATCGCCCGTGCGGCGCGCACGGTGTTCGGCCGGGAGGGCTTCACCCGCACCAGCGTGGACGCCATCGCCGCCGAGGCCGGCGTCTCCAAGCGGACCATCTACAACCACTTCGCCGACAAGGAGCAGCTGTTCCAGTCGGTGATCCTGGAGGGCGCCTCCGCGGTGGCCGCCACCCAGGCGAAGATCGCCGACCGGCACCTGCGGAAGATCGTCGACCTGCGCACCGACCTGATCGACTTCGGCCTGGACCGGGTCGGGTCGCTGACCACCTTCGCCGAGCACTGGGCGCTCGTCCGGACGATCGAGGCGGAGGCGCTGCACATCCGCCCGGCCGTGCTGGAGGCCTGGCAGGAGGCCGGGCCCCGCGAGACGCACCGGGTGCTGACCCACTGGATGACCGAGTTCGCCGAGCGCGGGCTGCTGCTGGTGCCGGACCCGGACGAGGCGGCCCGCCACCTCAACCTGCTGACCTTCATCGCCGTCGCCCAGCCCACCTTCTACGGCGCGATCCCGATGTCGGCGGAGCGGATGGCCGCGGTCGTGGCGAGCGGCGTCACGGCGTTCCTCAAGGTGTACCGCGCACCCGGCGCGACCGCGTAGCCTCCGGAGCAGCAGAACCGCCGCACCGCCAGGGGGGCCGGGAGGATGGAACTGACCGTCGTCGACGTCGCGCCGGGGACACCGGCGCTGACCCGCGACGTCGCACCGCTGATCGGGGCGCTGCGGCCGGCGCTCGGCCCGGCCGGGTTCGCCGCGTTCGCCGCCGAGGCGCACCGGCAGGGGCTGGTCTTCACGGCCGCGTACGACGCCCGCGGGCGCTGTCTGGCGGTGGCCGCGCACCGGGTGCTGGTCACCAGCCGCGGGCGGCTGTTCTTCGTCGACGACCTGGTGACCGCTCCCGCGGCCCGGTCCGCCGGGGTCGGCGGGCAGCTCTTCGCCGTCCTCCGGGAGCGGGCCAGGGCGGCCGGCTGCGTCCGGATCGAGCTGGACTCGGGGACGGCCAACCACGGCGCGCACCGCTTCTACCACGCGCACCGGATGGCCGTGACGGCGCTGCACTTCGGCCTGGAGCTGTAGCCGCGCGGAGCGCGGCGGGGGGACGCGCCGGGCCGTCCGTGCGCCGCGCACCGGCCACGCCGTGCACCGGCCACGCCGCGCACCGGCCGTCCGTGCACCGCGCACCGGCCACGCGCGCGCCGGGAGCGTACCCGGCCGCCGCCCGCCGCCCGACCGGCCCACCGCTGATCTGTCAGGTCCACCACCGGACTTGACGGACCCGCCGGACGACCTTTGACCCTCCCGCGCGCCGCCGCCCAGGATTCCGGCCATGGGAGAAAACACCGCAGAAATCGCGCCCCTTTTCGCATCCCGCGCCGAGCTCCGGATTTCCGCCGGCCCGGCCGAGGTCTATTCGGTGATCAGCGACCTCCCGCGCAGCGGCGAGTGGAGCCCGGAATGCCAGGGCGGGAGCTGGGTCTCCGGCGAGCCCGGAGCGGTCGGTTCGGTGTTCCGCGGCGAGAACCTGCGCAGCCCGGACGTGGTCGCCTGGGCGCCGGTGGTCCGCGGCACCTGGTTCACCCACGCCGAGGTGCTGGCGGCCGAGCCGGGCCGGACCTTCCGCTGGGCCATGCGGGACAGCGGCGGCCGGGCCCAGGACAGCGTCTGGGCCTTCGACATCGAGCCCGACGGCGACGGCAGCCTGCTGGTGCACCACTTCCGGATGGGTACCGCCACCGAGGGGATCCGCGGCATCACCGCGGAGATGGACGCCGACGAGAAGCGGCGGTTCTTCGCCGAGTGGGGCGAGAAGGTGGCGGGCGACCTCGGCGTGACCCTGGAGCGCGTCAGGCGGGTCATCGAGAAGGGCTGACACCGCCCCGGTCCGCGGCCGCAGCCGGCCGCGCGCCGCACGCGCCCGCACGCGCCCGCACGCGCCGCAGCGGAATTCCACGGCGGCTGATCCGGATGAATGCGGCAACGGAAGCCCCCCCTGAACCACTCTTTCATTCCCCTTGACGCCACTCCTGAACAGCGCCCTTGACAGGCTCCCCCGAGCCTCCCTGAAAGCAATTCCGAACCCACGAGAGGGCGGAACGGTGCTACTTCAGCGCATTGCCAACCGGGGCATCCGGCTGGGCACGCTCTTCGAGCGGGCCGCCGTCCGGCACGGCGCGAACGTGGTGATCCTCGACCACGACCTCGACATCGCCCCCGAGCTGGGCCGGCGGGCCACCGTCGCCGAGATCGCCGACCTGGTCGACGACTTCGCGTCCCGCCTCTGGGCGGCCCGGGTCCGCCCGGGCCGCCGCGTGGTGGTCTACAAGTCGAACAGCTTCGACATCACCCTGCTCGCCTGCGCGGTGGCGCGGACCGGCGCCGTCCCGGTGCTGCTGTCCCCGAAGCTGGACGGCGCGACGGTCGCCGAACTGATCCGCCGCACCGACGAGCCGTTCCTCGTCACCGACCGGGAGAAGCTCGAACAGGAGCTGCCGGCCGAGGTGTTCGCGCTGGCCGACACCGTCCTGCTGGCCGGCGGGAGCCACCCCGACGGGGTCGCGCTGGCCGGGCTGGCCGGCTCGCCGCGGGTCGCGCCGGTGACCATGCCGCCGGAGCACCCGACGCTGATCACCCACACCTCCGGCACCACCGGCACGCCCAAGCTGGCCGTGCACACCGGCCGGACCCTGGAGGCCCGCTACCGCCCGCAGGCGGCCGTCGTCCGTCCGCTGGTCCCCGGCCGCGAGACGATCGCGATGCACGTCTCCTTCGTCCACTCGCGACTGGTCACCGCCCTGGCGATCTCGCTGTTCCGGGGCTTCCCGATCCTGGTGCTGGCCGATTCGGACCCGCGGCACGTCGGCGACCTGTTCGCCCGGCTCCGGCCGGGCATCCTGGAGGCGCACCCCAACTCCTTCATGGAGTGGGAGGAACTGGCCGACGACCCGCGCCGCCCGCTGGCCAACGTCAAGCTGTTCTCCTCCACCTTCGACGCGATCCACCCGCGCACCGTGCAGACCATGCTGAACGCCTCCGAACGCCGCGCCCCGGTCTTCGGCCAGCTGTACGGGCAGAGCGAGGTCGGTCCGGTGGTGGCCCGGTCCTTCTCGAAGCGGCGCGGCACGGACGCGGACGGCCGGTGCGTCGGCATGGCCTTCCCCGGCTTCACCGAGGTCCGGGTGGTCAGCCGGAACGGCGCGCCGCCGTCGGCCGAGAACCCGGGGTTCATCGAGGTCCGCAGCGACGGTCGGATCGTCACCTACCTCGGCGAGCAGGAGCGGTACGACAAGCAGGTCAACGACGGCTGGTGGCGGATGGGCGACGTCGGCTACCGCACCCGGTGGGGCTGTGTGCACCTGCTGGACCGCGAGGTCGACGTGATCGAGGGCTTCGGCTCCACCCTGGCCGCCGAGGACACCCTGTTCGCCCGGCTGGCCGACCTCGCCGAGGTGGTCATCATCCCCGGACCGGACGGGCGGCCGGTCGCGGTCGTCTGCACCAAGGACGACCGGCCGCTCGACCGCACCGCCTGGCGGGCCGCCGCCGCGGGCCTGCCGCCGATGGCCGAGCCGGTGCAGTGGAAGCTGGGCGAGCTGCCGGCCACCGCCACCACCAAGATCAAGCGGCTGGAGCTGGCCCGTCGGCTGGCGGCCGCCGAGGACGGCGGGCCGGTCCGATGAGCACGCTCCCCGGCACCCCGGCGACCGGCGCGACCGGCGCTGCCGACACCCCTGCACCCGGCACCTCCGGCGGACCCGACGGACCCGGCGGACCCGGCGGACCCGACGGACCCGGTGCCCCGGCGACGGTCGTCGTGGTCGGCGGCGGGATCGGCGGCCTGGCCACCGCCCTGGCGGTCAGCCGGGCCGGCCACCGGGCGGTCGTCCTGGAGCGCGCCCCGGAGTTCGCCGAGATCGGGGCGGGCATCCAGATCGCCCCCAACGGCATCCTCGCGCTGGAGCGGCTCGGCCTCGGCGACGCCGTCCGGGCCGCGGGCGTGCACATGGCCGAACTCCGTTTCATGGACGGCGTGACCGGCGAGCACGTCACCAGCCTGACCCTCACCGAGCGGTACCGGCAGCGGTTCGGCAACCCGTACGTGGTGGTGCACCGCGCGGAGCTGCACAGGCTGCTGCTCCGGGCCTGCCTGGCCGACCCGCGGATCGACCTGCGCGCCGCGAGCACCGTCACCGGCTACCGGCAGGACGGGCACGGCGCCGAGGCGCTGCTGGACGGCGGCGGGGCGGTCGCCGGCGACGCGCTGGTCGGGGCGGACGGCATCCACTCGGCGGTCCGCGCCCAGCTCGTCGGCGACGGCGAGCCGAGGATCTCCGGGATCACGGTCTACCGGGCGATCGTCCCGATGGAGCGGGTGCCCGAGGAACTGCGCTTGCCCTCCTCGGTCACCTGGTGGGCGGGCCCGCACTGCCACTTCGTCCACTACCCGATCGCCGGCGGCGCCTACCTCAACCTGGCCGCCTCCCGGGACAACGGCGCCACCGAGGCGCTCTCCGGCGTGGCGGTCGACGGAGAGCTGGTCCACGCGCAGCTGGCCGGGCTCACCGCGCCGGCCGCCCGCCGGCTGCTGGCGCTCGGCGAGGACTGGCGGTCCTGGGTGCTGGTGGACCGCGACCCGGTGGACGGCTGGACGGACGGGCGGGTCGCGCTGCTCGGCGACGCCGCCCATCCGATGCTGCACTACGCGGCGCAGGGTGCCTGCCAGGCGCTGGAGGACGCCGTCCTGCTCGGCGAGTTGATGGTCCAGACCACTGAACCGGCGGACGCCTTCGAGCGGTTCGCCGCCGAACGGCGCGCCCGCACCGCCGCGATCCAGCGGGCGGCCCGCGAGTCGATCCGGCTCTGGCACCCCGCCGGGGAGGAGGCGGCGGCCCGCAACAAGCTGCTCGGCGGGCTCTCCGAAGGCGAGTTGCACGAGCATGTGGCCTGGATGCACGGAGTCAAGACCTTTTCATCAACAGATCATCACAACTACGATGGCGAGCCGTGGGCATGATCGATCGCCATCTCCAGATCTGCGTCATCGGCGCAGGTCCGCGCGGCCTCTCGGTACTGGAGCGGCTCTGCGCCAACGAACGGAAAACGCCCGCCGGGTGCGCCGTCACCGTGCACGTCGTCGACCCGGCGGCGCCGGGGGCAGGGCGGGTCTGGCGCACCGACCAGTCCCGGCACCTGCTGATGAACACGGTGGCCTCGCAGATCACCGTCTACACGGACGACAGCGTCCGGGTGGAAGGACCGATCGAGCCGGGACCCAGCCTCTACGAGTGGGCCGAGTCCCTGACCAAGGGCGAGGCCCCGGCCGGCCACGACGAACGGACCCTCGCCGAGGCCGCCGAACTGGGCCCCAACACCTACCCCACCCGTGCCTTCTACGGGCAGTACCTGCACGACGCGTTCCTCGCCGTGGTCGCCGCCGCCCCGCCCTCCATGACCATCCGGGTGCACCGCTCCCGGGCGGTCGCGATGGCCGACGCGCACGGCGTGCCCGGCGGCCCGCAGGGCGTCCGGCTGGAGGACGGCACCCGGCTCAACCGGCTGGACGCCATCGTGCTGGCCCAGGGCCACGTGCCGGCCCGGCTCACCCCGCGCGAGGCCCGCACCGCCAGCCTGGCCCGGATCCACCACCTCACCTACGTCACCCCCGCCAACCCGGCCGACGTCCACGTGACCGTCCGGCCCGGCCAGACCGTGCTGCTGCGCGGCCTGGGCCTCAACTTCTTCGACCACATGGCGCTGTTCACGCTCGGCCGGGGCGGCCGCTTCGAACGGGTCGACGCCGGCCCGGCCGACGTCGGCGGCGGCAGCAGCAGCAACAACGGCGACGGCACGGAGGACACCGGGCCGACGGACGGCAGGCTGGTGTACCGGCCCTCCGGCCGCGAGCCGCGGCTGTACGCCACCTCCCGGCGCGGCATCCCGTACCACGCGCGCGGCGAGAACGAGAAAGGCGCGTACGGCCGTTATCTGCCCCGACTGCTCACCCCCGAGGTGATCGCCCGGCTGCGCGAACGGGCAGAGTCCGGCGAACCGGCCCGCTTCACCGACGACCTCTGGCCGCTGATCTCCCGCGAGGTGGAGGGCGTCTACTACGGCGCCCTGCTCACCGCGCAGGCGCGCGGCACCGAGCGCGAGGAGTTCACCGAGCGGTTCCTGGCCGCCGACGACCCGGCCGCGCTGCTCGACGCCTACGGCGTCGCCGAGGCCGACCGGTGGAGCTGGGAGCGGCTCTCCCGGCCGTACGCCGGCCGCGATTTCGCCGACCGGGCGGAGTTCCGCGACTGGCTGCTCGACTACCTGCGCCGGGACGTCGCCGAGGCCCGGGCCGGCAACCTGAGCGGCCCGCTCAAGGCCGCCCTGGACGTGCTGCGCGACCTGCGCAACGAGGTCCGGCTCGCGGTCGACCACGGCGGCCTGGAGGGCGGCTCGCACCGCGACGACCTGGAGGGCTGGTACACCCCGCTGAACGCCTTCCTCTCGATCGGCCCGCCGACCGAGCGGATCGAGCAGCTGATCGCCCTGGTCGAGGCAGGGGTGCTGGAACTGCTCGGCCCGGGCACCGAGATCCGGATCGACCCGGTGGACCCGGCCTTCACCGCGCACTCCGCCACCGTGCCGGGCGAGCCGGTCCGGGCCTCGGTGCTGATCGAGGCCCGGCTGCCCGAACCCGACCTGCGGCGCACCGACGATCCGCTGCTGCGGCACCTGCTGGAGACCGAGCAGTGCACCACCTACCGGATCCACGGGGATCACGGGAACAGCTACGAGACCGGCGGCCTCGCCGTCACCGAGCGGCCCTACCGGCTGCTGGACGCCCGCGGACGGGCGCACCCGCGCCGGTTCGCGTACGGGATACCGACCGAGTCGGTGCACTGGGTGACCGCCGCGGGCATCCGCCCCGGCGTGGACTCGGTGACCCTCGGCGACTCGGACGCGATCGCCCGCGCGGTGCTGGCGCTGCCGCTGGTGTCCGAGGTGCCGGAGGCCGTCCGACCGCAGCCGGCCGAGACCGACCTGAGGGGCGTGGTGATATGACGGACCGTCACGAATCGACGGAGGCGGAGCCCGAGGCGGAAGCCGGGGCCGGAGCCGGGACGGAAGCCGCGCGGGAGGCCGCGCGGGAGGCCGCGCGGGAGGCCGACCGGGACTCCGGGCTGCTCTCCCCCGTGCGCGCCGGCACCCCGGTCGAGCGGGCCGTGGGCGACCGGGCCTGGCTGCAGGCCATGCTGGACGCCGAGGCCGCGCTGGCCCGCGCCCAGGCCGGGCTCGGCACCGTCCCCGCCCCGGCCGCCGCCGCGATCACCGCGGCCGCCCGGGCCGAGCGGTTCGACGTCCGGGCGCTGGCCCTGGCCTCCCGGGAGACCGCCAACCCGGTGGTCGGCCTGGTCCAGGCACTGACCCGGGTGGTGGCCGCCGAGGACCCGTCCGCCGCCGAGTACGTGCACCGCGGCTCGACCAGCCAGGACATCTTCGACACCGGCGCGATGCTGGTGGCGGCCCGGGCGCTGCGGCTGATCCGGGCCGACCTCGACCGCACCGCCCGCGCGCTGGCCGCGCTGGCCGCCGAGCACCGGGACACCGTGCTCGCCGGGCGCACCCTGGCCCTCCAGGCGGTGCCGACCACCTTCGGCCTCAAGGCGGCCGGCTGGCGCCAGCTCGTCCTGGACGCCGACCGGCGGCTGGCGGCCGTCCAGGCGGACGGCCTGCCGGTGTCCCTGGGCGGCGCGGCCGGCACCCTGGCCGGCTACCTGGAGTACGCCCGGCTGGACGGGCCGGACCCGGACGTCGACGCCGGCGCCTACCTGGACCGGCTGGTGGACGCGTTCGCGGCGGAGACCGGGCTGGCCCGCCCGGTGCTGCCCTGGCACGCGCTGCGCACCCCGATGGCCGACCTGGCGGCCGCACTGGCCTTCACCGCCGGCGCGCTCGGCAAGCTCGCGGTGGACGTGCAGTCGCTGACCCGGACCGAGGTCGGCGAGGTGGTCGAACCCGCCGTGGCCGGCCGCGGCGCCTCCTCGGCGATGCCGCACAAGCGCAACCCGGTGCTGGCCACCCTGCTGCGCAGCGCCGCGCTCCAGGTCCCGGTGCTGGCCGCCGGGCTGACCCAGTGCCTGGTCACCGAGGACGAGCGCTCGGGCGGTGCCTGGCACGCCGAGTGGCTGCTGCTGCGCGAGTGCCTGCGGCTGGCCGGCGGCGCCGCGCACACCTCGGTGGAACTGGCCGAGGGGCTGCTCGTCCGGCCCGAGCGGATGGCGGCCAACCTCGGACTCACCGGCGGGCAGCTGGTCTCCGAACGGATCGCGGCCCGGCTGGCGCCGAAGCTCGGCAAGGCGGTGGCCAAGCAGCTGCTCACCGACGTCTCGCTGACGGCGGACCGCGAGGGCCGCCCGCTGGCCGAGGTGCTCGCCGAACAGCCCGAGCTGGCGGGCCGGTTCGGCCCGGAGGAGATCGCCGCGCTGTGCGACCCGGCCGGGTACACCGGAGCGGCCGGCGCCCTGGTGGACCGGGCGGTCCGTCCCTGAGTCCCCGACTCCCGCGAGCACCCCGGAAGGCCCCGGTCCGCGCGGACCGGGGCCTTCCGGCCGTCGCACGGCTCAGTCCCGGATGACCGTCTTGGTGCGCATCAGGAACTCCCCCAGGTAGCCGTCGTGCGGCACCCCGGGCCGGAGCCAGTACGTCGGGTGGTCGCCCCGGTAGACGTTGCTGATGCTGGGCTCCCGGAGCAGCCGGTCGAACAGCTCGTCGTCCCGGGTGAACGCCGTCAGCACCAGGGAGTCGCGCAGCGGCGCGACCCCGGCCTCGGGGGTCCACGGCGCCACCCAGACGCAGGGGAAGGCGAGTTCGAGACCGGCCTGCTCGGCGTCGGGCCGGTCCAGCTGGTGCACGGCGGGCCGCAGCACCGCGCTGCCGTCGCCGAGTTCGGCGACCACGCCGTCCCCGCCGAGCCAGGCTCGGGTGCCGGCGGCGCGGCGCAGCAGGAAGGCCTCGATCGCCCGGGCCTCCGCGACCGGCTGCACCGCGAGCCGCGCCTTCTCGTCCTCCGGCGGCAGGCTGGGGATGACGGCCAGCCGCTCGGCGATCGCCCGGGCCAGCGGCGCCGGGTCGCCCTCGACCAGCACGGCGGTGGCGTTGATGCAGGCGACACCGCCCTGGTGGCTGATCGAGTCGACGACGGTGTCCAGGTGGGCGCGCCAGTCGGTGTCCCGGGTGAGCAGGATCTTGGAGCGGCCGGGGCCCTGCGGGAGGACGTTGCTCCCCGCGTACTTGCGGACCACCTCGTCGCCGCCGTAGACCATGCCGAGGTCGGCGCCGTTCAGGATCTCGTCGGCGGCGTCGTGGTCGGTGGGCAGCAGCATCACCTGGTCGGCGCCGAAGCCGGCCAGTCGCAGGGCGGTGACCAGCCGGTGTGGGGTGAGCGGTTCGCGCCGGGAGGGCCGGACGGCGACCCGGTAGCCGAGGGCGAGCGCCTCCAGCCAGAGCCCGTGCGGGCCGGGGTGGTTGCCGGCCGCGTGGACGGCGAAGACCTCGCCGCGCCTGGTCCAGACGGCGCTGCCGTCGCGGGTCGCGCCGTCCCGCCAGTCGCTCACCGCGCCGACCGGCTGGGCCCGGTAGGCGGACCAGCCGGCCTTCCCGGCCGAGTCGGCGATGGCCCGGACGGCGTCCCGCACGACGCCGATCGGCACGCCGGAGACCCGGGCCACGGCCCGCTGGTAGGCGGGGAGGTCGAGGCCGTCGATGGTCTCCTCGGTGAAGATCCGCCCGGCCCGGGCCAGTGCGGCGAACCGCTCGGCGGCCGGCAGGGACTCGGCGGCGTGCAGCGCCCGCATCGCGCGGGTGACGAACAGCCGCGGCACCAGGCTGAGTTCGGCGAACGGCGCGCCGGTGACGTCGCCGACGACGGTCCGCCGACGGGCCCGGAACGGCTCGCCGGGGCCGAGCGCGTCGAGTTGCAGGAGCCCGGCCGGCGCCGGGTCTCCGGCCGGCTCCGGGGGCCCGGCGGTGTCGCGGCCCCCGGCCGGCTGCAGCGGCTCGGCCATCAGTAGACCCCTTCGATCACGGTCTCGTTGTCGAACTCCTGGACCGGGGCGATGTCCGCCACCGAGTCGCCGAGCTGCCCCGGCAGCGGGGCGATCCTGGTGCCGAGGTCGCGCTCCAGGTTGTTGGGCATCAGCAGGCTCCTGGAGACGTGGTGCATGACCACCTGCCCGCGTTCGCCGTAGCCGACCGTCCGGCCGGTCTCCGGGTCGACCACCCCGAAGCTCATGTACGGCGAGTACGGGTCGTAGACGCAGGGGTCGTCGTCGGTCAGCCCGTGCCGCTCACTGGCGTTGCCGAGGATCATGGTCGAGCCGTAGCCGCTGTAGAGCACGGCGTCGGGGAAGACCTCGGTGCGGTACAGGTGGCGGGTGTCGGGGTCCATCTGGGTGCCGACCCAGTTGATCGCCCGGATCTTCTCGCCGACGAGCTTGGCGAGGCCGTCCCGGCGGGCGATCCGCTCCAGCACGGGCGGGGTGCACATCAGCACCCCCACGTCCTGGGTCTCCAGCAGGTAGGCGACCTGGTCGACGATGTGCTCGGCGTACGCGCCGGCCTCGGCGGCCCTGCCCTCGGAGATCAGCTTCTTCACCCAGCGCGGGTCGAGGTCGACGGTGAAGGAGAGGCCGCGCCGGTAGGCGGTCTGGGCCTTGATGACGTCGCCGACCATGTGCGGGCCGGTGGGCGCGACGACGAGCCAGTTGACGCCCTGCGGCACGCCGTGGCCGTCGAGCTGGGCGCTGGACCAGCCGAGCAGCCGGTCCAGCCAGTCGCGCAGCAGCACGATCCGCTTGGGCGCGCCGGTGGTGCCGCCGCTCTCGTAGACGCCGACCACCTCGGGGCGGTCGCCGTAGCCGCGCGGGACGAGGTCCTCCACGCGGGCGGTGCGCAGTTCGTTGGCGAGGTTGGGGAACCTGGCGAGGTCGGCGTGGGTGCGGACCTCGGTGAGCGGGTCGAAGCCGAGGGAGGCGGCCCGGGACAGCCAGAACGGGGAGCCGGTCTCGGGCGAGAAGTGCCAGCGCATGGCGGCGCGCAGGTACTCCTCGGGGTCGGGCACGGCGTCGAACGGGAGGTCCAGCACCGGGTCGGCGGCGGGGTCGGCGGCAGGAGACACAGCGGTCCTTCCAGGGGTGGGGGTCAGCGGTCGGTGCCGGGCGGGTTGTCGATGGCGTAGCGCCAGCGGCCGTCGGCGCCGCGCCGGGCGACGTCGGTGGCGGTGCCCTCGGAGCGGACCGGCCCGTCCGGTCCCTCGCCCTCGATCAGGTAGTCGCCGATCAGCAGGGCGAGGTCGTCGTTGACGTAGCAGTGCCGGAGGGTGATCCGGATCGGCAGGCCGAGCGCGAGGAAGCGGGCGGTCGCGGCCCGCCGGTCGTCGCCGGTCACCACGACGCCGGGCCGGTCGACGAAGAGCGCGCCGGGCTCGAAGAGCTCCTCGACGGTCGCCTGGTCGCCGGTGTTGAAGGCCTCGGCGAAGACGGCGGGCAGCCGGGCCGGGTCGGTGGGCGCCGGGGGCACCGGGTCGGTGGGAGCCGGGTCGGTGGGAGCCGGGTCGGTGGGGGCCGGGGGCGCCGGGCGCCCGGCCGCGGTGCGGGGTTCGCTGGTGGTCATGGCGGTCATCCCGTCTGGACGCCGGCCGTGACGCCGCCGTCCGGCTGGTCGGGCAGCCGGTCCAGGCTGAACCCGAAGTGGGTCTTGTACGCCTCCAGGACGGCGGCGTCGCCGGCGAACTCCTCGGTGGAGCGCTCGCTGCCGGCCACCGTGGAGAGCTTGTTGCCCTTGAGGGTGATCCGGCCGTCCTCGGTCCGCAGCGAGCAGAACACGTCCTGCAGGAACGGGGATTCGGGCGCAGTGCGGTACCACCAGAGGGTGGGGCGGAAGTCCTCGATGCGGACCGGGCGGTCCTCCAGCCGGTACAGCGGCTTGCCGTCGAGCAGCACGTCGAAGCCGCCGCCCTCGACGTCGGCGAGCAGGTAGTCGCCGTCCGGGTCGTGCTGGACCTCACGGGAGGCCAGCCGGAGCGGGCGCCGGCTGTTGCGGCCGAAGCCGGTGTCGACCAGCCACTGCTCGCCGTCGACGGTGACCCGCAGGGCCAGGTGGCACATGGCCGCGCCGAGCGTGCCGCCGGGGCGGTGGACCCGGCCGGGGAGGATCTCGACCTGGTAGCCGAGTGCGGTGAGCAGGAACGAGAAGGCCGGGTTGACCTCGTAGCAGCCGCCGCCGCGGCGCTGGCGGACGATCTTGTCGAGGACCTGCTCGTCCATGTGGATCGGCTCGTCGAGGTGGTAGCCGAGGTTCTCGAACGGCACGGACAGTACCTGCCGCTCCTGGAGGCGGGTGAGCGCGGCGAGGTCGGCCCGCTCGGGCCGTTCGGCGCCGATCCGGGCGAGGTACGCGTCCACCATGGTGTCGTCCAGCACGGTGATCTCCTTGTCGGTCGGTCGGTCTGACAGTCGGGCGGTTGGGCAGTCGGGCGGTCGATCTGGCAGTCGAGTGGTCCGGCGGGCGGTGCGCGGTACGCGCGAGGGCGGCCGGGGTGCGGCCGGGGTGCGGCCGTCACCAGCGCAGCAGGGCGAGGCCGATCGCCATGCCGCCGCCGAAGCCGGCCAGCAGCACCAGGTCCCCGGGGGCGAAGCGGCCGGCCCTGGCGGCCCGGTCGAGGGTGACGGCGATCGAGGCCGAGCCGGTGTTGCCGTACTCCTCGACGGTGGTGCAGGTGCGCCCGGCGGGGATGCCGAGCCGGTCGGCCAGGTCGGCGAGCAGCAGCCCGTTGGCCTGGTGCGGGACGAAGCCGGCCAGGTCGCCGGGGGCGAACCCGGCGTCGGCCAGGAAGGACCGGACGGCCTCCGGCAGCCGGGTCTCGACGAACTCGCGCACCCCGCGGCCGTCCATCCGGAACCAGTGCAGGCCCTGGGCGAGGGTGTCGGGGCTGGCGGGCAGCCGGCTTCCCCCGGCCGGGACGCCGATCAGCCCGCGGTCGGCGCCGAACCCGGCCAGCCGGCCGGCGAGCAGGCCCCGGCCGGGCTCCGGGGCCGGGCCGAGCACCACCGCGCCGGCGCCGTCGCCGAACAGCACGGCGGTCCGCCGGTCGGTGGGGTCGAGGATCCGCGAGTAGACGTCGGCGCCGACCACCAGCGCGTACCCGGGGGCCGCGCCGCCGAGCATCCGCTCGGCGGCGGTGAGGGCGAAGACGAAGCCGCTGCAGACCGCGTTGACGTCGAAGGCGGCGGTGCCGGGGGCGGCGCCGAGCCGGTCGGCGACCACGCTGGCGGTCGGCGGCTGCGGGGAGTCGGGGGTGGAGGTGGCGACCATGATCAGCGCGAGGTCGGCCGGGCCGACCCCGGCGTCCGCCAGTGCGGCCCGGCCGGCCGCCACCGCGAGGTCGCTGGCGGCCTGGTCCGGACCGGCGCGGCGGCGCCGGACGATTCCGGTCTTCCGAACGATCCATTCCCCGGTGACGCCCGCCGGGGCGGCGGCCTCGGAATTGCCCACCACCCGGACCGGCAGGTACGAGCCGGTTCCCAGGACGGCGATTCCCGAATGTGTGCGACCCTTCCCGGGAATTCCCGTCGTTATCATCCTCGTCCCCTCGGTCTGCTCGGGTGACGGACACCGACGGGTCGTCGGGTCCCGGGAATGGCCGGGCCATAGGGCCGGTGCGGCCTTGTCAGGTGGACGCGGAATCGGCCGGGCCGGACGGGTCGGCCGGGTCTGCCGGGCCGGACGGGTCAGCCGGGCCGGGCGGACGCCGGGCCGGACCGCCCAGCGCGTGGGCGATCAGGTCGCCGGTGATCCGCACGCCGTCGCGGGTGAGGACCGACTCGGCGTGGAACTGCACCGAGGCGAAGCGCGGGCCCCGCAGCGCGTGCACCTCCCCGGTGGCGGCGTCCCGGGCGACCCGGACGGTGCCGCCGGGCAGTGCGAACTCCCCCTCCGGGCCGGTCCCTTCGGTCCAGGAGGCGGCGAAGGTGTTGTAGAAGCCGACCCGCTCGCCGGCGCCGAACAGGTCGATCTCCCGCTGCACGCCCTGGTTGGGCACCTCGCGGCGGACCAGCGGCAGGCCGAGTTCCGCACAGAGCACCTGGTGGCTCAGGCAGACCGCCAGGAACGGCCGCCGCTCGGAGATCAACTGCCTCACCCGCGAACGGAGATGGGCGATCTTCGGGTGGGCGGTGTCGCGCGGGTCGCCGGGCCCGGGGCCCAGCACCACCAGGTCGGAGCCGGCCAGCCCGTACGGCCGGTCGAACCGCCGGACGGTGACGTCGAGGCCGAGCGCCCGCAACTGGTGGTCGATCATCGCGGTGAAGGTGTCCTCGGCGTCCACCACGAGCACCCGTCGCCCGACCAACTCCGCGCGTCGGAACGGCCGTTCGTCGGGTCTCGCGCCGTCGACCGCGGTCTCGTCGCCGCCGGCCCCGCCCTCGCCGGCGAGCCAGAAGCCGGCCAGCGTGCGGTTCCGCCCGGCCAGCGCGTCGCGGACCCTCGGATGGGCGCCGAACCGGCCCCGGCCGCCGTCCTCCAGCGCGGCGAGCAGCCCGGCCGCCTTGGCCCTGGTCTCGGCCACCTCGGACGTCGGGTCCGAGTGGCGCACCAGCGTCGCGCCGACACCGATCCGCAGCCGCCCGGCCGAGTCGATGTCGGCGGTGCGGATCAGGATGCCCGAGTCCAGCGCCCGCGCGCCCTCCGCGTCCCGACCGATCAGCGCGACCACGCCGCTGTAGTAACCCCGGCCCCCAGGCTCGTACTTGGCGATCACCCGGGCGGCGGACTCCAGCGGGCTGCCGGTCACCGTCGGTGCGAACAGCGTCTCGCGCAGCACCTCACGCGGATCGCGTTCGGTCCGGCCCTCGATGAAGTACTCGGTGTGCGCGAGCCGCGCCATCTCCTTCAGGTACGGGCCGACCACCCGGCCGCCCGACGTGCAGATCCGGGCCATCATCTTGAGCTCCTCGTCGACCACCATGAAGAGCTCCTCGGCCTCCTTGCGGTCGGCCAGGAAGTCCATCAGGCCGTCGAGGTCCGGCCCCCGCTCCGGGTACCGGTAGGTGCCGCTGATCGGGTTCATCACCGCCCGCCCGCCGTGCACGCTGATGTGCCGCTCGGGGGTGGCTCCGACCAGCGTCCGCTCCCCGGTGTGCACCGCGAAGGTCCAGTAGGCGCCGGTCTCCCGCTGGAGCAGCCGGCGGAACAGGGTCAGCGCGGCGGCCGGGGTGTAGCCGGTGATCTCGGCGACGAACGAACGCTTGACGACGAAGTTGGCGCCCGTCCCCTCGCCGATCTCCTCGCCGATCACCCGGCGGACGGTCTCCGCGTACTCCTCGTCGTCGGCGTCGAAACGGCCGCCCGCCAGGGTGATCGGCACGTCCGGCAGGCGGGCGAGCAGCTCCGCGAGCGGCAGGACGGCCTGCTCGGTGACGGTCAGCGCGAGCAGCGGGGTGCCGTCGTCGGGCGCCTCGAAGCCGCGCTCGGAGATCTGCCGGTACGGGACCAGCGCCAGCAGCTCGTGGCCCTTCCCGGCGGGCTCGGCGGGCAACGGCAGGTCCGCCAGGGTGGCCGGCGCGGACACCTCGCCGACCAGCAGGTCCACCAGTCCCGACCCGGTGGCCTCCGGGCGGTGCAGCAGCGCGAAGGCCGGCGGGTGCCCGGCCAGCACCCGGTCCAGCAGCTCGCTCATCGGGTCACCGTCCCGGCGGTCGACGGGGCCGCACCGGACTGCTCCGCCGCGGGACCGGCCGCCGCCGGTGTCACCGGAGCGGCCGCGGAACCGGCTGCCGGACCGGCCGCCGCGGCCACCGGGTCGCCGGTGACCGAGTCGGCGGTCAGCACCACGGCGCAGCGCCGGGCCGCGTAGTCCAGCGCCATCCGGTGGTCCTCGGCCGTGAAGTCGGCCACCGCGTCGGCGACCAGGAAGGTCTGGATGTCGTTGGTGAACGCCTCGACCGCCGTCATCAGCACCCCGACGTGCGCGTACACGCCGCAGAGCACCAGCTGGTCGCGGCCGGCGGCGCGCAGCCGGGCCAGCAGGTCGTTGTTGAAGAAGGCGCTGTAGCGCCACTTGGTGACCAGCCAGTCGGCCGGCCCGGGGGCGAGCCGGTCGACGATCTCCCGGTCGGCGGGGGCGGCCTGCATCCCCGGGCCCCAGAAGTCGGCCAGCAGGCCGCGCTGTTCGGGGGTCATGCCGCCGGGCTGTGCGGTGTACGCGACCGGCAAGCCGTGCGCGCGGGCCCAGTCGCGGAGCCGGACGGCGTTGGCGAGCAGCGGGCCGTCCTCGCCGAACGGCGCGAGGAAGTAGCGCTGCATGTCGTGCACGAGCAGGACCGCGCGGTCCGGGTCGAGCGTCCAGTCCGCCGTGTTGGCCGGCAGGTCGGCGGCGGTGGGCAGCGGGTAGGGGGCGATCGCCGGGAGGCCCGGCCGCCTCGGCGGGGTGGGGAGGCCATTACGCACCGAGCCCGGCACCCCCGTCCACCGTGAGGTCGTGCAGGGTGATGTGGCCGGCCTCGTCGGAGAGCAGGAAGACGACGGCGTGTGCGACGTCCTCCGGCTCCGCGAGCTTGCCGAGCGGGATGCCGACCCGGTAGGCGGACGGCCGGCCCTCCAGGGTGCCGGCGCGGCCGCTCTCGTCGTGCCACATCGAGCTGAGCATCGGGGTGTCGGTGGAGCCGGGCGCGACCAGGTTGCAGCGGATGCCGTACCGGGCGACCTCCAGGCCGAGGCTCTTGGTGAAGAGGGTCGCCGCGGCCTTGGACGCCGCGTAGGCGGCCATCTCGCTGCGCGGGGTGGCCGCGGCGTTGGAGGCCACCGTGACGATCGCCCCGCTGCGGCGCGGGATCATCCGGTTGACCACGGCGCGGGAGACCCGGAAGACGCCGTCGGCGTTCACCGAGAAGGTGCTGTGCCAGTCCTCGTCGGTGAAGTCGCGGACCTCGCCGAGCCGGAGCACGCCGGCCGTGTTGACCAGGTAGTCGAGCGGGCCGAGGCGTCGTTCGGCGGTGTCGACGGCCTCCTCGACGGAGGCACTGTCGGTGACGTCGGCGGGGATCGCCGTGACGGTGAGGCCCTCGGCGGTCAGCTTGCCGGCCAGTTCGGCGAGGCGGCCGGCGTCCCGGTCGACGGCGGCGACCAGGACGCCGCGGGCGGCCAGGGCCCGGGCCACGGCGGCGCCGATGCCGCCGGCCGCGCCGGTGATGAGTGCCACCTTGTTCTGCATGTGCCAGACCTCCCTGGGGTCGGCCCGGGGGTGCGGGCCGGCGGTGTGGGTTGGGGGTTGTGCACGCGGGGTCGTACGGGGGCGGGTGGTGCCGGACGGGACGGACGGTGCCGGACGGGACAGGTGGTGCCGGAGGGGTCGGTGCGTCGGGTGCCGTGCCCGGGTCAGGCGCGCCAGGCGGACACCACGGTGATCGCCTGGCCCGGGTTGAGCCGCGGATCGCAGAAGCTCGTGTACTTGTCACCGACCCGGCCGAGCCCGGCCTCGTCGTCGGCGCACTCGGTGACGTCGTCGGGCGTGGTCTCCAGGTGCAGGCCGCCGGCGGTGCCGCCCTCGGCGCGGACGGCCTGCTGGAAGGCCTCGACCTCCCGGACGACGGTCTCCACCAGGCGGGTCTTCAGGCCGTCGGGCCGGCTGAAGGTGTTGCCGTGCATCGGGTCGGTGAGCCAGACCACCGGGTGTCCGGCGGCCCGGACGGCCCTGACCAGCCCGGGGAGGACCCGGGCGGCGCGGTCGGCGCCCAGCCGGGCGATCAGGGTGAGCCGGCCCGGCTCGCGGCCGGGGTCGAGCAGGTCGCAGAGCCGGAGCAGCTCGTCCGGCGTCGTGCCCGGGCCGACCTTGCAGCCGACCGGGTTGACCACCCGGGCGAGCAGTGCGACGTGGGCGCCGTCGGGCTGCCGGGTGCGTTCGCCGATCCACGGGAAGTGCGTGGAGGCGAGCAGTGGACGGCCCTCCTCGTCCCGGCGGAGCAGCGGCAGTTCGTAGTCGAGCAGCAGCGCCTCGTGGCTGGTCCACACCGGCGGGCAGGCGGCGGAGGGTTCGCCGGGGGCGAGCCGGCCGAGGTGGACCATGGCCTGCCGGGCGGCGTCGTAGCCGCTCAGCAGGCGGCGCGGGTCGGGGGTGCGCTGGACCGGGTCGGGCTCCGGACCGTTGACCATGTGGCCCCGGTAGACCGGGAGTTCGACGCCGTCACAGCGTTCGGTGAGGTGCGAGCGGGGCTTGGCGAACTGTCCGGCGATCCGGCCGATCCGCACCACCGGGCGGTGGGTGGTGATCTTCAGGAGGCCGGCCAGCGCGTCCAGCAGCCCGGCCTTGCGGGCGACGTCCCCGGCGGTGCACTCCAGGGGGTCCTCGGCGCAGTCGCCGGCCTGGAGCACGTGCGCGCGGCCTTCCGCGACCTGGCCGAGCAGGGCGCGCAGCCGGTGCACGTCGGCGGCCGACACCAGGGCCGATCTTTCAGCCAACTCCTGTCTGACGGAATCGATTTCGACGGAATCCGGCCAGTCCGGCTGCTGTCTGGCGGGGCAGCCGGCGAGCGGGCCCACGAGCAGGTTGTCCACTGACATCTCCATCACGGTTTGGGGTCCGGCCTCGACCGACCTGATCCACAGGAGGCCCCTAGGGCGTGTCGAGGCCCCGGACCACGCCCGCGACCCGGACCACGCGGCGGGCCTGGTACTCGACGGCGGCGATGTTCTCCTCGTGGACCTGCCCGGGCACGTTCCGGGAGACCGCGCTGGCGCCGTACGGGTTGCCGTTGTTGGGCCGGAACAGCACCGGATCGGTGGAGCCGGTGGCCAGGATCAGCGAGCCCCAGTGGCAGAACGCGTTGTGCAGGGCCAGGATCGTGGTCTCGTGGCCGCCGCGCGGCGCCGAGCCCGAGGTGAACGCCGAGACCGCCTTGTTCGCCAGCCCGCCCGGGATCGACAGCGGCGCGGTGGAGTCGACGAACCGCAGGACCGGCGCGGCCGGCAGGCCGAACCGCACCGGGGTGCCGATCAGGATGCCGTCCGCCCACGCCAGGTCGTCGAGCCCGGCCACGGGGACGTCCGCGGTGCGTTCCCGCAGCTCCCGCGCGGCGTCCTCGGTCCCGGGCACGTAGGTGTCGTCGGGCAGGTCGGCGATCCGGCGCAGCCGCACCTCGGCACCGGCCTTCTCCGAGGCGGCGGCCGCCGCCTCGGCCAGCCGGGCGACATTTCCGGTCGACGAGTAATAGATGACGGCAATGGTGGTCATGGCAGCGAACTCCTCGGGGACGGGGGCGCGTTCAGCTGATCCTTGACGGTGGACAGCGGGTCGGCCAACGGAGTTCCCGGCACTTCGTCAGGTGGCGTCGCAGTCCATCAAATACTCATCAGATGTCCCGTTCGACCCGACCTGACATTGACCGGGGGAGTGACTTTTCCGGGCACGAATTGCTCCCTATCCTCGGTGCCCGGCACCGTTTTCGGGCCGTCGCAGAGCCGAGGAGCAGTGATCCCGCAGTGAAGAAACCGCCGGCCGCCCCACCCAGTCGACGAGACCTGCGGCCGCTGATCGCCGAAGGCGTCTCCCCCTGGCTGGACGGAATACACCGCGGCCTGGCCACCTCGGGCCTGCTCGGCCGGCTGATCGACGAGTCCGGCCTGCGCGGCGCCACCACCAACCCCGCGCTGCTGGCCGGCCGGCTGCGCCGCGACCCGGTCTACGCCGAGCAGTTGGCCCGGCTCGCCGGGCACGACGTCTCCCCCGAGGGCTCGGTGTGGGCCGCCTCGGTGCACGACCTGCGACTGGTCTGCGACCAGTTCCTGGACGTCTTCCGCACCGCCCACGGCCACGACGGCCTGGTCTCGGCGGACCTCGACCCGCGGCTGGCGCACGATCCGGCGGCGACCACCGCCGAGGCCGTCGAGCTGGCCCGCGCGGTGGACCGGCCCAACCTGCTGGTGAAGATCCCGGCCACCCCCGAGGGCCTGGGGGCGATCCGCGACTGCGTGGGCCTCGGCCTCGGCGTGCACGCGACCGGGCTGTTCTCGGTGCACCGCTACGGCCAGGTGGTGGAGGCCTACTTCGACGGCCTGGAACAGGCGCTGGCGGCCGGCCGGCCGCTGGCGGCGATCGCCTCGGTGGCGTCGCTGCCGGTCGGCCGGGTCGACCAGGAGATCGACCGGCGGCTGACCGCGCTCGGCACCCCCGACGCCCTCGCGCTGCGCGGCCTGACCGCCCAGGCGGCGGCCCGGCTGATGTACCGGGCGTACGAGGAGCGGCTCGGCGACGGCCGCTGGCGCACCCTGCGCGCCTCCGGGGCCCGGCCGCAGCGGCTGCTGTGGACCGACTCCGCGCTGGCCGGCGCCGCCGCCGCGCAGGCCCGGTACGTGGCCGGTCTGGTCTCCTGGGGCACCGCGCACGCGATGACCCGGCCGGTGCTGGACGAGGCGGTCCGCAAGCTCCGGCTCGACGGCGACACCCTGATGGGCCGGCACGAGGCGGCCCAGGCGGTGCTGGACCGGCTGGGCCGGCTCGGCATCGACTACTGCGCGGTGGTGCGGCGGCTGGAGGAGGAGAGCGTCCCGCGGCTCGTCGACCACTGGCTCCGGCTGCACGCCTCGGCCGCCACCCGGCTGGCCCGCCCGTCCGACCTGCCGGGGGACAGCGAACCAGCCCGACTCCGGGGCAGCTGAGGATCTTTGACGAACCATCACTTGTGTTCGCCCGGCGGTGTCCGACCTCTCACCGGTGGCCCGGCGACCGGCCCGGACCTGTGCTTGACGGGAACATCCGCCCCCGCATACCTTCCGATTTGCAGGCCGTCACGCACTCCTTCTGCTCGGGAGGGCCTGGGGGGAGGGAAGGTCATGACGCGACGGTCGGCCGACTCAATCGCGTTCAACGTCCTGGAGTTGCTGGCCAGCGAGGCGCCCGCCGCCCAGCTGGAGGAGCTGGTCGAGCAGGCCCGGAAGAGCTGTGAGTCGCCCCGGGAACGGGAGGCGCTGGGCCGGATCGAACAGCTCGGCCTCTCCATACGCTCACAGTCGCAGCGCCGCCGCCGGCGCGAGGCCGGGCTCGCCGCGCTCGCCGACACCGCCCGCGACCTGGCGCTGCCGTACGACCTGGACGGCCTGCTGAAGGTGATCACCCGCCGGGCCCGGCTGCTGCTGGGCGCCGACGTGGCCTACCTGACCACCGCCGACGAGGAGCACGGGCAGGTCCGGATCCGCACCACCGACGGCCCGGCCGGGTCCCTCGCCGTCGGCCTGCGGATTCCCGACGGCTTCGGCCTGGGCGCCGGCGTGCTCGCCGACCCGGCGCCGCACTGGACCCCGGACTACCTGGCCGACGACCGGATCCGGCACAGCCCGGTGATCGACGAGGCGATCCGCGCCGAGGGCCTGCGCGCCGTGGTGGCCGTCCCGCTCGGCCACCGCACCCGCCCGTTCGGCGTGCTGTACGTCGCCGAACGCACGGTCCGCTGCTTCACCACCGACGAGATCTCCCTGATGGCCGCGCTCGGCGACCTCGCCGGGGTGGCGGTCGAGAAGGCCCGGCTGCTGGAGCTCGCCGCCCGCCCGGCCGCCGGACCGCCGCCGGACGGCCCCCTCGGCGAACTCGCCGCGGCCCACCGCGCCCTGGTCGACCTGGCGCTCTCCGGGGGCGACCCGCACGCCCTGGTCCGGGACGCCGGCCGGCGCCTCGACCTCGGCCTGCGGGTGTACGCCACCGACGGCACGGTGGTCGCCTCGGCCGGCGACCTGCCCGAGCTGGACGAGCCCACCGTGGTCGCCACCGCGGTGGACACCCACGCCGCCGGCCGCCCGGTCCGGCTGGCCGGACCGCTCTGGGCCGCCCCGGTCTGCGCCGGCTCCACCGACCTGGGCACCCTGCTGGCCCGCCCGTCCACCGGCCGGGCCGACCTGGCCGCGGAGTTCTGCCAGAGCGTGGCGCAGGCGGTCGCGGTGGCGCTGCTGCTGGAGGGCGGCCGGGCCGCCGGCCCGGTCGGTCCGGCCGGCCAGGTCCGGGACGAACTCCTCGACGAGCTGCTGGCCAGCCCGCAGCGCCCGCCGCAGCAACTCGCCCTGCGTGCACGCCGGCTGGGCATCGACCTGTCCACCGCGCACGTCCTGGTGGTGGCCCGGCCCGAAGGGGAGGCCCAGGGCAAGGCCGCGACCTGGGCCAACCTGTACGCCCACCGGATGAGCGGGCTGAAACGGGTCCACAACGGCCGGGCGGTCCTGCTGCTGCCCGGCAGTGACCCGGGGACGGCCGCCCGCGCCGTCTCGGAGGAGCTGACCCCGCTGCTGGGCATCCCGGTGACGGTCAGCGCGGCAGGCCCGGTCTCCGATCCGACCTCGGTGTTCCAC
Organism: Kitasatospora sp. NPDC042419; assembly: GCF_056437345.1. Taxonomy (NCBI): domain Bacteria; kingdom Bacillati; phylum Actinomycetota; class Actinomycetes; order Kitasatosporales; family Streptomycetaceae; genus Kitasatospora; species Kitasatospora sp. NPDC042419. Next base: position 273,354 of record NZ_JBWKAW010000003.1, read on the forward strand.
GGCTACCAGGAGGCGCTGCGCTGCCTGGACGCGATGACCTCGCTCGGCGCCGTCGGCCGCGCCGCCTCCGTCCGTGAACTCGGCTTCGTGGGCGTACTGTTGGCGGACAACCATGACATCGAGGGGTTCATCGAGTCCGCCGTCGGACCGGTCCTCGACTACGACCGGCAGCGGCTCACCGAGCTGACCCGCACGCTCCAGGCGTACTTCGAGACCGGCAACAGTCCGACCCACGCCGCACAGAAACTGCACGTCCACCCCAACACGGTGGCGCGGCGGCTGGAGCGGATCGGCGAACTGCTCGGCCCGGACTGGCAGAAGCCCGAGCGGGCCTTCGAGGTCCAGCTGGCGCTCAAGCTCTGCCGGGTGCGGCGCGTCCTGCTGGACCGCGCCGCCCACAAGGACCCTCCCGGACACCCGTTCTGACGCCTCATCAGCTCCATCATCCACGACCGCCGCGCCAAGCCCCACCGGTCACACCCGCCGGTCACACCCGCCGGTCACACCCGCCGGTCGTCGCCGCGCGCCAGCACCGCCACCGCATGGGCCGCCGAGGCCAGCGTGATGTGCCGGTGCCAGCCACTGAACGACCGCCCGGCGAAGTCCCGCACCCCGACCCGGTCGGCGGTCCGGGCGAAGTCCCGGCCCACCCGGTCGGTCAGCCGGGCCAGCCGGACCAGGGCGGCCGCCGGCAGGTCCACCAGATCGGTGAGCCAGAGCTCGGCCGGCCACCGCCGCCCGGGCGCGCCCACCCCGAGCAGCAGCAGCTCCCCGCCGCCCCGCCCGTCCCGGCCAGGCCCCGCCGCGCGCCCGGGCAGCCGGACCGGGACCGAGGCGACCAGTCCGTTGCGCAGCCCGCCGGCCGGGCCCGACCAGACCACCGGCCGGCGCAGCTCCCGGGCCGCCGTCATCAGCTGGTAGGCGGGCCCCGGTCCGGCCGGCCGCCCGGGCAGCACCGGCCCCACCGGCAGCAGCGGGAACGAACCGCCGACCCGGACCAGCATCGGCAGCCGCTCGGCCCGCAGCCGGCGCACCATCCGCAGCCCGTCGGTGTCCCGGGCGTCCGTCACCACCGGGCGCAGCGGCAGCCCCCAGCGGGCCGGCAGGCCGAGCACCGCCTCCAGCGCGCAGTCGCCGAGGGTCTCCGCGTCGACCTCGTCCGGGATCAGGGCCTGGCTGCGCCGGGGCTCGTTGTCCAGCCAGGCCTGCGGCAGGTGCAGCCGCCAGTTGACCGGGCCGCTGAAGCTCTCCGAGGCGGCCCAGACCCCGACCGCCTGCTGGGCGTTGAGCACCTGGCCGAGGGCCGGGATGAACCGGCGGTCCACACCCACCGAGTGGTCGCCGGCCTTCGGGATCACCATGGGCCGCAGCACGTACGCCTGCGGCGGGGCGATCCGGGCCAGGTGCTGGGCCAGCGCCTGGCGGACCGGTCCCCAGTCCCAGGTGGAGCTGGTGATGAAGTGGTGCAGGCTCTGTTCGGCGGCCTGGCCGCCGACCACCGTGGCGATGTTCCGGATCGACTTGCGCCCGCGCGCGCCGAGCAGGCCGCGCAGGTACTGGACGCCCTTCTGCCGCTGGTCGCTGCGGGGCAGCGAGGCGAACAGCACCGCGCACAGCTCCCGGAGCAGGACGTCGTGCGAGGCGTCGAGGCCCGGTCCGGGCTCGCCCGGCAGCTGCCGCGCCACCGGGACCCCGTGCACCGGAAGACCGTGCAGCGGCACACCGTGCGCCGGGACCCCGTGCGCCGGGACGTCGTGCACCGAAAGGCCGTGCGTCGGAACGCCGTGCACCGGAACGCTCCCGGCGCCCAGGGCGAGACCACTCATTGATCCCCCTCGAATGCGCGGATGGCTGCGCCGTCCTCACGCTAGGTGCCGCGCCCCCTCCCGCTAAGGTGCGCAGCCCACCCGTCCGGCGCTCGCGGCGGTGGCCCGGCCACCTGGACCCGGACCACCGGTACGGAGGGTCCGGTATCCGGCGGCGCGGGCGGGCACCGGCCGGGCGCCCCCGCGGGGGTGGCACCCGGCCGGACGGGTCAGGCGGTGAAGTCCGCCACGTGGTCGCGGGCCCACTCGGCGAAGGTCCGGGCCGGCCGCCCGGTGAGCTTCTCCACCGTGTCGGACACCTCGGTGGGGACGCCGTCGGAGCCCTCCCAGTAGCCGACCACCGCGTCCATCACCCAGACCGGCACGATCGGGGCCAGCGCCTCGCGCGCCTCGGCGTCGGTCAGCTCCTCGAACTCCAGCGGCCGGCCGAGCGTCTCGGCGAGGACCGCCAGCTGCTCGCGCTGGGTGATCGACGCCGGGCCGCTGATGAAGTACGCCTGGTTCTCGTGGCCGGGCTGGGTCAGCGCGACCACGGCGACCGCGGCGATGTCCTTCTCGTGGATCGCGTCGCTGTGCGACTCGGGGTAGGGGAAGCGGATCCGCCCCTCGGTCCGGATCGACTCCGGCCACCCCCACATCAGGATGTTGGTGGCGAAGTTGTGCGGCCGCAGGAGGGTGTGCGGGATGCCGGAGGCGACCACGGCCGCCTCGACCGTCCGGTGCATCTCGACGATCGGCCGCTGCACCGGGAAGGCGTCCACGACGGTCTGCGAGGAGAGCACCACGACGTGCCGCACGCCCGCCTCCTTCGCCGCCGCGAGGAAGCCCTCGGTGCCCTGCGGCACCGCGTAGAGGAACACCTTCTCGACCCCGGCCAGCGCCGGGCCGTAGGTCTCCGGGTCGGTCAGGTCGAGCACGGCCGTCTCGGCCGAGGCGGCCGGCGGCAGCTTCTCCGGGGTCCGGGCGCCGGCCCGGACGTCGGCGCCGGCCGCCAGCAGCTGTGCCAGCACCTCGGCGCCGACCTGGCCGGTCGCCCCGGTGACGAGGATCTTGCCCATGGGAACGGCTCGCTTTCTTGACGGTCTGTCAGTCGTTTCGGACGGCGGGTCGACCGCGGCGCGAGGTGGAGAACCGCCGGGTGATCGGCGCCTCGACCAGCCGGTAGAGCACCCAGGAGACCAGCACGGTCGCCGCGATGGCGAAGAGCAGCAGGCCGATCCCCTCCACGGTGGAGAACATCCGGGTGCCGAGCAGGTCACGCAGTTCGGTCAGCACGATGAAGTGCAGCAGGTAGAAGGCGAAGGAGATCTCGCCGAGCCAGGTCATCGCCCGGTTGCGGAAGATCGTGAACCGCCCCTCGTTGTCGGCGATCGCGGCGGCCGCGATGAGCAGCGCGATCGGGACGACGGTGACGGCCCGCTGGGCGTACAGGTAGGGCACGTAGTGGGTGGCGATGTAGCCGGCCACCAGCAGCAGGCCGGACCAGACCATCCCGATGTTGCGCCAGCGGCCGCTGCGCACCGCGTGGGCGACCAGCATGCCGAGCGCGAAGTCCAGCATCCGCACCGGCGGCAGCACGTAGCTGAACCAGTACTGCGACACCGAGCCCTCGTACCCGCCGGGGACGCCCGGGGTGTCGGGCAGCAGCAGGTAGGCGACGGCGGGGGTGGCGACGACGGCGGCGACCGCGCCGGCGATCCAGAACACCAGCCGCTCCGGGCGGATGGTCCGGAACACCCGGTGCAAGAGGGGGAAGGAGAGGTAGAAGACCGCCTCGGCGCCCAGTGACCAGCTCGGCGGGTCGACGCTGAAGTAGGTGTTGAAGTCGGGTATCCAGACCTGGAGCATCAGCAGGTTGACGATCGCGGTCCGGGCCGGGGTGTAGGTGCTCGCGAACAGCACCATGGCGAGCACCCAGGCGACCACGTAGTTCGGGACGATCTTGACCATTCTTCGCCGCCAGAACGCGGTGGCCGTGTCGTCGGCGCGAGCCGACCAGGTGAGCACGAAGCCGCTGAGCACGAAGAAGAAGGCGACGCCGAGCCCACCGGCCTGGTCGGCGATGTCGACGAAGCGGAACTCGGTGCTGTCGTCGGCGAAGAGCCGCAGGGTGGGGATGGGCAGGGCCGCGTGGTAGGCGAAGACCGCAAGGGCGGCGGGGAAGCGCAGGCCGGTCAACGACGGCAGACGGCTGGTGAAGGGACGCTGCGACTGCTGTCCGCTCCCGCCGTCGGGCGTCGGCCCCGGCTGGGCGAGGAGTCGGTCGGTGGCCATGGTTCCGTCCTTGAGGGTGTCGGGCCTGTGGACCGGACCGATGGCGCCGGCCCGACCCGAGACCCAAGTAAACTACTCGGTGCAGATGAGAGATTGCACCGATCGGTGTAGCATCTATGTCAGGTCGGGGGACAACCCGGCCCGCCCCGCCTTTCCCTCCGAGACAAAGGAGTTGACGAACGATGCCGTGTCTCGGCGCAGACCGCCCGTCCCTCCCGGAGGATCGGCCCCATGTACGCAGCGTTCATCACCCAGCACGGACCGGCAACGGACATCCGCTACGGCGAACTGCCCGGACCGGTCCCCGGGCCCACCGATGTCCTGGTCGACGTGGCCGCGGTCTCGGTCAACCCGGTCGACACCTTCGTCCGCTCGGGGCTCTTCCGCACCCCGGTGCCCTTCCCCTTCGTGATCGGGCGGGACCTCGTGGGCACCGTCGCGGAGGCCGGGCCGGGCGCCCCCGGCTTCGCCCCCGGTGACCGGGTCTGGTCCAACAGCCTCGGCCACGGCGGCCGGCAGGGCCCGACGGCCGAACGGGCCGTCGTCCCCGCCGACCGGCTCTACCACCTGCCCCCGGGCGTGGACGGGACCGGCGCGGTCGCCGTGGTCCACCCGGCCGCCACCGCCCACCTCGCCCTGTTCGCCCACGGCGGGCTGCGGGCCGGCGAGACCGTCCTGGTGGCCGGCGGCGGCGGCAACGTGGGCGGCGCCCTGATCGTCCTGGCCGCCGAGGCCGGCGCCCGGGTGGTCGCCACCGCGAGCGCCGCCGACGCCGCCCACTGCCGGGACCTCGGCGCCACCGAGGTCCTCGACTACCGCTCCGCCGACCTGCCCGACCGGATCCGGGCCGCCTGCCCGGACGGCGTCGACGTCCACCTCGACACCTCCGGCACCAACGACCTCGCCACCGCCGTCGACCTGCTCGCCCCGCGCGGCCGGATCGTGCTGCTCGCCGGCGCCCGCTCCCGCCCCGAACTCCCCGCCGGACAGCTCTACATGAAGGACGGTTCGATCCGCGGGTTCGTCATCTCGCACGCCCGCACCGGTGAACTCGCCGAGGCCGCCGGCACGATCAACCGCCTGCTCGCCGCCGGCCGGCTGCGGCCGCGCGCCGTGGAGACCCACCCGCTCAGCGCCGCCGCCGAGACCCACCAGCGGCTGGAGAAGGGCGGGCTGAACGGCCGCCGGGTCGTCCTGCGGCCCGACCTGTAGTGCCCCGCACCGACCCGTGGTGCCCCGCACCGACCTGCGGTGGCCCGCACCGACCGCCTCCCCGTCCCCGAAAGGCCATCCCCCCATGCCCCCGTCCGCCGGCGCCGAGCAGGCGTCCGGGCCGCGTCACTCGGGTCTCCTCCTGGCCCTGCTGGCGTTCGCCCAGTTGATCGTCTCGATCGACTACAACATCGTCTACGTGGCACTCCCCGAGATCGGCAGCGGCCTCGGCTTCTCCGCCCAGAACCTGCAGTGGGTGGTCAGCGCCTACGCGGTGGCCTTCGGCGGTTTCCTGCTCTTCGGCGGCCGCGCCTCCGACCTGTTCGGACGCCGCCGGATGTTCGTCCTCGGCCTGCTGCTCTACGCGGGCTCCTCGCTGATCGGCGGCCTGGCCACCGCCCAGGGCCTGCTGATCGCGGCCCGCGCCCTCCAGGGCCTCGGCGGCGCCTTCCTCTTCCCCGCCACCCTCGCCCTGGTGGTCACCAGCTTCGCCGAGGGCCGCGAGCGCAACCGGGCGCTCTCGGTCTGGGCGGCGGCCGGCGCCAGCGGCATGATCATCGGCTCGCTGGCCGGCGGCGTGCTGACCTCGGCCTTCGGCTGGGAGGCGGTCTTCTACGTCAACGTGCCGCTCGCCGGCGGCGCGGCGCTGCTCGCCCCGCGGCTGATCCGCGCCGACGGGCCCCGCGAGCAGGCCCGCTCCTTCGACCTGCCCGGCGCGCTCACCGCCACCGCCGGCGCCACCCTGGTGGTCTTCACCCTGGTCCAGGCACCCGCCTCCGGCTGGACCTCGCCGCTGGTGCTCACCACCGCCGTCCTGGGCCTCGCCCTGGTCGCCGCCTTCCTGGCGATCGAGGCCCGCACCGCCGACCCGCTGATGCCGCTGCGGCTCTTCCGCAACCGCAACCTCTCCACCGGCGTGGTCACCACCTTCCTCTTCATGGCCTCCTTCGGCACCCTGCTGTACTTCCTGACCGTCTACTTCCAGACCGTGCACGAGTACAGCGCGCTGCGCACCGGCGTGGCCTTCCTGATCCCGATGGCCTGCGGCTTCCTCGGCTCGATGCTGGGCGGCCGGCTGGCCACCCGGTTCGGTGCCCGCACCACCCTGATCGCCTCCTTCGTCCTCGGCGCGCTCGGCACCGCCGTGATGGCGCTGGCGATGGAACCGGACGGCTCGTACGTCTCGCTGCTGCCCGGCCTGGTCGTGCTCAGCCTCTGCCAGGGCGTCGTCTTCACCACGATGTTCTCCGCCTCCGCGACCGGGGTGCACCCCTACGAGCAGGGCATCGCCTCCGGCATCGTCTCCACCGGCCAGCAGGTCGGCAGCGCGGTCGGCCTGGGCGTCCTGGTCGCGATCGCCAACGCCGGCACCTCCGGGCTGACCGGCGAGGCGTTCCGCTCGGCCACCACCGACGGCCTGCGCACCGCCGTCCTTGTCGCCACCGGCGGGATCGTCGCCCTGGTCCTGGTCGCGCTCGGCTTCGACCGCGCCCCGCGCCCGGCGGCCGCCGCCGAGGCCCCCGCCGAGAGCCTGGCCTGACCGACCCGCCCGCCCGGCACGCCCGTCCCACCGCTACTCCGACACTCCGATCCGACACTCCGAGGAGAACCGCCACCATGCCCATCGCCTCCACTCCCAGCGCCCGCGTCTCCTACCAGGTGGACGGCTCCGGCCCGGGCCTGGTCTTCGTGCACGGCACCGGCTTCGGCGCCGAGGGCACCTTCGGCCACCTCGCCGCCGACTTCACCGGCTCCCGCACCGTCGTCCTGCCGGACTACGCCGGCTGCGGCGACACCGAGGACGACGGCGGCGAGCTGACCGTCGAGCTGCTCGCCGAGCAGATCATCGGCGTGATCGAGGAGGCCGGCGACGGCCCGGTCGACCTGGTCGGCTTCTCGCTCGGCTCCGTGGTCGCCGCCGCCGTCGCCGCCGCCCGGCCGGACCTGGTGCGCAGCCTGGTGCTGACCGCCGGCTGGACCCGCCCGGACGACGCCTACCTGCGCAACCACATGACCACCTGGCTCGGCACCCGGGCCGACAGCGACGCCTTCGGCCGGTTCGGCACGCTGACCGCGTTCAGCCGCGACCACCTCAACAGCCTCCCCACGGAGGCCGTCGAGGGCATCATCAAGGGCAACCAGCCCACCGACGGCGCGCTGCGCCACATCGACCTCAACCTGCGCGCCGACATCCGCGAGCTGCTGCCCCGGATCACCGCCCGCACCCTGGTGATCGGCTGCACCAAGGACGCCACCGTCCCGGTCGAGCTGACCCGCGAGCTGGCCGAGGGGATCAGCGGCAGCAGCTACGCCGAGATCGAGAGCGGCCACGTGGTGGTCTACGAGAAGCCCGCCGAGTGGGTCCGGCTGGTCAGCGACTTCATCGCGCAGGACTGACCGCCACCGCACCGCGCAGCACCGCACCACCGCCGCACCTGCACCGCGCAGCACCCGTGGGCCCCGTCCGGACCGTCCGGACGGGGCCCACGGCCGTTCCCCGGCCCGGTCCGCCCCGCCCCAGCCCCGGCCCGTCCCGACCCGGCCCCGCCACCGTCCGGACCGGTGTTGGCAGCGGACCGCCGTCCCCTGTGACACTGGAGACGCTCGAAAACCGAGGTGCGCTCCGCCGCATCTCCTTGCGAACCTAGAGGGATGCCCGCCGTGAGTTCTCCCGCAGTCCAGTCCGCCGACGCGCCCACCGAGGACCAGGGGCCCGGGATCGGCGAGCTGGCCGCGCGCCTGCCCGAGCTGACCCTGCGCGACCAGGTGCGGATCGGCCGCCGGCTGGAAGGCGCCCGCAAGGTCCGCAAGCCCGAGGCGCGCCGGCAGATCGCCACCGAGATCGCCGGCGACATCGAGCGCGCCGAGCTGCTGGTCGAGCGCCGCCGCGCCGCCGTCCCCGCGATCAGCTATCCCGCCGAGCTGCCGGTCAGCCAGAAGAAGGACGAGATCCTCGCGGCCATCCGCGACCACCAGGTGGTGATCGTGGCGGGCGAGACCGGCTCCGGGAAGACCACCCAGATCCCGAAGATCTGCCTGGAGCTGGGCCGCGGCGTGCGCGGCCTGGTCGGCCACACCCAGCCCCGCCGGATCGCCGCCCGCACGGTGGCCGACCGGGTCGCCGAGGAGCTGAACACCCCGCTGGGCGAGGCGGTGGGCTGGAAGGTCCGGTTCACCGACCAGGTCGGCCCGGACACCCTGGTCAAGCTGATGACCGACGGCATCCTGCTCGCGGAGATCCAGACCGACCGCGAGCTGCGCCAGTACGACACCCTGATCATCGACGAGGCGCACGAGCGCAGCCTCAACATCGACTTCCTGCTCGGCTACCTCAAGCAGCTGCTGCCCCGCCGTCCCGACCTCAAGGTGGTCATCACCTCGGCGACGATCGACCCGGAGCGGTTCGCCCGGCACTTCGGCGAGGCCCCGATCGTCGAGGTCTCCGGCCGCACCTACCCGGTCGAGGTCCGCTACCGCCCGGTCACCGACGAGGACCCCGACGGCGACGGCGACGAGGTGGACCACGACCGCGACCAGATCCAGGCGATCTGCGAGGCCGCCCAGGAGCTGCAGGCCGAGGGCCCGGGCGACATCCTGGTCTTCCTCTCCGGCGAGCGGGAGATCCGCGACACCGCCGACGCCCTCGGCAAGCTGAAGCTGAAGTCCACCGAGATCCTGCCGCTCTACGCCCGGCTGAGCTCGGCCGAGCAGCACAAGGTCTTCCAGCGGTCCGGCTCCCGCCGGATCGTCCTGGCGACCAACGTCGCCGAGACCAGCCTCACCGTCCCGGGCATCAAGTACGTGATCGACCCGGGCACCGCCCGGATCTCGCGCTACAGCCACCGCACCAAGGTCCAACGCCTCCCGATCGAGGCGATCAGCCAGGCCAGCGCCAACCAGCGCAAGGGCCGCTGCGGCCGCACCTCGGACGGCATCTGCATCCGGCTCTACTCGGAGGAGGACTTCCTCTCCCGCCCCGAGTTCACCGACGCCGAGATCCTGCGCACCAACCTGGCCTCGGTCATCCTCCAGATGACCGCCGCGGGCCTCGGCGACATCGCCGCCTTCCCGTTCCTCGACCCGCCGGACTCCCGCAACATCAAGGACGGCGTCAGCCTGCTGCACGAGCTGGGCGCGCTCGACCCGGAGGAGAAGGACGTCCGCAAGCGGCTCACCCCGCTCGGCCGCAAGCTGGCCCAGCTGCCGGTCGACCCGCGGATGGCCCGGATGGTCCTGGAGGCGGACCGGAACGGCTGCGTCCGCGACGTCATGGTGATCGCCGCCGCGCTCTCCATCCAGGACCCGCGCGAGCGCCCCGCCGAGAAGCGCCAGGCGGCCGACGAACGGCACCGCCGCTTCAACTCGGAGACCTCCGACTTCCTCGCCTTCCTCGCCATGTGGCGGTACGTGCGCGAGCAGCAGCGGGAGCTCTCCTCCTCGGCGTTCCGCCGGATGTGCAAGGCCGAGTTCCTGAACTACCTGCGGATACGGGAGTGGCAGGACATCTACTCCCAGCTGCGCACGGTCGCCAAGCAGCTCGGCGTCACCATCGAGGAGCCGCACGAGGACGCCGAGCCGGACGCCGACCGGATCCACCAGTCGCTGCTGGCCGGCCTGCTCTCCCACATCGGCCTGTTCGACGTGGAGAAGCGCGAGTACGGCGGCGCGCGCGGCGCCCGGTTCGCGGTCTTCCCCGGTTCGGGCCTGTTCAAGAAGCCGCCGCGCTGGGTGATGTCCGCCGAGCTGGTGGAGACCTCCCGGCTCTGGGCGCGGATCAACGCCAAGATCGAGCCGGAGTGGGTGGAGCCGCTGGCCGGCCACCTGGTGAAGCGCAACTACAGCGAGCCGCACTGGGAGAAGAAGTCCGGCGCGGTGCTGGCGTACGAGCGGGTCACCCTCTACGGGGTGCCGGTGGTGGCCCAGCGGAAGGTCAACTACGGCCGGATCGACCCGGAGCTCTGCCGCGAGCTGTTCATCCGCAACGCGCTGGTGGAGGGCGACTGGGAGACCCACCACCGGTTCTTCGCGGAGAACCGGAAGCTGCTCAGCGAGGTCGAGGAGCTGGAGAACCGGGCCCGCCGCCGCGACATCATGGTCGACGACCAGACCCTGTTCGACTTCTACGACAGCCGGCTCCCCGACGACATCGTCTCCACCCGGCACTTCGACTCCTGGTGGAAGAAGACCCGGCACGACCAGCCGGACCTGCTCAGCTTCGAGAAGTCGATGCTGATCAACGACTCGGCGGACGGCGTCACCGAGGACGACTACCCGGACCACTGGCAGCAGGGCAAGCTCCGCTTCAAGCTGACCTACCAGTTCGAGCCGGGCAGCGACGCGGACGGCGTGACGGTCCACATCCCGCTGCCGGTGCTCAACCAGGTCACCGCGGAGGGCTTCGACTGGCAGATCCCGGGCCTGCGCGAGGAGCTGGTCACCGCCTGGATCAAGTCCCTGCCCAAGGCGGTCCGGCGCAACTTCGTCCCGGCCCCGGACTACGCCAAGGCGGCGCTGCGCGCGCTGAAGGACCGCCAGGAGCCGCTGCTGCCGACCCTGGAGCACGTGCTCAAGCGGATGACGGCGATCACCGTCCCGCCGGAGGCCTGGGACGAGGAGCGCGTCCCGGACCACCTCAAGGTGACCTTCCGGGTGGTGGACGGCCGCAAGAAGCTCGCCGAGTCCAAGGACCTGGAGGAGCTGCGGCTGAGCCTGAAGCCGAAGCTGAAGGAGACGCTCTCCTCGGCGGCCTCCGGGCGGGGCATCGAGCAGTCCGGGCTGACCGCCTGGCCGTCCGCCCTGCCGGTGCTCCAGCGCACCTTCGAGCAGCGCTCCCGGGGCCACTCGCTGCGCGCCTACCCGGCGCTGGTGGACGAGGGGGACACGGTCGGCATCAAGCTGTTCGACACCCCGCAGGCGCAGGCGCAGGCGATGTGGGCGGGCACCCGGCGGCTGCTGATGCTGACCACCACCTCGCCCGCCAAGTCGATCCAGGGCCGGCTGGGCAACCAGGCCAAGCTGGCGCTGTCGTACAACCCGCACGGCTCGATCCCGGCGCTGTTCGAGGACGTGGTGGCCTGCGCGGCCGACCGGCTGATCGCCCGGGCCGGCGGGCCGGCCTGGGACGAGGCGGCGTTCGGCTCGCTGCACGACAAGGTCCGGGCCGACCTGTACGACCTGTCGGCGGACACCACGCTGAAGACGGCCACCGCGCTGATCGCCTTCCACAAGGCGTCGACCCGGCTGAAGTCGGTGAGCAGCCCGGTGCTGCTGAACGCGGTGAACGACATCCGGCTGCACCTGGCCTCGCTGGTGCACCCGGGCTTCGTCACGGCGACCGGCTGGCAGCGGCTGCCGGACCTCAAGCGGTACCTGCTGGCGGTGGACCGCCGCCTGGAGGCGCTGCCCAACCACCCGCAGCGGGACTCCCTGCAGCTGCTGAAGGTCCAGCAGGTGCAGCAGGAGTACGGGGAGCTGCTGGCGGCGGTACCGGCCGGGCAGCAGCCCTCCGAGGAGGTACGGGCGATCCGCTGGATGATCGAGGAGCTCCGGGTCAGCTTCTTCGCCCAGTCGCTGGGCACGCCGTCGCCGGTCTCCGAGAAGCGGATCACGAAGGCGATGGAGGCCGCCCGGGCGTCGCTCTGAGCGCGCCCCAGCTCAGCGGGCCGGGGCCTCCAGGAGCCAGTTCGACCTGGGGGCCCACCATGGGCTACGATCTGTCTTGTTCGCAGCGCAGCAAGCGAGTGAACGAGATCAGAACACTCTGGTCCCGTGGAGCAGTTGGTTAGCTCGCCACCCTGTCAAGGTGGAGGTCGCGGGTTCAAGTCCCGTCGGGATCGCCGTAGTCGAGAGGCCCGGAACCGTTTGGTTCCGGGCCTCTTGCTTTTGGCCTGACACCCCCTTTACCCCGGTCCAGGTCTAGACCACAAGTGACCGTGCGTGTGATAGTCGTCACCCACCATCTCCGGGAACCGACCGTTCGAACACCCTTCCAAGAGGGCACTAATTTAATATGTAAAATTGTACTGCCATTAACAGTAAATCCCCCCCACCCCACCCACCTCAAATCGTTATCCGGAGTTCAACATTCCGGGCGGGGTGCGCCACAACGACAGCCGTGTAGAAACAAAGAAAGGGGCCGCTTACCGGACCCGGCGGAGTCCGGTAAGCGGCCCCTTTCGAAGAGCCTTGCGCCTTCGGCCTGTCAGGCCTCGGTGCGCTGAGCCGGAATACCGGCCAGCAGGGCGCGCACCTCCGCCTCGCGATAGCGGCGGTGACCGCCGAGCGTGCGAATGGACGTGAGCTTGCCGGCCTTGGCCCAGCGCGTCACGGTCTTCGGGTCCACGCGGAACATGGTGGCGACCTCTGCCGGCGTCAGCAGGGGCTCGGCATCAGGGGTACGAGCGGTCATGAGCGGCCTCCTCGGGAGAACCGAACCAGGGCGGTTCTATCCTTCAAATTCTGCACCTTGGCCCGCGATGCCCGAAATGGCATAGACGGGCCGAGTCGGTAATAGGACGAACGGCTTGTCCTGGTGTCTACAACTACACCATCCGTCCAGCCCTATCGACCAAACCGCCAAAATTGACCCCTCACGGGTTCAAGGCCGACGGATGGCGATGGACCACCCCATAACGGGCAGTCACCTAATAGTGACATTCGGTTACGAGAGGACCAGACCCTCCGTTTCCCCGCAAAGCACGCATCGACTCCAGAACCACCCAAAAGTGGGCACGCTCACGTGAAGTTGGGCTGGTTGTCCCATTTTTGCACATAGGGGTTAGTTCGCGTCAACGGTGAGTAGTGTCACGTTCGACAGGTATTGACCCGAACCAGGACCTTGGTCATGCAGGACGGGCCGTAGGACTCTTACAGTCTTACAAGTACCACCGACACCCGCCCCGGCCCGCCGTGACAGACCCTCAGCCGGGCGGGCCCGGCTAGTTCGCGTACCGCAGCGCCAGCACCCGGCGCCAGCGCACCGTCAGCTCCTCGTACGCCCGCAGCGCCTCCGCGGTGTCCCCGGCCCGCAGCGCCCGCAGCCCGTCCTCCAGCTCCCCCGCCGAACGGTCCGCCAACAGCCGCTCCGGCCCCAGCAGATGCACCAGCCCCCCGTAGTCCAGCTCCACCAGCGACCGCGGATGGAACTCCTCCAGCCACCGCCCCACCTGTTCCGCGCCCCGCACCAGCTCCCCCTCCGGCACCGCCTCGCGCAGCGCCCGGTACGCCCGGGCCACCCGCCGGCGCGCCTGTGCCATCGGCGTCAGGTAGAACAACGACGCCTTCTCCCCCCGCACCCCTCCTCCCCCGTTCCGTTCCCCCGATTCCTCCTCCCCCACTCCTGCGGGAACGAAGCACCGGTCCTCCTCCCCGAACGGCAGGAACCACCGCACCGGCACCTCCCACCGGCTGGTGAGGATCCACGGCCGGGCGTCCGGGTGGTCGGCCCGCCAGCGCTCGCGGTCCGCCTCCGCCGCCGCCCGGGTCGCCGGCGGCAGCGCGGTGTCCACCAGCGCCACCGGCGCCCCCGCCCGGAGCTCCTCCAGCGCCTGCCAGCTCCGCAGCCTGGTCGCCCACGGACAGACGTACAGCACCCCGTCCACGGCCCGGACGAACGCCCGCTCGCTCTCCCGCTCCGGCAGGGCCCGGGGCGTCCGGCCGACCACCCCGGCCAGCGCCGAGCGCTGCTCCTCCAGCACCGCCGCCGCGACCGACCCCCCGGCCTCCGCCGCGTCCGGCCCGTGCTCCGCCGCGTAGGCCTGCCAGTGCGCCCGCTCGGGCTCCGGGTACGCGGCCAGCGGTTCGTAGACCCGCAGGTGCGCGGCGTAGGGCGGCAGCACGGAGGTGCGTACGACGGTCACGTCCTGCATGCTCCCACGCGCTCCCGCCGTCCGGGAGGGCGCGGTTCGCGGACGCACTCCCGCGCCGTCCGCGGACCGCCCTCCGTCCGGGTCCGCGCAGCGCCCGGGCCTGCCCGTCTCACCCTTCGGACAACCGGCCCGAGCTTCGCCAAGGGGGCGGATCGGCGGCTTTCCCGCGACTACGCTTCGCCCTAGGCGCCCGCACCACAGCAGCGGGCCTCGGAAATACTGGAGTCACCACAGTGACCGACGTACAGACCGCATCCGCCACGCACCCCGCACCCGGCGTGCTCGGCAGGATCTTCGGCACCCCCCAGGACGGCGCCAACGGCGACGGCCACGAGCAGGTCGTGCTGTGCCACGACCGCTCCTCCGGACTCAAGGCGATCATCGCCGTCCACTCCACCGCCCTGGGCCCGGCCCTCGGCGGCACCCGCTTCTTCCCGTACGCCTCCGAGGAGGCGGCACTGGAGGACGCCCTCAACCTCTCGCGCGGCATGTCCTACAAGAACGCGCTGGCCGGACTCGACCTCGGCGGCGGCAAGGCCGTCATCATCGGCGACCCGAACAAGGACAAGAACGAGGCGATGCTCCGCGCCTACGGCCGCTTCGTCGAGTCGCTGCGCGGCCGCTACATCACCGCCTGCGACGTCGGCACCTACGTCCAGGACATGGACGTCGTCGCGCGCGAGACCGAGTTCGTGACCGGCCGCTCGCCCGAGAACGGCGGCGCCGGCGACTCCTCCATCCTGACCGCGTTCGGCGTCTTCCAGGGCATGCGCGCCTCGGCCCAGGCCCGCTGGGGCCAGCCGACCCTGCGCGGCAAGCGGGTCGGCGTCGCGGGCGTCGGCAAGGTCGGCCACTACCTGGTCGGCCACCTCGTCGCGGACGGCGCCACCGTCGTCGTCACCGACGTCTCGGAGACCGCCGTCAACCGCGTGCGCGCCGCCCACCCGGAGGTGGAGGTCGTCGCCGACACCGCCGCGCTGCTCCAGGCCAAGCTGGACGTCTACGCCCCCTGCGCCCTCGGCGGCGCGCTCACCGACGACTCGGTGGCCGCGCTGGGCGAGTTCGGCACCGCCGTGGTCTGCGGCGCCGCCAACAACCAGCTGGCCCACCCGGGCGTCGAGAAGGACCTCGCCGACCGCGGCATCCTCTACGCCCCGGACTACCTGGTGAACTCCGGCGGCGTCATCCAGGTCGCCGACGAGATCGAGGGCTTCAACTTCGACCGCGCCAAGAACAAGGCGACGAAGATCTTCGACACCACCCTGGAGATCTTCACCCGGGCCGCCTCCGACGGCGTGCCGCCGGCCGTCGCCGCCGACCGTCTGGCCGAGAAGCGGATGCGCGAGATCAGCGCGCTCCGCTCGGTGCTGCTGCCGGGCGCCCGCCGGGGCTGATCCCGCCCCGGCCGAGCCGGGCGGATCCGCGATGCGCGGGGGGCGGTCCACTTCCGCCCCCCGCGCATCACAATGTGGAACCGGATTCTCACTTCTGCGCCCGATCGGGTGATCCAACGTCCCCCTTGGGGGGATAATCGATGCGGGAACAACGGACCTGAGACACCTCCGGACAGCGTGCAGAAAGCCGCAAAACCTCCCCTGACCTGGGACGACCTGGTCGCGGGTGCGGCAGGTGCGCGCCACGTCACACTGACGACGTACCGTCCAGCGGCAGAAACAGGTACCGTTAATGCTCCAAGGGACGGTTCTCCCCATTCGGGCAGGCCGCTCTTGATCATGAACACGTGTCAGACTCGGGGCCGTGAGCCCCATCGTTGAGGGGGTCGACCCATGGGGCGCGGCCGGGCCAAGGCCAAGCAGACGAAGGTCGCCCGCGAGCTGAAGTACAACAGCGGCGGGTTCGACGCCAATCGTCTCTCCAGCGAGCTGGGCGTATCGCCCTCCACCTCCCCGATCGAGCCGGAGCCGATCGAAGAGGACGAGGACGACGACCCCTACGCGGAGTACGCGGCTCGTTACGCCGACGACGACGAGGACGACGACACCGAGTCGGGTACCGGGCCCTCCCAGGCCCGCCGTCGCGCGTAAGTCTCCCAGTCTGGCCTGACCGGCCTCGGTGCCCAGTGCACCGGGCCGGTTTTCGGCGTTCCCGCGTGCTCCCGGCACTCCCGCGCTCCTGCCGGCTCCCGCGCCGCCCCCGCGCGTGCCCCCGGACGCCCTCCCCGGTACCTCCCGCTGCTTCCCCGCTGCTTCCGCGGTCCCCCGGCACCCGGGGACCGGTGCGCGGCCGTGATAGCCCCTCGGGCCCCGCGCAGGGCCCCGGCGCAACCGGCCCGGCGGCCCCGGCCCTGCGCACCCCCCGCCCCAGCGGAAAGGCCCCTCCGGCACGCTGCCGGAGGGGCCTCTTCACGGTTACCGCGCTCAGCCCGCGGTGAAGCCCTCGTACGCGTTGTAGAGCGCCGCGCCGCCGTCGTGCCCGTCGGTCCGCTCAACGATGTCGCCCAGCAGCCAGGACTCGACGCCGCGGTCCTCCAGGATCGACAGCACCGCGTCCACCGAGTGCGGCGGGACGACCGCGACCATGCCGATGCCCATGTTGAGCGTCTTCTCGATCTCCAGCGTCGCCACCTTGCCGACCTGCGCGACGGTCTGGAAGACCGGCAGCGGGGTCCAGGTGCCGCGGTCCAGGCGGGCGTGCAGGCCGTCCGGGATGACCCGGGCCAGGTTGGCCGCCAGGCCGCCGCCGGTGACGTGCGAGAAGGCGTGCACCTCGGTGGCCCGGGTCAGCGCCAGGCAGTCCAGCGAGTAGATCCGGGTCGGCTCCAGCAGCTCCTCGCCGAGCGTCCGGCCGAACTCCTCGACCTTGCGGTCGAGCTTCCAGCCGGCCTCGTTCAGCAGCACGTGACGGACCAGCGAGTAGCCGTTGGAGTGCAGGCCGGAGGCGGCCATCGCGATCACCACGTCGCCGGCCCGGACGCGCTCGGCGCCCAGCAGCGCGTCCGCCTCGACCACACCGGTACCGGCGCCCGCGACGTCGTACTCGTCCGGCCCGAGCAGGCCCGGGTGCTCGGCGGTCTCGCCGCCGACCAGGGCGCAGCCGGCCAGGGCGCAGCCCTCGGCGATGCCCTTGACGATCGCCGCGACCCGCTCCGGGACGACCTTGCCCACGCAGATGTAGTCGGTCATGAAGAGCGGCTCGGCACCGCAGACCACCAGGTCGTCGACGACCATGCCGACCAGGTCGTGGCCGATCGTGTCGTGCTTGTCCATGGCGGCGGCGATCGCCACCTTGGTGCCCACGCCGTCGGTGGCCGAGGCCAGCAGCGGCCGCTCGTAGCGCTTGAAGGCGGACGCGTCGAAGAGCCCGGCGAAGCCGCCGAGGCCGCCGACCACCTCGGGGCGACTGGCCTTCTTCACCCACTGCTTCATGAGCTCGACGGCGCGGTCGCCCGCCTCGATGTCGACGCCGGCGGCGGCGTAGGTGGCGCCGTTCTGGTTCGTGGTCACTGCGGTGCGGCCCTTTCGGGTCAGTGGGGGTTGGAACAGCGGTGGGGCCCCGGGGATCCGGGACCCCACACGGGTCGTTACGGGCGGCGCAGCGCGTCGGCCGCGCCCGCTCCGCCGAGCAGCGACTGGACGCCGTCCAGGTCGCTGCCGCTGGTCGGCTTGCCGCGGACCGCCGGCTGCTGCTGGCCGCCCTTGATCTCGGCCTCCAGCAGGAGCTTGCCGAGCAGCGCCGGGTCCGGCAGCTCCATCGGGTACTCGCCGTCGAAGCAGGCCCGGCAGAGCCGGTCCTTCGGCTGCTTGGTGGCCTCGATCATGCCGTCGATCGAGATGTAGGAGAGGGAGTCCGCACCGAGCGTGCGGCCGATCTCCTCGATGGTCATGCCGTTGGCGATCAGCTCCGCGCGGGTGGCGAAGTCGATGCCGAAGAAGCACGGCCACTTGACCGGCGGCGAGGAGATCCGGATGTGGACCTCGGCGGCGCCCGCCTCGCGGAGCATCTTCACCAGGGCGCGCTGGGTGTTGCCGCGGACGATCGAGTCGTCGACCACGACCAGGCGCTTGCCCTGGATGACCTCGCGCAGCGGATTCAGCTTGAGCCGGATGCCGAGCTGGCGGATGGTCTGGCTGGGCTGGATGAAGGTGCGGCCCACGTAGGCGTTCTTCACCAGGCCGGAGCCGTAGGGGATGCCGCTGGCCTCGGCGTAGCCGATCGCGGCGGGGGTGCCGGACTCGGGCGTCGCTATCACCAGGTCGGCGTCGACCGGGGCCTCGGCGGCCAGCTTGCGGCCCATCTCCACGCGGGAGAGGTGCACGTTGCGGCCGGCGATGGAGGTGTCCGGGCGGGCGAGGTAGACGTACTCGAAGACGCAGCCCTTGGGCTTGGCCTCGGCGAACCGGGAGGTCCGCATGCCGTTCTCGTCGATGGCGATGAGCTCGCCCGGCTCGACCTCGCGGATGAAGGAGGCGCCGCAGATGTCCAGCGCCGCCGTCTCGGAGGCGACCACCCAGCCGCGCTCCAGCCGGCCCAGCACCAGCGGGCGGATGCCCTGCGGGTCACGGGCGGCGTAGAGCGTGTGCTCGTCCATGAAGACGAGCGAGAAGGCGCCCTTGACCTTGGGCAGGACGAGCTTGGCCGTCTCCTCGATGGAGAGGTCCGGGTGGCCGGCGAGCAGCGCGGTCACCAGGTCGGTGTCGTTGGTCGCGGCCGACCTCCCGGAGCGGGAGACGTGCTCCTCGCCGGGGAGTTCGGCGACCATCGCCGCCAGTTCGGCGGTGTTCACCAGGTTTCCGTTGTGCCCGAGGGCCAGCGAACCGTGCACGGTCGCCCGGAAGGTCGGCTGGGCGTTCTCCCAGACCGAGGAACCGGTGGTCGAGTAGCGGGCGTGTCCGACGGCGATATGCCCGTGCAACGACCCCAGGGAGGCCTCGTCGAAGACCTGGGAGACGAGTCCCATGTCCTTGAAGACGAGAATCTGGGAGCCATTGCTCACTGCGATGCCCGCGGATTCCTGACCGCGGTGCTGCAGGGCGTAAAGGCCGAAGAACGTGAGCTTGGCGACCTCCTCGCCGGGAGCCCAGACACCGAAGACGCCGCAAGCGTCCTGGGGGCCTTTCTCACCGGGAAGAAGATCGTGGTTGAGTCTTCCGTCACCACGTGGCACGCCTTCGAGTCTAGGGCAGTTGGCACAGGCTTCCGGAACCCGGTCGGCCGGGATTGTCGGGCGGTCGGACAGTAACGCGCGTAGACAAAACCCCTTACCCACCGTGGATTTCGACGGCTCCGCATTCCCCGCGCACGCGGTTGGCCTTGCGGTTCGCGCCCGTTGGCGCATTCCGTGCACGGACGGCCCTTCGCCTCGCGTTCGGCCGCCGTTCGCCCAACGTGAGCCTGCTCACCCAGGGGCCTTCCATGTCGCCCGGTGTCCCGCGGGTAGCGCTGCGCTCCGCGGCGACTACGCAGCGGGCAGCAGCAGGCCCCAGCAGCCGGGGTGGACCGTCCAGGTGCGCGCCCGGACCGGGCCGACCGGGTGACCGTCCGCCTCGTAGCCGAAGCCGCGCCCGACCACCGAGACGCTGGCCGCCCGGGCCCGCACCAGGGCGCCGGGCGTGCGGACCACGACCTCCATCACGCCCTCGCCGAGCGCCTCCCCGGCGGGCAGCGTCACCTGGACGGCCCGGACCGGGCGGTGGACGTCCGCGAGCAGCCGGCCGTCCGCCTCGACCCTGAGCCGGGAGCTGTGCTCACCCCTGTTCTCGCCCCTGGGCTCGGATGTGAGTACGGTCCCCTGCTCGGCCGCAGCCAGTTTCGCCCATAGCGAACGCCAACCGCTCGAACGGCCGACCGGCCGGCGCGCTCCGCCCCCCGGGATCCGCACCCCGCCGAGCGCCACCCCGCCCCCGTCGTCCACCAGCAGGTCCAGCTTCCGCGGCACCCCGGACAGCACCGCCCGCGCCGCCGCCACCGGGGCGCCCGGCACGCCCAGCGCCCGGGCCGCCGACAGCTCGTCCGTCCGGCCCACCGGCACCATGCCCACCGCGTCCGCCCCCAGCTCACGCTGGCGGTGCAGCGCCTGGAGCACCCGCTGCAGGGCCAGGTCGGAACCGATCACCACCGGTCTCCTCCGACCGCGGTGCGAAAGCACCCGGTCGAGCTCGGACGGGCTCTCCGGGTACGCCACCTTGACGTCCGCCCCACCGGAGAGAACGTCCTTCGCGATCCGCACCGACTCGCCGTCGGTCTGCCGGGCCGCCGGGTCGAGGAGCAGCAGAAGCGGCTCGGGGCCGCCGGTTGCAGGCGTGGACAGGGACGACACAACCGGTCCTTCCTCAGGTAATCTCTCGGTGCAAGAGCCCCTTGCGCTATTGCGCCAGGGGCTTCGTCTATCTCGGGGCAGACTGCGGCCTACGCAGGATGCCCCAACCGGAAGGGGTGTACGCCTGTGCCGGCACTCGTGCTCGTTGGCGCTCAGTGGGGAGACGAGGGCAAGGGGAAGGCGACCGACCTCCTCGGCGGCTCCGTCGACTACGTCGTCCGCTACCAGGGCGGCAACAACGCCGGTCACACGGTGGTCATCGGCGACCAGAAGTATGCCCTGCACCTGCTCCCTTCCGGCATCCTCAGCCCGAACGTGACGCCGGTGATCGGCAACGGCGTCGTGATCGACCCGGGCGTGCTGCTCTCCGAGCTCAGCGGCCTGAACGAGCGCGGCATCGACACCTCCAAGCTGCTGATCTCGGGCAACGCCCACCTGATCACGCCGTACCACCGGACCCTGGACAAGGTCACCGAGCGCTTCCTCGGCAAGCGCCGGATCGGCACCACCGGCCGCGGCATCGGCCCGACCTACGCGGACAAGATCAACCGCGTCGGCATCCGGGTCCAGGACCTCTTCGACGAGTCGATCCTGCAGCAGAAGATCGAAGCCGCGCTGCACGACAAGAACCAGCTGCTGGTCAAGCTCTACAACCGCCGCGCCATCCCGGCCGAGCTGGTGCTGGAGGAGTACCTCGGCTACGCGGACAAGATCAAGCCGTTCCTGGCCGACACCACCCTGGTGCTGGACGAGGCGCTGAAGGCCGGCAAGGTCGTCCTGCTGGAGGGCGGCCAGGGCACCCTGCTCGACGTCGACCACGGCACGTACCCCTTCGTGACCTCGTCGAACCCGACCGCGGGCGGCGCCTGCACCGGCGCCGGCATCGGCCCCACCAAGATCGACCGGGTCATCGGCATCCTGAAGGCGTACACCACGCGCGTCGGCTCGGGCCCGTTCCCGACCGAGCTGCTGGACGCCGACGGCGAGGCCCTGCGCCGGATCGGCGGCGAGCGCGGTGTCACCACCGGCCGTGACCGCCGCTGCGGCTGGTTCGACGCGGTCATCGCGCGCTACGCGACCCGGGTCAACGGCCTCACCGACTTCTTCCTCACCAAGCTCGACGTGCTGACCGGCTGGGAGCAGATCCCGGTCTGCGTCGCGTACGAGGTCGACGGGCAGCGGGTCGAGGAGCTGCCGTACAACCAGTCGGACTTCCACCACGCCAAGCCGATCTACGAGACGCTGCCGGGCTGGAACGAGGACATCAGCGGGGCGAAGACCTTCGGCGACCTGCCGAAGAACGCCCAGGCGTACGTGAAGGCGCTGGAGGAGATGTCGGGCGCCCCGATCTCCGCCATCGGCGTCGGCCCGGGCCGGTACGAGACGATCCAGATCAACTCGTTCATCTGAGCCCGTTGGCCTGAGCCCGTTGACCTGAGCTCGTTCATCTGAGCCGCGGCCGACGCCCGACCGACAGGAAGGCCCTGCGGACTTCGCGTCCGCAGGGCCTTTCCGCGCCCCGGGGATTTTGCACTGGTGCAATAAGCCGTTGCATCTAGTGCATTCTGGCGCTACCTTTCGATCATGACTGCGAAGATCCCCGCCCCCGTCACGCTCACCGGCCGCCACGTCCGCCTGGAGCCCCTCGGCCGCGACCACCTCCCCGAGCTGTGGGCCTCCGTCGGCCGGGACCAGGACGTCTGGCGCTGGATCCCGTTCGCCGCCCCCACCACCGAGGAGGAGCTCGGCGCGATCCTCGACGTCCGCCTCGCCGAGGTCGCCGCCGGGACGGCCGTGAAGTTCGCCGCCGTCGACCTCGCCTCGGGGCGGGCCGTCGGCATCACCGGCTTCTACGACTTCAGCGCGGAGAACGAGCTGGTCGAGATCGGCGGCACCTGGAACGCCCGCTCGGTGTGGCGGACCGGCCTCAACACCGAGTCCAAGCTGCTGCTGCTCACGTACGCGTTCGAGGAACTGGGCATGGGCCGGGTGTTCTGGAAGACGGACGCGCTCAACGACCGCTCCCGCAACGCGATCCTGCGCCTGGGCGCGAGCTTCGAGGGCATCCACCGCCGCGACAAGCGGCGCGACACCGGGGTCTGGCGCGACACGGCGTACTTCTCGATGCTGCGGGAGGAGTGGCCCGCCGCGCGGGCCCGCCTGGAGGAGAGGCTGGCCGCCGGATGACCGCTCGGCGCCCCCTCCCGTCGTCCTGACGGGCGGCCGAAAGGCCCCGTCCGAACACGACTTCGCCGAACCGGGCAGGCTCCGACGGCATCCACCGGCCGAATCGGCCGTGCCCCGCCGGGAGTTGGCGCGACAGTGCCTACTTCTCCCGGCCGGCGACGGAGTGGCCGGAGGCCAAGTCCCGCCCGGTGGAACGTCTTTCCCGCGGCTGACGACTCGCGATGATCTGCGCCACCACCCCGACGAAGACCACCGACACCAGCAATCCCGTCAGCAGCACGACAGCCATCAGCGATCGACCGCCACCACGGCCCAAACCGCCTTGCCGCAAAGCCCGATGAGTTCCACACCCCAGTCATCGGCCAAAGCGGCGGCGAGGTCAAGCCCCCGCCCACACGTTCGAGCCAGATCCGGCTCCGGATGGACCGGAGGGTCCGGACGGGCCTCCTGGCACCGTCATGTCCGGTCTACCGCACCGGAGTTCGAGCCCGACGGCCGGTGCGCCCGCCCGTGGATCCGGGCAGAATCGGGCCGTGGCCCGTCGCGTCGGTCCCGGGCTCAACCGCCGACCTCCACCGCCGACCTCCAGGAGCAGTCATGGACGACCGCGACCCGCAGGCCCCGGACACCCCCGACCGGGGCGGCCACCGCCCCCGGGTCACCGTCACGCCGGACGCCGTCCTCGTCCGCAGCGGCCGCGCCCCCGACGCACCCCACGCCGTCCTCACCCACCGGGAATGGCAGGACCTCGTCGCCGCCGTCAAGCAGGGCGAGTTCACCCTCTGACCGGCACATCTCCTGGACACGCCCTAGAGTCGCACCGTGGCTGAGGCGGCGGTGATTCGTAGCGACGTACCCGGATCGTTCGCGTGGGCGGTGTTCCACGAGCGGCATCCGCGGCTGGTGAGCCGGGTGCTGGCCGCGCTGCCGTACGGGGCGCGGCAGCGGGCGGAACTGGAGCGGCTGCTCGCGGAGAGCACCGCCGGGGTCCTGGAGCCGCTGCCCGAGGACGCGCACGACGGCGCCGGGTGGCTGGCCTGGGGCGAGGGCCTGTGGGGGCGGCCGTGGGGGGAGGCGCCGTTCCTGTGGGCGGAGAGCTACTTCTACCGTCGGCTGCTGGAGGCGACCGGCTACTTCGACGACGGCGTGTGGCGGGGGATCGACCCGTTCGGCCCCTTCAAGGCCGCCGAGTTGGCCGGGGCCCCGGTGGACGGGTTCGGCGACGGCCCGCAGGAGCTGCTGGCGTCCGCCCTGTGGGGGAACCGGGCCGACCTCGGGTTCCGGATCACCGCGGGGGAGGGACCGCAGGCCGAGACGGACGCGCTGGTGGCGGACGACTCGGCGGCCTTCTGGTCCGCACTGGAGCGCGGCCGGGGCGGGCGGGTCTGCGTGGTGGCCGACAACGCCGGGCCCGAGCTGCTGCCGGACCTCGCCCTGATCGACCACCTGCTGGAGCGCGGGCTCGCGGCCGAGGTCGCCCTGTACGTGAAGCCGCAGCCGTACTTCGTGTCGGACGCGACGATGTCCGACGTCCTGGCTGCGGTCGACCGCCTGCACGGCACGGCGGCCGGGCGGCGGCTCCGGCGGGCGATGGAGGACGGCGCACTGGCCGTCCGGACCGACCCGTTCTTCTGCGCGCCGCTGCCGTACGACGCGATGCCCGCCGGCCTGCGGGCGGAGTTCGCCGGGGCGGCGCTCACCGTCCTCAAGGGCGACCTCAACTACCGCCGGCTGGTCGGCGACCGGCACTGGCCGCCGACCACGCCCTTCGCGGCCACGGCCGGCCACTTCCCCTCACCCGTCGCGGCACTGCGCACGCTCAAGTCGGACGTCCTGGTGGGGGCGGACGCGGCGGTGCTCGACCGGCTGGACGGGACCGGGACGCGGTGGCGGACGGCCGGCCGGCACGCGCTGGTGCAGGTGGACGGAGCGGCCCGGCGGTAAACGGGAGCGAAGGGGCGGGAGGAGCTTCGCTAGGATTGGGGCCGCCCACAGTGGAACCCGCTCTGTGTGGCAGCCCGGGAACCGGCCTGCGTGCCGGGCTTCCGTTGCGGCCCCCAGAACCCTGCGCCTGTCACGGCACTCCGGGGTAGGGGTGCGTGCGGGAGAAATCGGAGCATCCGAGGATGGCTCGGCACCTGATCACCAGCGCCCTTCCCTACATCAACGGGATCAAGCACCTGGGCAACATGGTCGGGTCCATGCTGCCGGCGGACGTCTACTCCCGGTACCTGCGCCAGCGCGGGCACGAGGTGCTCTACATCTGCGCGACCGACGAGCACGGGACGCCGGCCGAGCTGGCCGCCCAGGAGGCCGGGCTGCCGGTGGCGGAGTTCTGCGCGCGGGCGCACGACCAGCAGAAGGCGGTCTACGACGGATTCCGGCTGTCGTTCGACTACTTCGGGCGCAGCTCCTCGGTGCAGAACCGGGAGATCACCCAGGAGATCGCCCGCGAGCTGCACGCCAACGGGTTCATCGAGGAGCGGGCGATCCGCCAGGTGTACTCGATCACGGACGGGCGCTTCCTGCCGGACCGCTACATCGTCGGCACCTGCCCGCACTGCGCCTACGACAAGGCGCGCGGTGACCAGTGCGAGAACTGCACCCGCGTCCTGGACCCGACGGACCTGCTGGACCCGCGGTCGGCGATCAGCGGCAGCTCGGAGCTGGAGGTGCGGGAGACCAAGCACCTGTTCCTGCTCCAGTCGAAGCTCACCGAGCAGGTGGAGCAGTGGGTCGCCGCGCACGGTGACCAGTGGCCGGTGCTCGCCTCCTCGATCGCCCGCAAGTGGCTGACCGAGGGCCTGCAGGACCGGGCGATCACCCGTGACCTGGAGTGGGGCGTGCCGGTGCCGGCCGACGTGTGGCCGGAGCTGGCGGCCTCGGGCAAGGTCTTCTACGTCTGGTTCGACGCCCCGATCGAGTACATCGGCGCCACCAAGGAGTGGTCGGACGCCGCGGCCGACGGCGAGACGCGGGACTGGAAGTCCTGGTGGTACGAGGTCGACGACACCGTCCGCTACACCGAGTTCATGGCCAAGGACAACGTCCCCTTCCACACGGTGATGTTCCCGGCGACGATCCTCGGATCGCGCCGGCCGTGGAAGAAGGTCGACTACGTCAAGGCCTTCAACTGGCTGACGTACTACGGCGGGAAGTTCTCCACCAGCCAGAAGCGCGGCATCTTCACGGACGTCGCGCTGGAGCTGCTGCCGGCCGACTACTGGCGCTACTTCCTGATGGCCCACGCGCCCGAGTCGGACGACTCCAGCTTCACCTGGGACCTCTTCGCCGCCGCCGTCAACAAGGACCTCGCCGACACGCTCGGCAACTTCGTCAACCGGGTGCTCACGTTCAGCCGCAAGCGCTTCGGCGACGACGTGCCGGCCGGGCACGCGGCGGGCGAGCCGGAGGAGCGGCTGGGCGCACAGATCGCCGAGCTGCTGGCCGACTACGAGGCGCAGCTCGACGCGCTCAACTTCCGCAAGGCGGCGCAGAGCCTGCGGGCCCTGTGGAGCGCCGGCAACGCCTACCTGGACGAGAAGGCGCCCTGGCTGCAGGTGAAGACCGACCCGGAGGCGGCCGCGCTGACGCTCCGGACGGCGATGAACCTGATCCACCTGTACTCGGTGGTCTCGGAGCCGTTCATCCCGACGGCGGCGGAGGCGATGCGCGGGGCGTTCGCGCTGCCGGCCGACGCCCCGGCGAGCACCCGCCGCTGGGTGGGCGCGGAGGAGGCGCGGGCGCTGGACGGCGTCCCGGCCGGGACGCCGTTCACCGTGCCGCCGGTGCTGTTCGCGAAGATCACGGACGAGGACCTGGCCGGCTGGACGGCGCGGTTCGGCGGCGGGGAGTAGCCCGGGGTCGCGGCACGAACGGCGCGGCCGCCCGCCTCCGTCCAGGACGGGGGCGGGCGGCCGCGCCCGTCGCGGGGCCCGGCGGGCGGTCGGGCGGTCGGCCCCGGCGGGCGGCCCTGGCGGTCGGGCGGTCCCGGTGGGCGGGCGGCCCTGGCGGTCGGGCGGTCCCGATGGGCGGGCGGCCCTGGTGGTCGGGCGTCAGCGCAGGAGCACTTCGCGCGGGCCGTGGAACGGGGCCATCGAGAGGACCCGCCCCGGGGTCCGCAGGCCCTCCTCGGCGGTGAACAGGCCGCGCACCGCCGCGAACCGGACACCGGGGCCGCCGGTCAGACGGGCGACCCGGTCGTAGAGCGTGCGGACGTCGTCGGTCATCCCGTCGTCGCTGCCCGCGCCGGCCCCCCAGACGTCCCAGAGCAGCGTCTCGACCTTGTTGAGTGCCGCGAGGTCGAGCCGGACGCTGCCCGCGACGAACCACTCCCCCACCAGCGGGGCCCGCGGGTCGGGGAGGCCGAAGGACAGCGGGTCCGCCGCGCCGGTCCGGACGGCCCGCCAGGCCGCGCCCGCGACCAGGAAGCGGTCCCGGGGCACGTCCATCGGGTCGAGGTCGACACCGAGGGCCTCGGCGATCGCCGGGTCGGCGAGTTCGGCGTCGGCGAGCAGCCAGCCGCGGTCGGCGTCCCAGTACTCGGTGACCACGTGGTCGACGTGGAAGCCGTCCGGGCCGAGGTAGTCGGCGAAGCCGATCCGCAGGCGGGCGGGGGTGCCGGTGTGGCGGAGGAACGAGCAGTGCAGCAGGGCGAAGTCGCGGCAGACGCCGACGAACCGGTCGCCGGGGGCGCGGGCCCCGGTCAGCGGGGAGGCGTCGCGGGCGAGGACGATCCGGAGGATGTCGTCCGAGTAGCGGGTCTCGGCGTCGTCGTGGAGGCGGTCCGGCGGGATGTCGTGCCGGAAGTGCTCCCCCTCCAAGCGGTGGATCACCAGACCCCTGGCGATCGCGGCGAGTCCGGCCGGGTCGCGCGGCAGGCCGGCGTAGTGCGGGGCGAGCGGGCCGGGGTCGGAGAAGGGGCTCTGGCTCGCGTAGAACGCGGCCTCACCGGACGCGAGCCGGGCGGCCGCAACGGGGGCGGGCGCAGCGCCGACGGATCCGGGGTGGGTGGGCGGCTCCTGGGCGTCCGGCCCGCGCGCCGCGCCGGGTGGGTTCGGCGGATCCGGCGAGGCGTGCGACACGGCTGGTACCCCCTGGCGGTGCGAGCGGCGGCGGAGCGGACCCCGCCCACCGTGCCAAAATTCGCCCGCCCCCGTCCAGGCCGGCCGCCGACCGACCGCCGCCGCCCGGGCACCGCTGCACCGCCGCACAGGAAGTCGGCCCGGTCGACTTCCTGTGCGGCGGGCGGCGCTCCGACCCGGGTTCAGCCGAGGGAGCGGCGGGCCGTTTCGAGGAGCGGGGCGAGGTCGGGGGTCGCGGTGGCGGCCTCGTCGAGGGCGGTGGTGAGCGTCTCCTCGTAGGTGCCGAGGGCCTCGCGGTGGCGGTCGCGGCCGGCGTCGGTGAGGACGGTGTAGACACCGCGCTTGTCATCGGGACAGAGGTCCCGGTAGGTGAAGTCGGCGGCGTTGAGGCGGGCGACCAGGCGGGTGACGGAGCTCTGGTTGAGGCCGAGCCCGGCGGCGAGGTCCTGCATCCGCAGTTCGCTCCTGGGCGCCTCGGCGAGCAGGCCGAGGGCGCGGTACTCGGAGAGGCCGAGGCCGTGCCGGCGCTGGAGCGCAGTGGCGAGGCGGCCTTCGACCTGGGCGTGCAGGGCCGTGATCCGGCCCCACATGCGGGCGTCGGCGGGGGCGTGGGGGCCGTCGGCGGCCGGGGCGGGGGCGTGCTCCGGGGTGGCTCGGCCGGGTCGGGTGGGCATCGGGCGCTCCTGTCCGGACGGTCGGACCGTCAGGTCGGGCGGGGTGGGTTGACACGATGTTACTTGTACATGCATGCTTTTGCCCAGCGCGATCTACTTGCACATACATGCAAACACCATGACCCCGGGGGGCTCTTCCCATGGCCTGGATCCACCTGCTCATCGCCTCGGTCTTCGAGGTGGTCTTCGCCCTCGGCACCAACGCCACCGACGGCTTCACCGAACTGGGCCCGTCCCTCCTCACGGCGGCGGCCGCGGCCGGCGGGATCTTCTTCCTCAGCCTCGCCCTCAAGACCCTCGACGTCGGCGTCGGCTACACCGTCTGGACCGGGATCGGCTCGGTCGGGACGGTCGTCCTCGGCACCCTGATCTTCGACGAGGAGATGAACGCGGGGAAGGCCGTCGCCTTCGTGCTCATCATCGGCGGCGTCCTGGGCCTCAAGCTCGCCGACCGGCCGGCCGGAGCCGACAGCACCGCACCGGCCGCACAGCAGCCCGCCGCACCGGCCCCGACCCCGGTCCCGGCGGCCACCGCCGGCCCCGCGACCACCGCCTGACGGCCGCCCCCGCCCGCATCCGCACCCACGATCCCGCACCCACAAGAGAGAGTTGAACCGTCATGGCCTGGGTCTTCCTCGCGATCGCCGTCGTCTTCGAGATCGTCTTCGCCCTCGGTACCAACGCCACCAAGGGCTTCACCAAGCTCTGGCCCTCCGTCCTCACCCTGGCCGCCGCCGCGGGAGGCATCTACACGCTGAGCCTCGCGCTCCGCACCCTCGACGTCAGCGTCGGCTACACGATCTGGACGGGGCTGGGCTCGATCGGCACGGTCGTCCTCGGCGCCCTGATCTACAAGGAGCGGATCACACTCCCCAAGCTGGTCTCCTTCGCCTCGATCATCGCCGGCGCGGTCACCCTGAAGCTGGCGTCAGGGCTCTGACCCCGCACCGGATTTCACCCGATCGTGGAATCGTCCGCCCGATCCGGATCGGCAAGACTGGCCGTCCCCGACCGATCCCCGAGGGAGGCGGCGATGGACGCCGAGGACGAGCCGCTGGCCGAGTGGTACGCGAGGCGGGCGCGCCGACGCCGGGCGCCCGGCACGCGCGACACGATCACCCTGGCGCCGGGGCCGCGGCGCGGGGCGCACGTGTTCCAGGACGTACCGCGGCTGGTCGTCGAGTGGGACGGCTTCGCCTGGCAGCCGGTCGCGGTGGCGGAGAGCTACGCGGAGGCGTACCCGCTGATCGTCCGGCCCGAGGAGGCGGCCGGACCCGCCACCGTCCTCCCGCAGGCGGACACTCCGGTGCCGCTGCTGCGCAAGGGCACCGGCCGCCACCGGAAGCCGGACCGGTGACGAGCGGGCCGCCACCCCCACCGGGCCTCGACCCCGCCCCACCACAGGGGAGTCGGGCGGCTTCGAGGACGACCGCGGGGGCCGGCCCGCCCTCCGACCGGCGGCCCGCAGGCCCCGGCCGGCGGCAGGATCTCCTGCCGCCGGCCGCTCCGTCCGCGGTACCGGCCGAGCCGCAGCAGCGCTACCGCCCGTCGGCCGCCCGGGCGGTGTGGACGGTGACGGCGGTGAGGTAGAAGGCGTCCGGGCGGGCCAGGATGCCGGTGGGGGCCTCCGGGTCGAGCAGGACGTCGAGGGTCGCACGGTCCTCGGCGTCCAGCTGCTCCGCCAACTGGTCGCGCCGGCGCGAGAGGTTGACGTGCAGGTACTCGCGCGCCGGACGGTCCAGCGGGGCCGGGCGGTCGGTGAGGAAGGTGCGCGTCCCGCTCGGGACGAGCCCGGCCTCCGCCAGCATCGCCGGCCAGTCCTCCACCGCGGCGACCGTACCGGGCAGTTCGGCGCGCATCCTGCTGAAGGTGTCCTCGTTGGCGGCGTCCAGCCGGGCCTGGAGGCCGGGGCGTCCGGTCCCGAGGTCACGGGGGAGGAAGCGCGGCGGCAGGCCGCGTTCGGCCACGGCCAGCAGGCCGCCCGGGCGCAGCGATCCGGCCAGGGCCGTCAACGCGGCCTGCTGGTCGCCCAGGTGGTGGATCGCGTTGGCGGACCAGATGAGGTCCGCGGTGCCGAGCGCGGCGAAGTCGTCCGGCAGGTCGGCCCGCCGGGTGGCGACGCGGCCGGCCGACCGCTTCCGGGCGCGGTCCAGCAGGGCTTCGGACTGGTCGACGGCGACCACCTCGGCGGCCGGGAAGGCGTCCGCGAGCAGTCCGGCGATCACGCCGGGGCCGCTGCCGACGTCGAGCACCCGGCCGACGGCGGCGCCGTCCAGCAGCCCGCGCAGCCAGTGCGCGGCCTCGGTGACGGCAGGGGCCTGGAGTTCGGCCTCGTGCTCCAGGTGGGCGGCGAGGGCGTCCCAGTCGAAGTCCGTTCCGGGGCCCTGGTGGTGGCCGTGACCGTGAGCGTGGGCGTGGCCGTGGCCGTTGCCGTGCTGGTGTCCGGGGGCCTGCGGGGAGTGGTCGTGCGGCATGGCGTACTCCGTTCGGTCGGGGGTGGGCTTCACCGCGGCACGGCGGTGGCTACGGCGGTGGCGGTGGCAACGGCGTGGACGGGGTCGGTGGCGGTGGCGGTGGCCGCGGCGAGCGCCTGCTCGACGTCCTCGTCCACCAGGTCGTGGTTGAGCGCGAAGGCGGCCGCCGCCCCGGCCCCGGCGGCGGTGACCACCTGGGCGCGCGGGTCGGCGACGTTGCCCACCGCCCAGACGCCGGGAACGCTGGTACGGCCCGCGCCGTCGGTGGTGACCCAGCCCTGCGCGTCCCGTTCGCAGGCGAGGCCGAACAGCAGCGCGTCCCTGGGCACCATGTGCGGGAAGACGAAGACCGCCTCGCGGGGCACCGCCCGGCCGTCGGCGAGTTCGACACCGCGCAGCCGGTCGTCCTCGACGACCACCCGCTTGACCGGGCCCTCGACGACGCGCACGCCCCGGGCGGCGAGCCGGGCCCGGGCGGCGTCGGACGGCTCCAGGGTGTGCGCGAAGAACACCACGTCCGCCGACCACTGGCGGACCAGCAGCGCCTGGTGCACCGCGCCCGGGTGGGTCCCCAGGACGCCGAGCGGCCGGTCGCGGACCTCGTAGCCGTGGCAGTACGGGCAGTGCAGCACGTCGCGGCCCCACCGCTCGGCGAGGCCGGGCAGTTCCGGCAGTCCGTCGCGCAGACCGGTGGCGACCACCACCCGGCGGGCCCGCAGCACGGGGCCGCCGGCCAGGTGGACGTGGAACCCGGGAGCACCGGGGCCGGGGAGGTCGGCGCCGGGGACGGCGGGGCCGGGGACTTGCGAGCCGGGCCCGGCGTCCGGGACGGGCTCGATGTGGTCCACCCGCGCGTCGATCAGGTCGCCCCCGTAACCCGCGACCTCCTCGCGGCCGACCGCCAGCAGTGCGGCCGGGGACATGCCGTCCCGGGAGAGGAAGCCCCGCATGTGCGCGGCGGGGGCGTTGCGCGGCTGGCCGGCGTCCACCACGGCGACCCGGCGACGGGCCCTGGTGAGCACCAGCGCCGCGTTCAGCCCGGCGGCGCCCGCGCCGACCACCACCACGTCGTAGCCGTCGGGGGTCCGGCCCTCGGAGCCGGGTTGGATCTGCTTGTCGCCCACGGCGATCACCTCCACCGCCAGGCTGCGCGACCGGTGCTCCCCGGGCAACTTTCGTTGCGGTTTCGGCAACACCCGCAGGGCCGCCCGGCCGCGCACCGCTCAGCCCGTACGCCGCCCCGCCCGTACGCCACGGCCGCACCGCTCAGCCCGTACGCCGCCAGTACGAGCGGGCGGCCACCGCCAGCGCCACCCCGTAGACCGCGAACGCGCCGAGGCCGATCCAGCAGACCAGCAGGGCGTCCCCCGACGTCGGGAAGTCGCCGCGCCGGATCCCGACCACGCCCGCCGTCACGAGGGCCGCGTACCCGACGCCGACCACGCCGTACGGCGCGAGCGTGCCCGCACCCAGCAGCGCGGGGGTGAGCGGCAGCCAGCGGGGGACCCGACGACCGCTCAGCGGCAGGGTCCAGCGCGGGAAAACCTGCCCCCAGGGGCGGACCAGGCCCCAGAGCAGGAAGACGCCGAGGGCCGCCAGCAGCGCGGTCGCGTCCAGCCCCCAGGACTCCAGGGTGAGCCAGAGCCCGGAGGCGCCGTTGCGTTCGGCGGCGGCGCGCATCTCGGCACCGCTCACCCCGGCGAAGGTGCCGCCGAACGCCCAGGTCAGCTTCATCCCGACGTACGGGAGGAACGCCACCGTCCCTGCCCAGGCGGCCAGTTGGACCGTCGGCGGGGCCTCCGAGGGAGCCGCCGGAGGAGCGTCCGGCGAACCCGCCGGGACCGCCGCCGCGGCCCTCGCCGTCCCCGCCAGCAGCCCTGCGCCGAGCGCCGAGAGCGCGTGCTGCACCGCACCCGGCACACTGTCCACGCCCTGCCCGAAGAGCAGCGTGATCACGTCCATCAGCAGGCTGAACGCCCCTGCCCCGGCCAGCCCGCAGAGCGTCCAGAGCACCGGACGCAGTGCCGGGCGCGGCCCGGACCGCGCCACCGCGGCACCGGCCGCCGCGGAGGCCAGACCGACCGCCGCCACCGCCCACCCCACCCAGGACGCACCGAACAGCGCCGTCCCGCCGACCGCGCAGCCCACGCCGAACGCCGCGTACGCGACGCCCCACCCGGCCGCGCCCCGCCCGTCGGTCACCCAACCCGCCGGCCCCGGCCTCCGCCGCGCCGGCGTCCGCCCGGCCGCCCACCCGCTCGTCGTCGTCATGCCCTCACGCTCGCACCGGGCGCCCGGGCCGGTCCTCCCCCGCTCGGACGAAGCCGCTCCCCCGCCGGGGGGAGCCGGGCCACCGGGCCTGGTCACCGAGCCCGACCACCGGGCCAGCCACCGGGCCCGACCACCGCGAGCGGTCCCGCTCGAAGCCGCCCCGCCCCTTGCCTTGGAGCGCACTCCAGGTCGTAGCGTCGACACCGGCGACTCCGCAGGAACCGGCGCCGACCAACCTGACCACGCACCACCACCCACACCACCAGGGGGATTCGCACCATGCGCTACCGCATCCTCGGCGGCACCGGCATCGAGGTCAGTACCTACTGCCTCGGCACGATGATGTTCGGCGCGGTCGGCAACCCCGACCACGACGACTGCGCCCGGATCATCCACACCGCCCTCGACTCGGGCATCAACTTCGTCGACACCGCCGACATGTACTCCGGCGGCGAGTCCGAGGAGATCGTGGGCAAGGCCCTGCAGGCCCGGGGCGACCGCGACGACGTCGTGCTCGCCACCAAGGTGCACTTCCCGATGGGCGAGGGCCGCAACCGGGGCGGCAACTCCCGGCGGTGGATCGTCCGGGAGGTCGAGGAGAGCCTGCGCCGGCTGCGCACCGACCGGATCGACCTCTACCAGGTGCACCGGCCCGACCACGGCACGGACATCGAGGAGACCCTCTCCGTGCTCGGCGACCTCGTCCGGGCCGGCAAGATCCGCGCCTTCGGCTGCTCGACCTTCCCCGCCGAGGAGATCGTCGAGGCCCACCACGTCGCCGAACGGCGCGGCCTGGCGCGCTTCCGCACCGAGCAGCCGCCGTACTCGCTGCTCGCCCGCGGTGTCGAGCGGGACGTCCTGCCGACCGTGCGGCGGCTCGGCATGGGCGCGCTGACCTGGTCCCCGCTCGCCTCCGGCTTCCTGACCGGCCGCTACCGCAAGGGCCGGCCGATCGACATGGGCAGCGGCCGCGCCGCCCTCACCCCGGCCCGGTTCGACCCGGCGCTGCCGGTCAACGCGGCCAAGCTGGAGGTCGTCGAGGAGCTCACGGCCCTGGCCGAGGACCTCGGCCGCACGCTGCCCGAACTGGCCCTCGCCTTCCCGCTCGCGCACCCTGCGGTCACCTCGGTGATCATCGGCCCGCGCACCCTCGGCCAGCTGGAGTCGGCCCTCAAGGGCGCCGACCTGGTGCTCGACGACGCGGCCCTCGACCGGATCGACGCCGTCGTCGCGCCGGGCACCAACGTCTACCACCCGGACGGCGTCTGGCAGCCGCCCGCCCTCACCGACCCCGCCCTCCGCCGCCGCCCCGCCGCCGACCGCCCCGCCGCCGGCTGACCGGCCGCCGGTTGACCGGGCACGACAACGCCGTATCGCAATGCATTACGCCGCGACACAATCAATGCATGAAGACCATCACGCAGCGTAACTCGCCGCCCGGTCCAAGGCCGTGCTCGACGACGTCGAAGCCGGCGAGGTCTACCACATCACCCGCAACGGCACCGAGATCGCCGAGGTCCGCCCGCTCACCTCCCGCCGCCGGTTCGTCCCGATCGAGGAGCTCCAGCGGAAGTGGAGCACGGCGCCGGCGGTCGATGCGGCGGAGGTGCGCGCGGAAGCCGACGCCTTCTACGGTGACGAGGACCGCGTCGACGGCGACGACCCCTGGGAGCGCTCGTGACCGAGCGCCGTCCACGCGGTCTGCCGGACACCTGCGTGGTCATCGATCTGCCACAGCTCGGCCCGGAACGGCTGCCGGTGGAGGCCGCCGTCTCGGCCATCGTCCTGGCCGAGCCGGCCCAAGGCATGGCCATGGCCAAGGACCCGGTGCAGATGCTCGCCCGAGCCCAGCGCCTCGCCGACGCCGAGGCCGAGTTCGCCGCCATCCCCTTCGACCGGGAGGCAGCGCGGCGCTTCGGCACCCTGGTCGCGCTCACGATCCAAGCCAGGCGTGCCCCCCGGCCCCGCCGGATGGACCTGATGATCGCCGCGACGACCGCTGCCGCCGGCCACCCCCTCTTCACCCGCCATGCCGCGGACTTCGTCGGCCTGGAGCAGGGGGTCGAGGTGATCGAGGTCTGAGGCCGGACCGGGCCCTGCCCAGCCGGGCTCCTACCGCCGGAGCAGGTCGATCACGCCGGTCAGGTCCTCCGCGCCGTTCCGCACGTCCTGGCCCAGGCGCCGCTCCATCAGGTCGAAGAAGGGCGCCAGCAGCTCCGGGCTGACGCCCTGCTCCTCCGCGGTGCGCAGGAACGTCGGAACCCCGGCCGTCTGCATGGCGAGGTTCGACACGACGCCCAGGGTGTAGTCGCCGGCCTCCAGTTGCTCGGCGGTGGTCGCCACCGAGCGGGTCATCGCGGTGAGCCAGGAGGTGAGCATCGGGGCGAGGCTGCCCGGGGCGACGGACTCGGAGCGGGCCAGCGCGAAGGCGTGCGCGACCCCGGCGAACATGCCGTACATCGCGCTCAGCAGCGCCACGTCGTGCAGGGCGGCGAACCCCGGGTCCTCACCGACCCAGGTGGTGCCGGCCGGGGCCGCCAGGGTCTCCCGGTGCTCCTCGAACAGCTCGGGCGAACCGCTGTAGAAGACGTACGGGCCGACCGCCGGGACGCCGATCATCGGCGGGACGGCCATGATCCCGCCGTCCAGGTACCGGGCGCCGCGGCCGGCGGCCCAGGCGGCCCGGGCGCGGGCCTGGCCGGGGGTGCCGGTGACCAGGTTGACGACGTCCTTGCCGGTCAGGTCGGCGCCGGCCAGCGTCTCCTCGACCGAGGCGTCGTCCAGCAGGCAGACCACCACCAGCCGGTTCGCGGCGACCGCCCCGGCCGCGGTGGCCGCGACGGCGGCGCCCCGGGCGGCGAACGGTTCGGCGCGGGCCGCGGTGCGGTTCCAGACGGTCAGCGGGTGCCCGGCGGCGAGCCAGGCGTCGGCCAGCGCGGCGCCCATCGCGCCGAGGCCGAGCAGGGTGACGGGGGTCTTCGAGGCGGTGTCGACCGCGTTCTCTGTCATGCCCGCCAGGCTCGCCGCCCGCCGCCGGAACGATCAAGTACGCACTTCGGAGTGGGTGGTTACCCTGAGGTGAGCGAACAGGTCGGAGAGGTGGGGGCATGGCGACCGTACCGAGGCCCGGCGCGTACGTCTGCGGGATCGACGCCGCGATGGACGTGATCGGCGGCAAGTGGAAGGTCCTGATCCTCTGGGCGCTGGCCGAGCGTCCGGGCTGCCGGTTCGGCGAGCTGCGCCGGCTGGTCCCGGGGATCACCGAGAAGGTGCTCGCCGCCCACCTGCGCGAGCTGGAGGCGGACGGCGTCGTGCACCGCGAGGCGTACGACGAGGTGCCGCCGCGGGTCGAGTACTCGCTCACGGCGGTCGGGGCACGGCTCAACGAGGCGCTGGCCCCGCTGGGCGCCTGGGGGCGCGAACACGTGCTGGGCGGCGAACCGCACCCCGCACCGGGCCGGCTGACCGCCTGAAGCCCGACGGCCCGCCCGCCCCGGACCGTCCCCGGACCGTCCCCGGACGCCCGGACCGTCGCCGAGCGCCCCGAGCGCCCTGAACGCCCGGGCCGTCCCAGCCGTCCCGGACCGCCTCAGGCGATCGACGCCGACACGATCGCGGCCACCGCGAGGTTGCAGCTGGCCGTCACCCAGACCGCCGGGTGCGGCTCCGGGTCGACCAGGATCGCGCCGAGCTTGCCCGGCGTCAGGACGTCCACCACCCAGAACGCGACGGCCATCAGCACCAGGCCGAGCACGCCGAAGCAGGCGGTGGAGGCCAGGCCCTTCCCGAAGTCCTCGTAGGTGTAGAGGATCGCGGTGAAGACGATGCCGCCGATGCCGAGCAGCGCCGAGCTGAGCAGCACGGCGGCGTTGCGGTTGCGCTCCACCCAGATCTGCCGGCCGAGCTTGCCCGGCGTCAGCAGGTCCACCAGGACGATGCCGAGCAGCAGCAGCACCACGCCGACGCCGCCGAAAGCGGCGGCCGCGCCGAGACCGTGCAGGATGTCGTTCATGGGTGTCTGCCCCCGGTTCCACGTACGTCACGGGGCCGGCCGACGTCCGACGCGGCCCCACGGTCAAGGATCGGCAAAAGATAACCCATCGGGCCCGGCCGTGGCCGGGTAACGGGGTCCCCTCCCGTACCATCCGGCACCGCGCGTACCATCGGGCGCCATGACGCAGCCGTTGCCAGCCGCCCCCTCCCCGAGACCGGACGCGCCCGCCCGGATTCCGGACGCAGCGACCCCCGACGCCGCGACCCCGGGCACCGCGACCCCGGGAACCGCCCCGACGCCCACCGCCGCCGAACCGGCCGGCCGGCGCCGCTCGGGCTTCGTCACCCTCGGCATGGTCGGCACCCTCGCACTGGCCCTGTCCGGCTGCTCGTCCTCCTCCGGGAGCAACCCGCCGAGCCGCTGCGTCGACCCCGGCACCCTCAAGGTGCTGGACCGTCATTCCTGCACCAGCGGGACCGGCGCGGCCACCGCCGGCCGCTGGTACTACTGCGGTTCCGGCTCCGCCACGGCCCTCGGCGGCACCTTCGACAAGGCCGCGACCAAGCGCGGCGGCTTCGGCTGCCCGTCCGGCTCCAGCGGCTCGGGCGGGGGCTGATCCGCCGTGCGCCGCCGCACCATCACCCCGCGCCCGGACTGGCTGGCCACCGTGGAGGGCCAGGGCCTGATCTACGCCATGTGCTCCGACCCGTGCAACCAGGGCGGCCCGCACGCCTACTGGGACGAGTCCGCGTACTACGAGTTCTCACTGCCCGAGGTGGAGGCGCTGGAGGAGGTCGTCGAGGAACTGCACGAGCTGTGCCTGGCCGCCGCCGACCACGTGGTCCGCACCGGCCGGTTCGCCGACTACGGCATCACCGACCCCCGGCTGGCCGACGCGGTCGCCGAGTCCTGGCGCCGGCGCGACGAACAGCCCGCCGTCTACGGGCGGTTCGACCTCGCGTACGACGGCGCCGGGCCGGCGAAGCTCTTCGAGTACAACGCCGACACCCCGACCTCGCTGATCGAGGCGGCCGGCCCGCAGTGGTTCTGGATGGAGGAGCGGTTCCCGGGCGCCGACCAGTGGAACTCGCTGCACGAGCGGCTGGTCGCCTCCTGGGCCCGGCAGAAGCACCTGCTGCCGCCCGGCCCGGTGCACTTCGCGCACTCGCGCGGCGACACCGAGGGCGAGGACTGGATGACCACCCTCTACCTCCAGGAGTGCGCCGAGCAGGCCGGCATCGAGACCGTCGGCATCGCCATGGAGGACATCGGGTGGGACCCGCTCTCCGGCCGCTTCGTCGACCTGGAGCACCGCTTCGTCCGGGCCGCCTTCAAGCTCTACCCGTGGGAGTGGCTGGCCTCCGACGAGTTCGGCACGCAGCTGCTGGACGTCATCGACCACGGGGGCTCCACCGGCTCCACGCTGTGGATCGAGCCGGCCTGGAAGATGCTGCTCTCCAACAAGGCGCTGCTGGCCGTGCTCTGGGAGCTGTTCCCGGGCCACCCCAACCTGCTGCCCGCCTACCTGGACGGCCCGCGCGAACTCGCCGACCCCGACGGGCCCGGCTACGCGGCCAAGCCGCTGCTCGGCCGCGAGGGCGCCGGCGTGCGGATCGTCGAACCGGGCGGCCGCGAGACCCGCCTCGCCGAGTGGGCCGGCGACCCGGACCGCTACGGCGCGGAGGGCCACTGCTACCAGCAGCTCCACCCGCTGCCCGACTTCGACGGCAACCGCCCGGTGCTCGGCACCTGGGTGGTGGACGGCGAGTCCGCGGGCCTCGGCATCCGGGAGACCGACGACAGCCCCATCACCCACCAGGGCGCCCGCTTCCTCCCGCACCTCATCACCTGACCACCCCGCCCCGCCCCGGCCCCGCGCCCCCGCCCCACCGCGACCGCCCTGGGCCGCTGCCTCGGCACCATCCCACTCCCGGGTGAGAACCGGCGTGATCGGGGCCCCGCCCTCCCCGAAGTTGATAAGTTCAATTGGCCGTTCCGGTCATGTATCAACTCCGGGGAGGAGCAACGGTGGCCGGACGAGGCAGGCCCAGCCGCAGCACCGTCTACAACCGGCTCAGCGGCGCGCTGGCCGAGCTGAACGAGCGCTTCGGCGGCCTCCCCAGCCCCAGGGAGGCCCGGGAGGTCTGGGACGACATCTGGCACGAGGAGGCGCACCACTCCACCGCCCTGGAGGGCAACACGCTGGTGCTCCGCGAGGTCCAGGCGCTCCTGGACCAAGGCCGGGCCGTCGGGGCGAAGCCGCTCAGCGAGTACAACGAGGTCCAGGGCTACGCCGATGCCGCGCGCTGGGTCTACGGCCAGGCGCTGGAACCGGACTCGTGGCACGACGGCCGCCTCGTCACCCTCGGCGAGATCCGCCACGTCCACCACGTGGCCATGACCCCCGTCTGGAACGTCTCCCCTCATCCGGACGCCGGGGACCGCGAGGCCCCCGGCAACTTCCGGGAGCACGACATCGCCCCCTTCGCCGAAGGGATGACACCGCCGCCCTGGCCGCTGGTCCCGGCCCAGGCCGAGCAGTGGGTCGCCGACGTCTGCGCCCTCGGCCGACGGATCGAGACGAACGAGGACCTCGGACGCCCTCTTCCGGAGGAACTGGCCCGGATCCACAACCGGTTCGAGTACATCCACCCGTTCCTCGACGGAAACGGCCGCACCGGCCGACTCGTCATGAACCTCGTCCTCGTACGGCTCGGATTCCCGCCGATCATCATCTTCAAGCGCCAGCGGGACGCGTACCTGACCGCACTGCGCAGGGCCGACGCGGGCGACTGCGGATCCCTCGGCGAGCTCATCGCTCGGGCGATGGAGGACAACCTCAACCGGTTCATCGTCCCCAACGTGGCCGGTCCCGCCCGCATGCTCCCGCTCGCCGCGCTCGTCGATGCCGAGCTCTCCCTGGCGGCCCTCCGGCAGGCGGCGCAGCGCGGCCGTCTGAACGCCGTGCAGGGAGCGGACGGGGTCTGGCGCTCGTCGCGGAAGTCGGTCGACGCCTACAAGGCGGCCAAGCACCGGCGCAGGCCGCGTTCCACGCCGTGAAGCCCCGTCCGGAATGCGGGGCGGGGTGGTGCTGTTTCATTGGCTCATGGCATCTCGTGCACGTGTACGCGCCCCCGAGCTGGTCGGGGCAGGCGGTTGGCTGAACACCGGCGGCAAGGACCTCACCCTCGCCGACTTCCGGGGCAAGATCACCATCCTGGACTTCTGGACGTTCTGCTGCATCAACTGTCTGCACGTCCTCGACGAACTGCGTGAGCTGGAGGAGAAGCACCGCGACACCGTGGTGATCGTCGGCGTGCACTCCCCCAAGTTCGTGCACGAGGCCGACCACCAGGCCGTGGTCGACGCCGTCGCCCGCTACGAGGTGCACCACCCGGTGCTGGACGACCCGGCGCTCGCCACCTGGAAGCAGTACGCGGTGCGGGCCTGGCCGACGCTGGTGGTGATCGACCCCGAGGGCTACGTGGTCGCCCAGCACGCCGGCGAGGGGCACGCGCACGCCATCGCCCGGCTGGTCGAGGAGCTGGAGGCGGAGCACGCGGCCAAGGGCACGCTGCGGCGCGGCGACGGCCCGTACGTGGCACCCGAGCCGGCGGCCGGGGACCTCAGGTTCCCCGGCAAGGCGATCCGGCTGCCGAACGGCAACTTCCTGGTGGCGGACTCCGGCCACCACTCGCTGGTCGAGCTGGAGGCGGACGGCGAGACCGTGGTGCGCCGGATCGGCGACGGCGTGCGCGGCCTGGTGGACGGGACCGCTCCCCGGTTCAGCGAGCCGCAGGGGCTCGCGCTGCTCCCGGCCGGCTCCGCGTACGACGTGGTGGTGGCGGACACCGTCAACCACGCGCTGCGCGGCGTCCGGCTCGCCGACGGCGCGGTGACCACGCTGGCCGGTACCGGGAAGCAGTGGTGGCAGGGGTCCGCGACCGAGGGCCCGGCCCGCGGGGTGGACCTCTCCTCGCCGTGGGACGTCGCCTGGTTCGACGGCAAGGTGTGGATCGCGATGGCCGGCGTGCACCAGCTCTGGGCGTACGACCCGGACGCCGGCACGGTCGGCGTCGCGGCGGGCACCACCAACGAGGGCCTGGTCGACGGGCCGGCCGCCGAGGCCTGGTTCGCCCAGCCGTCCGGCCTGGCCGTCTCGGCGGACGGCGAGCGGCTCTGGGTCGCCGACTCGGAGACCTCGGCACTGCGCTGGGTTTCACGTGAAACCAAGGCCGTGCGGTCGGCCGTCGGCACCGGCCTGTTCGACTTCGGGCACCGGGACGGCGAGGCCGGGCAGGCGCTGCTCCAGCACCCGCTGGGCGTCACCGTGCTGCCGGACGGCTCGGTGGCCGTCAGCGACACCTACAACCACGCGCTGCGCCGCTTCGACCCGGCGAGCGGCGAGGTCACCACGCTCGCCACCGACCTGCGCGAGCCGTCCGGCGCCGTGCTGGTCGACGGCGACATCGTGGTGGTCGAGTCGGCCCGGCACCGGCTGACCAGGCTGCGGCTGCCCGAGGAGGCCGTCCGGGTGGACGCGGTGGCCCACCGCACCCAGCGGGCCGCCACCGAGGTCGCGCCGGGCGCGTTCCGGCTGGACGTGGTCTTCTCGGCGCCCAGCGGCCAGAAGCTGGACGAGCGGTACGGCCCGTCCACCCGGCTGCTGGTCAGCGCCACCCCGCCCGAGCTGCTGCTCTCCGGCGCGGGGGCGGACACCGCGCTCTCCCGTGAGCTGGTCCTCTCCGACCGGGTGGCCGAGGGCGTGCTGCACGTGTCGGCGATGGCCGCGTCCTGCGACGACGACCCGGAGATCGAGTACCCGGCCTGCCACGTCCACCAGCAGGACTGGGGCGTGCCGGTGAAGCTCGCCGCCGGCGGCGAGCGCCGGCTGCCGCTGGTGCTGGCGGGCCTGGAGCAGGCAGCGGAGCAGGCGGCGGAGTAGGCGGCGGAGTAGGCACCGCCCCGGTACGACGGAGGGGCCCGGCGGATTCCGCCGGGCCCCTCCGTCGTACCGGTCGCTCACACGGCCGTGCTCAGCCCTCCAGGAAGGCCTTGATCGCGCCGGCCAGCAGGTACGGGTCGTCCGCCCCGCAGAGCTCGCGCGCCGAGTGCATCGAGAGCGCCGCGATGCCGCAGTCCACGGTCTGGATCCCGAGCCGGGCCGCCGTGATGGGGCCGATCGTCGTACCGCAGGGCATGGCGTTGTTGGAGACGAAGGTCTGCCACGGCACGCCGGCCTTCTCGCAGGCCGCCGTGAAGACCGCCCGGCCGACGCCGTCCGTCGCGTACCGGTTGTTGACGTTGACCTTCAGGATCGGACCGGCGTTCGGCATCGGGTGGTGGCCCGGCTCGTGCCGCTCGCTGTAGTTCGGGTGGACGGCGTGCCCCATGTCGGAGGAGAGGCAGATGGTGCCGGCCAGCGCCCGGGCGCGCTCCTCCACGCCGCCGCCGCGCGCGTACACGGTGCGCTCCAGCACGTTGCCGAGCAGCGGGCTCTGCGCGCCGGTGTCCGACTCGCTGCCGGTCTCCTCGTGGTCGAAGGCGGCCAGCACCGGGATGTAGGGCAGCCGGACGCCGCCCGTCTCGGCCGCGGTGGCGACGGCGGCCAGTGCGGCGGTGGCGGCGTGGACCGAGAGCAGGTTGTCCAGTCGCGGGCCCGCCAGCAGCTCGCGGTCGCGCCCGAGGTAGGAGGCGGGCTGCACGTCGTGGGTCATGAGGTCCCAGCCGGCCACCTCGGCCGCCTCGACCCCGGCCCGCTGGGCGACGTACTCGATCAGCGAACCCTCGTCGACCGGGC
Organism: Kitasatospora sp. NPDC042419; assembly: GCF_056437345.1. NCBI lineage: Bacteria > Bacillati > Actinomycetota > Actinomycetes > Kitasatosporales > Streptomycetaceae > Kitasatospora > Kitasatospora sp. NPDC042419. The sequence continues at coordinate 316,294 of NZ_JBWKAW010000003.1, forward strand.
CGAGGCCCCAGATCGGGGTGAGGTGGCGCTGCTTGTCCAGCTTCATGCCCTCGTTGACCTGCCGGTCCAGGTGGATCGCCAGCTGCGGCACGCGCAGCAGCGGCTCGTCCAGCTGGACCAGCCGCTTGCTGCCGTCGCGCAGGGTGAGCCGGCCGGAGAGGCCGAGGTCCCGGTCGAGCCAGGTGTTGAGCGGCACCCCGCCGTAGATCTCCACCGCGACCTGGCGCCAGCCGGCCGTGCCCGTGTCGGGGATCGGCTTGACCCTCAGGTTCGGTGAGTCGGTATGGGTGCCCACCACGCGGAACGGTGTCTCCGGGCCCGCGCCGTGCGGCACGTACCAGGCGATCAGCGCGCCGCCGCGGACGACGTAGCGGCCGCCGGTCGTCGCGTCCCAGGCGTCCGTTTCCAGGACCTGCCGGAAGCCCGCTTTCTCCAGTCGCTCGGCGGCGCTCGCGACCGCGTGGTAGGGCGACGGCGAGGTTCCGAGAAAGGCGATCAGATCATCGGTGTGCGTCCGGTCGAAGAAGGCCTGGCGGGCGGCGGTCGACATGCTGCTCCTGGGTCGAGGGAGGGCCGAAGCCGAAATGGGGGATCGGCTTCGCACCTTGAGCATATGCCCGTACACGGACATGACACTCGGAGCAGCCCAACGGATGCAGAACGCAGACGCAACCGTGAACTGACGGCAGGACGGGAGTCCGCCCGGGCGCGTGCTGCCGCCCACGGCAGCGGGGTACCTGCCCTGGTGGCGCCGCGTCAGGCCACCGTCCGTGCCCTCTCCGGAGTCCCGTCCGGGCGATCGGGCGATCAAGTGGTCGGATGGTCGGGCGATCGGGGAAGCGGGGGTCGGATGCTCAGACGATCGAGCAGCCGAGCGCCAGGCGGTCAGGCGATCGGGCGATCGGGCGATCGGGCGATCGGGCGCCGGACGGCCGGGTGCCCCCGACGGGTCCGCCCGGCCACGCCCGGCCACAACCGGCCACGGCCCGACTCGCCCCCGCCCCCGCCCGGGTACGCCGAAGGGCCCGGGGTGCACCGGGCCCTTCGGCGTGAGGGTTGGGTCAGGCGGTCAGTGGGGGCGGCGTCAGAACGCCTCCTCCGCGAGCTCCATGATCTCGTTGTCGATGCCCTCGGCGATCAGGCGCTGCGGGGCGACGGTCGGCAGGATGTTCTTGGCGAAGAAGCGGGCCGCCGCGACCTTGCCCTGGTAGAAGGGGACGTCCTTCTCCGAGGCGCCGGCCTCCAGCTTGGCCAGGGCCACCGCGGCCTGGCGGAGCAGCAGCCAGCCGACCACGACGTCGCCGGAGACCATCAGCAGGCGGGTGGTGTTGAGGCCCACCTTGTACATGTTCTTGACGTCCTGCTCGACCGAGGAGAGGTCGGCGAGGAGCTTGCCGATGATGGCCTCCAGGTCGCCGGCGGCCTTGGCGAGCAGCTCGCGCTCGGCGGCCAGGGCGTCGCCGCCCGCGGCGGAGGCGAGGAACTTCTGGATCTGCTCGGACAGGGCGGTGAGCGCCTGGCCGCCGTCCTTGACGATCTTGCGGAAGAAGAAGTCCTGGCCCTGGATGGCCGTGGTGCCCTCGTAGAGGGTGTCGATCTTGGCGTCCCGGATGTACTGCTCGATCGGGTACTCCTGCAGGTAGCCGGAGCCGCCGAAGGTCTGCAGGGACTGGGCGAGCTGCTCGTAGGACTTCTCCGAGCCGTAGCCCTTGACGATCGGGAGGAGCAGGTCGTTGAGGCGCTCGGCGGCCTCGTCGTGCTCGCCGCGCAGGCGGGCGGCGGCCATGTCGTCCTGGGTCGACGCGGTGAACAGGACCAGGGCGCGCATGCCCTCGGCGTACGCCTTCTGGGTCAGCAGCGAGCGGCGCACGTCGGGGTGGTGGGTGATGGTGACGCGCGGGGCGGTCTTGTCCAGGAACTGCGAGATGTCCGCGCCCTGCACGCGCTCCTTGGCGTACTCCAGGGCGTTCAGGTAGCCGGTGGAGAGGGTGGCGATGGCCTTCGTGCCGACCATCATGCGCGCGAACTCGATGATCTTGAACATCTGGCGGATGCCGTCGACGGTCTCGCCGAGCAGCCAGCCCTTGGCCGGGTGCTTGGCGCCGAAGGTCATCTCGCAGGTGTTGGAGGCCTTGAGGCCCATCTTGTGCTCGACGTTGGTGGCGTAGACGCCGTTGCGCTCGCCGAGCTCGCCGGTCTCCCAGTCGAAGTCGAACTTGGGGACGATGAAGAGGCCCAGGCCCTTGGTGCCCGGCTTACCGCCCTCGGGGCGGGCCAGCACCATGTGGATGATGTTCTCGGACATGTCGTGCTCGCCCGAGGTGATGAAGCGCTTCACGCCCTCGATGTGCCAGGAGCCGTCCTCCTGCTTGATCGCCTTGGTGCGGCCGGCGCCCACGTCGGAGCCCGCGTCGGGCTCGGTGAGGACCATGGTGGAGCCCCAGAGGCGGTCGGTCATCCGCTTGGCGACCTCCAGCTGCTCCGGGGTGCCCTCCTCGGCGATGACGCCGGCGAAGGCCGGGCCGGAGGAGTACATCCAGATGGCCGGGTTCGAGCCGAGGATCTGCTCGGCGAACGCCCAGATCAGCGAGTTCGGGGTGACCTGGCCGCCGATCGACTCCGGGATGCCCAGGCGCCACCACTCGGCGTCCATGAAGGTCTGGTAGCTCTTCTTGAACGCGGCCGGGATCGGCGCGGTGCTGGTCTCCGGGTCGAAGACGGGGGGGTTGCGGTCGGTGTCGGTGAAGGACGCGGCGAGGTCGTTCTCGGCGAGGCGTGCGATCTCGCTCAGGATGTTCTTCGCGGTCTCGACGTCCATGTCCGCGAACGGTCCGGTGCCGTACACCTGCTCGCGACCGAACACCTCGAAGAGGTTGAACTCCACGTCCCGCAGGTTGGACTTGTAGTGACCCATGGCCGTTTTCTCCGGTTCGTCGCTTCCGGGAGACCGCCGCGTTCGGGCGCCCCGTACCCACCAGTACGCTTCATGATGCTACCCAGCGGTAACTTGTTTCAAGCCCTCGCCGGTGAAACCTCGGCGGAATCCGCTATGAACGTGGTCACGTCCCACAAGCCGGGGCGACCACTCCTTGTCAGGATCGGCGCCAGCACGGGTGGCCGCGCTCCCGATAGCCTGTCCGTGTGTACGGCTATGACCAGAACGCATACCCGGGCGATCCCTACCAGCAGGCGGGGCCGCAGCCGGGCATGAACGGCATGCCCGGCCCCGGCCCGTACGGCGAGCAGCCGCCGGGCGCACAGCAGTCCCTGTACCCGGAACCGTCCCCGCCCTCGCTGGCGGACGCCGTCCGGGCCTTCACCACGGGCTCGATGGCGGTGGAGGACTTCCAGGCCATCTTCATCACCTCCAAGGTGCACTGTCCGCGCGGTGAGCGCCCCGGCTTCCTGGCGCTGCACAACACGCCGACGCCGGTGATCCCGATGTTCAGCTCACTGAAGGAGCTGCGCCGGTACGCCGGCAAGGACTCCAAGCACTTCACCGTCACCGGCGCCGAGGTCCTGGACCTGCTGCCGACGGGGTACGGCTTCGCGCTGGACATGGAGGGCGAGCACCGGATGGTGTTCGACGCCAAGGCGGTCGAGCAGATGGTCGACTTCACCATGCGCCGCATGTACGGCTAGCCCAGGATGAAGGGGAGCCCCGCGGCTCCGCCGCGACCAAGTGGTTCAAAATTCAACTTGCTTCTTGTTGAGGATTGAACTAATCTCGTGGACGTAGGCCAGAGGAGAACCCCGAAGGAGGCCGACATGCCCGCCGTGACCGTCGACAACCCGTTGATCCTCCCGCGCGTCGCCACCCCCGACCCCGCCGTCGCCGGCGCCCGGCCGGTGCTCACGGTGGTCACCGCCCCCGAGGGCTTCGAGGGCGAGGGCTTCCCGGTCCGCCGCGCCTTCGCGAAGATCAACACCAAGTACCTCGACCCGTTCATCATGATGGACCAGATGGGAGAGGTGGAGTACGCCGCCGGGGAGCCGAAGGGCACCCCGTGGCACCCGCACCGCGGCTTCGAGACGGTCACCTACCTGATCGACGGCGAGTTCATCCACAAGGACTCGCACGGCGGCGGCGGCCACCTCGGCGGCGGCGACACCCAGTGGATGACGGCCGGCTCCGGCATCCTGCACATCGAGACCCCGCCCGAGTCCCTGGTGCTGTCCGGCGGCCTGTTCCACGGCATCCAGCTCTGGGTCAACCTCCCGGCGTCCGACAAGATGACCGCCCCCCGGTACCAGGACATCCACGGCGGCCACGTCAAGCTGCTCTCCACCCCGGACGGCGGCGCGATCCTCCGGCTGATCGCCGGCGAGCTGGACGGCCACCAGGGCCCGGGCGCCACCCACACCCCGATCACCCTGCTGCACGCCACCATCACCCCGGGCGCGCAGATCACCATCCCGTGGCGGCCGGACTTCAACGCGCTCGCCTACGTCCTCAACGGCGACGGCAAGGTCGGCGCCGAGGGGCGGCCGATCCGCACCGGGCAGGCGGCGGTGTTCGGCGACGGTGACACCCTCACCATCTCCGCCGACCCCGTCCAGGACTCGCGGCACCCCAACCTGGACGTGATCCTCCTGGGCGGGCAGCCGATCCGCGAGCCGGTCGCCTGGTACGGGCCGTTCGTGATGAACAGCCACCGCGAACTGGAGCAGGCCATGCGGGACTTCCAGTCCGGCTCGTTCGGCCACCCGATCGACTGAGCCGACCGGCCGGGGGACCGGGCCGGACGCGGCCGGGCGGCACCGACCCGCCCGGCCGCGTCCGGCCCGGACACCCCGCAACGACGACGCCCCGGCCCCCCGCGCCCGCTGCTACAGCAGGGCGTAGAGGGCCGAGGCGTCGTCGTGCGCCTTGCCCCGCGGCCAGCGCTCGCAGGCGGCGTCCGCCCGCTCCACCGCCCGCACCTGGGCGATCAGCTCGGCCGGCCCCGACTCGGCCAGCAGCCGCAGCGCGTCGCCCCAGCTCCCCAGGCCGAAGCGCTCGGTGAAGCGCGAGGCGCCGTCGCTCAGGGCCGCCACCGCGCGCAGCGCGGTCAGCGGGACGAATCCGGTCTCGGCGTGCGCGGCCGCCTTCGGGCTGGCGGCCGCGATCCACGGGCCGTTGCCCGAGTTCCGGGCGGCCCGGACGGCCAGCACGTACTCCAGGTAGAGCGCGGCGCGCTCCGCCGAGCCGGGCACCGTCGACCAGACCTGTCGGCGCAGCTCCTCGCCGCCCGGGAAGCGCTGGTTGTCGCCGATCACCCGCGGCGGACCGTCCTTCGGCTCCAGCACCAGCAGCGAGTCGCCGAGCACCAGGTACTCCAGCGCGCCCCCGTGCCGCCGGGCCGCGACCACCATCGCGGCGGGCGTGTTGGGGTGGGCGAGGTCGCACCGGCCGCCGTGCAGCGCGGCCGTCTCCGCGATGGCGTCGGCCAGGCACTCGGCGATCGAGCGGTCGGCGCGGTCGGTGAGCCGGGCCAGCAGATGCACCCCCAGCCTGCGGACGTACCAGGGGGTGCCGTGGCGGCACCCGGACTCCAGGCCGGTCGGCGAGCTCGAACCGTCGAGCAGGACGAGCGCCTCCGATGTGGCGGCCGCGAAGTCCTCGCTCTCGCGGTCCGGCCGCCGTGCTTCCCCTGCGAGCTGTACCTGCATCCCGACAGTGTGGCCGCAGAGCGGGGCGTGCGCCCAGACCCGTGCGCGTGCCACGGCGTGCCGCCCGGTGGCAGCGGAGGAAATTCGGCCATACCGTCGGATAGCGAGTGGACAATTCGGCCATTCAGGGCCGATCGGGTTTGCGACCTCCTTCGGGGGGATCCCGCCCCCGGCGCTGACGACCGCAAGGACGAGGACGAGGAGCGACGGATGTTCTGGGAGTTCATCGTGCTGGTGGCCGCCTCGCTCGGCTTCCCGACCGCGGCACTGCTCTTCCTGATCGGCGGGCCGCGGTTCCCCGACGAGCAGCGCGACGGCCGGTAGGCCCCACGACGGCCGGCAGGCCACACGCCGGCCTGCGGGCCCGCGGCGGAGGCCGGGCCGGCCGGCGCCCGCCGCGCCGCTACCGGGCGGGCACCGCCCAGTGCGGGTCACGGCCGAGCAGGGCGAGCGTCCGGCCGAACGGCCCGGCGGCGGCCGCCGGCGACCGGCCGGCGGCGAAGGCACGGCCAGGCCCCCGGTCGGCCGGCGTGGCCGGGACGGCCTCGGCCACCGCCAGCAGCGCCCCCGCGAGCGCCGGCTCGGCCTCGACCGCGGCCGTGATCCCGGACGCGGAGGACGGGCCCAGGGCCGCCGCCACGTCCCAGGCGTGCACCAGCGTGTCCAGCAGGTGGAAACCGACCGCGAGGTCCAGCGGGAACGGGCCGCCGTCGCGGATCTCCGGCAGCCAGAGCCGGGGCCGCCCCGGGGTGTCCGCCGCGGCGGTGAACGCCGCCGTCAGCTCCGCGGCCGAGCGGCGGAAGGCTCCGGCCGGGTCGCCGTCGACGGGGACGTCCCGCCAGAGCGCCCGGTCCGGCCCGGCGCCGCGCGCCGCGGCGGCGAAGCCCCGGTGCTGGCCGATCACGTGCTCCATCAGCCGCCGGAGCGGCCAGTCGGCGCAGGGCGTCGGGAGCACCAGTTGCTCCGGCTGCACCGTGTCGACCACCCCGGCCGCCAACTCCAGGGAACGGGTGTGCAGTTCGACCAAGCTCATGCCGCGCCCACCTCCCGGGCGGACACCGCGGCGTGACCGGCGGCGGGAGCGTCACCCGGCGCGGAGGCGCGACCGGACCCGGTGGCCTGGGCATCCGCCGCCGCCTCGCGCCCGGCCGCCAGGAAGCCGATCGCGTTGTCGACCACGGCCGGCTCGGTGAGGATCCGGCGGTGGCCGAGCCCCCGGGTGGCCAGCAGATCCAGCCGGTCCCCGTAGGCGGCGGCGAGCCGGCGGGCGTGCCCGAACGGGACCACGTCGTCGCCCTCGTCGTGCGCCACCAGGATCGGCAGGGCGATCTCCTCGGGGCTGCGGGTCGCGTCGAAGTGGGCCGCCACGTCCGTCACCCCGGGGAACATCGCACCGCTCTCCACCCGGCGGCCCAACTCCCTCTCCACGGTGGAGTTCAGCCCCAGCCGGGCGCAGAACGCGGCAGGCAGGCCGGAGACCTCGGCGACCCCGGCGACGGCGACCAGCCGGCCGGCCCGGAGGCCGCCGCGCAGCGCCAGGAAGGCCGCGTTGACGCCGAGCGAGTGCGCGACCACCGCCTCGAAGGCGCCGTGGCGCTCCTGGAGCCGGAGGGCGATCTCGCGGTAGTCGAGCACGGTGGTGGCGCGTCCGCCCGAGTCTCCGTGCCCGGGGGCGTCGAAGGCGACCGGGGTGAGGCCGAGCGCGGCCAGCCGGGGGACGAAGCCGGCGAACCGGGAGGCCCGGGACTGCCAGCCGTGCAGCAGCAGGACCGGCCGGGCGCCGTCGCCCCAGCGGTAGACCACGACGCGCTCGCCGCGGAAGGTGAGCGACTCGGTGACGGCGCGGTCGTGCACCTCGCGCTCGCGGGTGCGGACCCGGCCGCGCCGGACGGGGTGGCGGTACAGCTCGAACGCGGCCCGCCCGGCGAGCCGCGGGGCGGCGAGCGAGGCGGCGTTCAAGGTGGTGCGGATCAGTGCGACGGCCGGGTCCATACGGATCTCCCTGTCGATGCCGAGGGGCAAGAGCCGAACTCGTCGAGATATTAGCACGACCGTTCGTGCTTTTTTTGATCCCCGGACCGCCCGCCCCCGCTACCCTGGCGGCACGGGAACCGGACGAGAGCTGAGGTGAACGGTGGCCGGATCGACCACGGACGGACGGGTCCTGCGCGGCGAGGAGACCAGGCGCACGGTACTGCGGCGCGCCGTCGAGATCTCCTCCGTCGAGGGGCTGGACGCGCTGTCGATCGGCCGGCTCGCCACCGACCTCGGACTCAGCAAGAGCGGAGTGTTCGCCGGTTTCGGCTCCAAGGAGGAGCTCCAGCTGGCCACGATCCGGGCCGCCCGCCGGATCTTCTCGGACGCGGTGCTCGAACCGGTCCGGCAGGACGCCCCCGGCCTCGGCAAGCTCCGGCGGCTCTGCGACTCCTGGCTGGCCTACTCACGGGCCCGGGTCTTCCCCGGCGGCTGCTTCTTCTACGAGGTCACCGCCGAGTTCGACGCCCGCCCGGGACCGCTGCGGGACGCCATCGCCGCCAGCTGGCGCGAGTGGCGCGCGACCGTCCTCGACCTGCTCGCGGAGGCCCGCGCCACCGGCGAACTCCGGGCCGGGGCCGACCTGGAGGACATCGCGTTCACCCTGATCGCCCTGCTGGAGAGCGCCAACGCGCAGGCGCTGCTCTTCGACGACAGCGCCCCGTACGACCGGGCCGCGCGCGCCGTCCTGCACCGGCTGCGGGCGGACGCCACCGACCCGGACTCGCCCGCCCTCGCCTGACGCCCCGGACCGAGCGGCACCCGGCCCACCCTGGCCCGGACCACCCTGCCCTGCCTGTTCCGACCCGCCCGCCCCGACCCGTCAGGCGCAGTCCAGCACCCGCTCCAGCACGGCCGCCTGGGCGAGCAGCCGCTCGTCCGCCCACGCCTCGCCGACCACCTGGAGGCCCAGCGGCAGCCCCTCCGCCGTCACCCCCGCGGGCAGGCTGAGCGCGGGGAGTCCGGCGTAGCTCCACGGCAGCGACATCACCGCGTCGCCGGTGCTGTCCAGGCCCGCCGGGGCCGGGCCGGTCGCCGACGGCGCGAGCAGCAGGTCCACCCCGGCCCGCCGCCGCTGCTCGGCGAGCCGGTCGCGGAAGTGCTCCCGGGCCCGCAGCGCGGCCTCGCGGTCGCCCGGATCGACGGTCCGGCCGTGCCGGATGCTCGCCACGGTCTCCGGGCGGTAGAGGCCGCCGAACCTGGTGAACCAGTCGGCGTGGCTCGCGGCCAGCTCGAACCGGTTGATGACCTGCAGCTGCCGGACGAGCTCGTCGAAGTCGGGCAGCACGTCGATGTGCCGGATCGTCAGCCCCCGGGCGGACAGCCGGTCCAGCTGCTCCCCGAAGGCCTTCAGCGCCTCCGGGCGGGCCCGTTCCAGGTAGCTCCCGACCGGGACGCCGAGGACGGGACCGCCGCCGCCCCGCCCGTCGGGACCGAGAGGACCGCCCCGGTCGCCCGGCCCGCCCTTCCCGCCCCGGTCGGCCCAGTCGTCGCAGAGCAGTGGCGCGGCCAGCGCGACACCCGCCAGGTCGGCGGTGAACAGGCCCAGGGTGTCGAAGCTCGGCGCGTTCGGGATCACCCCGTCGACCGGGATCCGCCCGTACGTCGGCCGGAACCCCACCACCCCGCAGTACGCGGCCGGCCGGATCACCGAGCCGACCGTCTGGGTGCCGATCGCCAGCGGCACCAGCCCCGCCGCGACCGCCGCCGCGGAGCCGCTGCTGGACCCGCCCGGGGTGTGCCCCGGGTGGTGCGGATTGCGGGTCGGCCCGGGCGCACTGGCCGCGAACTCGGCGGTGACCGTCTTGCCCGCCACCAGCGCGCCCGCCGCCCGGAGCCGGTCCACCACGGTGGCCTGCGGTCCGGCCAGCACACCGGGCGGCAGCGCCGAACCGGCGTGCGTGGGCAGGCCGTCCACGTGCACGATGTCCTTGACCCCGACGGCCACCCCGTACAGCGGCGGCGCGTCCGCCCGGTCGGGGTACCGGGCGGCGAGCGCGCGGGCCTCGGCCTGCAACCGGTCGGTGCGCCCGGGCTCGGCGACGAAGGCGTGGATCAGCGGGTCGACCTGGTCGATCCGGGCGCAGAGCCGGTCGACGTGGACGGCCAGGGCGGGCACTCCGGCCCGCAGTGCGGCGGCCTCGCGGGTCAGCGCCCGGGGCCGGACCAGGGACTCCTCCATGCCGACCACGGTAGCCCCGGCCCGCACCGGACGGCCCACCCGTGCCCGGGCGGACCCGTCGCCCACCCGTCGACCTGGGCGTTCGCCGCCGTTCACGAAGTGGTCGCTACGGGTGTTCGGCCCCCAGGTAGGGGGCCTCGCGCAGGTAGTACGCGCCACAGGTGTGGCAGCAGAGTTCGGGGGTCTTCCCCCAGTCCACCGCCTCCCGGGACACCGCTCCCGCGTCGAGTTCCCGGCCGCACATCGCCACGTCCTCCGCCCCGCGGACCATGTGCCAGAGCCGCACCCCGGCGGACTCGCCGCCGTCGCCGTACTCGGCACGCATCTGGTGCATCATGCCCCCATCGTCCGGCCGGTCCGCGGCACCGGCAACCGGGGGAACGGGCGGGCGGCGCGCACGGGAGACGGCCGGCCGGCCGCCGGGTGGCGGCCGGGGATCAACCGGGTGGCGGCCGGGTCAGACCAGGCCGCCGTACAGCCGCAGCCGGGCTATCCCGCCGTCCGGGAAGACGTCGAGCCGGACGTGGGTGGCCGGGCGCGGCGCATCGAGCACCAGGCGGTGGACGGCGTCGGGCTGCAGCCGGGTGCGCGGCACCAGTTCGAACCACTCCTCCGGGTCGGCGGCGCGGTCGTCCCGCCCGTACAGCGCCGCCCAGCCGGCCGCGTTGCCGACGTAGTAGCCGGTGTCGATCTCCACCGCCCGGACGGCGCCCCGGCCGGCCAGTCGCAGCCGGACCCAGTCACGGCCGCCGTCCCGGCGCCGCCGGTTCTCCCACCCGTCGCCCATCTCGCGGGACTTGCCGGGCAGGGCCAGGTTGGCCGGGGCGGAGAAGAAGCGGTCCGAGGCGTCCTCGACGGCGCCGCCGTTCTCGATCGCGGCCAGGTCGAAGGTGCCGAGCGCGGCCAGCCAGGCCGGGTCGGGGCGGGCCTCGCCGTGCACCCGGAACCGCGCGACGCCGCCGTCCGGGTACTGGCTGAGCCGCAGGTGGGTGAAGCGGCGGCGGTCGGCGACGGCGAAGCCGTTGGCCGCGTGGCCGCGCACCGGCGAGCGGGGGACCAGCGGGTGCCAGACGGTGGCCGCGTCCAGCAGCTCCTCCGGGCCCGGGATGCCGGGCAGTTCGGCGCCCTCGACGCTGATCTGCCGCGGCTGGTTGGCGCGGAAGTGTGCGGTGTCGACCACGACGCCGTGCACGACTCCCGGCACTCCCAGGCGGATCAGCGCCCAGTCGCGGTCCTCCGCGGCCGGGTGCGGGTGCGCGGCACCGGCTCCGCGCCGCCGCCTGGTCTCCCAACCGTCCATGACCTGGCCCTTGTTGCCGAAGGTGTGCGGGCGGAACTCGGCCCGCCCGGGCAGCAGCAGGTTCTCCCGGTCGGCGAACAGCTCGTCGTTGGCGGCGATCACCGCGCCGCCGAGCCGGCGGTCGGCGAGGTCGGTCAGCGCGGTGAAGGCGAACCCGGCGGCGCGGTAGTCGGCGTACGGGTTGCCGCCCCCGTACGGCGGGGCGTCGTAGCCGGCGTCGTCGGAGGGGGCGTCGTCGGCGAGGGCGTCGTCGGAGGGGGCATCGTCAGAGGGGGAGGGGGCGGGGGCGGGGCGGTGCGGGTCGGCGGTCATGGATCCACCATCGCCCCGCTCGACCGATCAGGTCCATCACAAAGAACTGAGCAAACCGTTCACCCGGACTGAACGGTCCCGGCCACCGCGGACAGCTCCGCCAGCACCCGCCGCAGCGGCGGCGTCCGCTCCGTCCCGGCCCGGACGGCGGCGACCACCCGGCGGGCCGGCAGGTCCGCCGGCAGCGCCCGGACCACCGCCCCGCCGCCGCGCCCGGCCGTGGCCAGCCGGGGCACCAGGGCCACCCCGAGCCCGGCCGCCACCATGGCCAGGATCGCCGTCCAGTCGGCGGCGGTGTGCGCCCGCTCCGGTGTGAACCCGGCCTCCGCGCAGGCCGCCCGGGTGATCTCCCACCACGGCCCCGCGGCCCCGTAGATCCACGGCTCCTCCGCCAGGTCCGCCAGCCGCAGCCCCGGCGCGTCGGACAGCGGGTGCCCGGGCGGCAGCGCCACGTCCAGCGGGTCGTCCAGCAGCACCGTCCCGACGAACCGGGGGTCGCGGCCGTCCTGCCCGACGGCCAGCGACAGCGCCAGGTCGACGTCCCCCGCCGCCAGCAGCCGGATCGCCTCCGCCGCCTCCGCCTCCACCACCCGCACCGTCAGCCCGGGTGCGGCAGCGCGCAGTCGGGCCACCGCCGGGACGAGCAGCCCGCCGATCGCGGTCGCGAACGCGCCCACCCGGACCTCGCCGGCCTCGCCGTGCAGGTAGCCCGCCAGCTCCGCCTCGGCCCGCTCCAGCTGGCCGAAGACCAGCTCGGCGTGACGCAGCACCAGCCGGGCGGCCGGGGTGAGCCGGACCCTCCTGCCGTACGGCTCCAGCATCGGCGCGCCCAACTGCCGTGCCAGCGCCGACACCTGCTGCGACACCGCCGACGGCGACAGGCGGAGGCGCTCGGCCGCCGCCGTCACCGTCCCGTACTCGTCGACCGCCCGCAGCACCCGCAGCCGCCGGAGCTCCCACTCACCCACCGCACCCATCGCGCCAGGGTAGGACCTACGGCGGCCCCATCCGGCCACCCCGACCGGAACCCTTCGCCCACCCACCGATAGGGTGCCGCTCCTGCGACCCCGCCGGTGATCGAAACCAGGCATCAAGTCGCCCATATTCGGACAGAATTCGCCAAACCATGGAGCAAAAGACCGTGCGCTCATCCCGCCTTCTGGCTGCGTCCACGCTGCTCGCGCTCTCCCTCGGCGCGACGGTCGGTGCGGCCACCGCCGGCGCCGCCGCCGTCTCGCCGTCCCCGACGGTCACCCCGAGCGCCACCACGACGGCCTCCCCCTCCGCGACGGGCACCCCGTCCGCGACCGGCACGCCGAGCACCACCGCGTCGCCGAGCACTTCCGCCTCGCCGAGCGCCACCGGCACCCCGTCGGCCACCGCCTCGCCGAGCGCCACCGGCACCCCGTCGGCCTCGGCCACGGCCACCCGGCCCCCCGTCCGCCCCAGCTTCCCCGCGCCCACCTTCTCGGGCATCTGCCAGGGCGGCGTGTACCAGGCCGACATCAAGGTCACCGGCAGCGGGCTGTGGGGCGGCAGCACCACCCCGGGCGCGGTCAACGAGACCACCGTGACCTGGGAGAACACCAGCGGCGTCGAGCTGCCGAACTTCCACACCTACCTCTACCTGACCGACCACATCCCGGAGGGCGCCTCCAGCCCGGTCGAGTGGAGCAAGGACTTCTTCACCGTCCAGTTCCGCGCCCCCGGCCAGGACTGGAAGCCGGTCACCATCAACGACCGCAGCCTGGACACCGGCAAGTACAAGCTGGCCAAGGGCGAGAAGGTCACCCTCCAGTTCCGCATCGCGGCCACCGACAAGGCCCCGCTCGGCGAGTTCGGCGGCAACTTCGGCGGTGGCGACACCGCCATGGAGAACCCCGGGCTCCCCCACCCGGCCAGGCCCGACAAGAACGGCTGCACCCAGTACATCAGCTACTACGAGGGCACGTTCAAGCTGGCCGCACCCGGCTCGGCCACCACCGCCGCGTCGGCCACCCCGGCCACTGCCAAGGCCTCCGCCCCCGCAGGGCCGCACCTGGCCGAGACCGGCTCCAGCTCCAACACCCTGCCGATCGCCGTCGGCGGGGCCGCGGTGCTGGCCGCCGGCGCCGGGACGCTGTTCGTGCTCCGCCGCCGCAAGGCCGGCGCGCACAGCTGACACCCGCCCGGCACGATCCGTCCCGCCCGCGCACCCGCGCGGGCGGGACGGCGCCGTTCCGGACCCGCGCCACCCGTACCGGCCGTGCCGCACCACCACCGTCGGCCACACCACCACCGTTTGCCGTAGCCGCACCTGACGGACGGTCGACGGACCGCGCGACGGATGCGTACAACCGTTCACCCCCTTCGCGGGTCTTCTCCTCGGAACGTCCTTCCCGTCACTTCTCACAGCCGGAGCCGTGATCGTGCGCACCTCCCGTCTGGCGGCCACCGCCGCCCTGTTCGTGCTCACCGCGGGCGCGATGGTCTCCGGGGCCACCGGCGCCTTCGCCGACGACGCCACACCCGGCCCCTCGGCGACGGCGACGGCGACGGCCGGCGGCACGCCGACCACCGAGGCGACGGACACCCCGTCCGCCACCGCCACGCCCACGGCCACCACCACGCCGTCCGCGGAGCCGACCGGCGGCCCGACCGCGACGACGACGCCGACGGCCACCACCACGCCGACCGCCACCTCCACGCCGACGGCGACCGGCACCCCGACGGCCACCCCGACCCTGCCCGAGGGCTGCATGTACGAGCGCGAGGAGAAGATGCCGGTCCACGGCGTCACCCTCGGCACCGACGGATCGTGGCGGGACATGGCCGTCTCCGTCTACAACAGCACCTCGACGACGATCACGGACTTCCGGATCACCGCCGTGGTCAGGAGCGCCACGGGGGCCGTCCCGTCCGAGGTCGGGGTGAAGTTCCAGGGCGACCAGGCCTGGGCCCCGGTCACGGCGGACCCCGCCACCGGCGCGGTCTCCCTCGGCCACCACCGGATCCCCTCGCACGAGATGTACACCGTGGTGCTCCGGATCACCGCCGACCCGGCGGAGAAGGCCGAGGGCTACACCCTCACCGTCAACGGCGCCTCCGAGGTGCTGCCGTACGGGGTCGGCCCGACCAACGTGAAGTACACCTGCAACCGGCTGACGGCGTCCTCGACTGGCCGGGTCACCTTCCGTGACGAGCCGACCGCCACGGCGACCCCGTCGGCGAGCACCACGCCGTCGGCCACCGCCACCCCGTCGGCGAGCACCACGCCCACCGCGAGCACCTCGCCGAGCGCCTCGGCTTCGCCGTCCGCGACCTCGACCGGCGGCGTCGTCCCGGCCGGCAACCGCGGGACGGGCACCGGCACCACGGCCACCGCCGGCGGCCGCCTCGCCGAGACCGGCAGCTCCGGCACCGTGCCGCTGGCCGTCACCGGTGTCACCGCCGTCGCCCTCGGCGGCGGCGCCGTCCTCGTCGCCCGCCGCCGCAGGAACGCCCGCGGCTGACACCGCGGCAAGGCCCGGCACGCCTCGTCCCGCCCGCGCACCCGCGCGGGCGGGACGACGCCGTTCGGTGCCCCGCCCCGGTCGTCCCTCCGGTGACCGCTGTTCGCCGCCTCCGCCGGCACGTTGTGGCACGGCATTCGGTGCGGGAGCCCGATGCGGCCGTCGAGATTCGACGGGCCGGCCGGTCCCGCTCTGACGTGCAGCAACACGGGACGGCGTGGACTCCACCGGCGGACTGCGGCCATTCCGCGCCGGCCGGGGGCTGACTGTCGGCGTCGGAAATCCGCCGGAGGATGGTGCCCGTTCCTGCTGGACTAGTGGTCGCACTCTGCACGTGATGCCCAACTCAGGACGGGATTCATGTCCACGGCAACCACTCCTTCTGTCCGATCTCCCGCACCGTCGGACCGCTCGCCCTCGGCTTCCTGGCCGGCTGTCATCTCAGTGATGCTGGGGATCTTCTCCATCGTCACCACCGAGATTCTGCCGATCGGCCTGCTCACCTCGATCGGATCGAGTTTCACCGTCTCGGACGGAATGGCTGGTCTCATGATGACCACGCCCGGATTCCTGGCCGCGGTCTCGGCCCCCCTGGTCACGGTGGCCACGGGGCGTATCGACCGGCGGGTGATGCTGGGTGTGTTCATCCTCCTGCTGGCGCTGGCCAATTTCCTGGCCGCCATTGCGTCGAGCTACTGGCTGGTCCTGGTCTCCCGCGTCTTGGTGGGGGTCACCATCGGCGGCTTCTGGTCCATCGGAGCCGGACTCGCCGGCCAGCTGGTGCCTGCCGAGTCCGTGGGCCGCGCGACCTCGGTGATCTTCTCCGCGGTACCGCTCGGCTCCGTACTCGGGGTACCGCTGGGCACTTTCATCGGTGACGTCGCGGGCTGGCGGACGGCGTTCCTCGTCATGGGCGGCTTCACGCTGGCCGTCCTCGCCTTGCTGCTCCTGGTCGTCCCGCCGCTCCCCTCCGACCAGACGACGCGCCTCGACGTCCTCGGCGGCATGTTCCGGAGCGTCAACACCCGCTTCGCCCTGGTGATGACCTTCCTCGTCGTGCTCGCCCACTTCGGCACGTACACGTACGTCACCCCCTTCCTGGAGCAGGTGACCAAGGTGGGTCCGGGGCTCATCACGGTCTACCTGCTCATCTACGGAGCGGCGGGCATCGCCGGCAACTTCCTCGGTGGATCAACCGTGGGGCGCTGGCCGCGAGCCACCTTCGCCGCGGCCGCCGCGTTGATCGCCGGCGCAACCCTGCTCCTCCCGGTCCTCGGCGGGTCGGACGTGGGAGCGGTAGC
Source organism: Kitasatospora sp. NPDC042419 (assembly GCF_056437345.1). Taxonomy (NCBI): domain Bacteria; kingdom Bacillati; phylum Actinomycetota; class Actinomycetes; order Kitasatosporales; family Streptomycetaceae; genus Kitasatospora; species Kitasatospora sp. NPDC042419. The sequence continues at coordinate 332,566 of NZ_JBWKAW010000003.1, forward strand.
ACTGCTGGTCGTCTGGGGCGTCGCCTACGGAGCCGTCCCGGTCTGCTCGCAGACCTGGTTCGCCAAGGCTTCGCCCGACTCTCCCGAGGCGTCCTCTGTTCTCTTCACCGCCTCCTTCCAGGCCACCATCTCCATCGGGGCGCTGGCCGGCGGGGTCGTCCTCGACCGTTCCTCGCCCTCGACGGTCATGGTGCTGGGCGGATCGGCAGCTGCCCTGACGGTGCTGGTGGCCTGGGCCCACCGGGCGGGGAGGTTCCCCTGGCCCAAGGCTTCCTAGCCGCACCGTGCCAGGTGCAGCCATCCGCGCCGGCAGTTTGCCCGGCGGGGCACGACCTGGCCGACGAAGTGCTCGGCGTCCCCGTCTCCAGGGCCCGTCGGGCGAAGGTCCGCGGCGGACGGCCGACAACCTCCTCGACTCATCAGGAAGCAGCGCGCAGGAGAGCGCCGTCCTGCCACTTGAGGATCTTTTGACCCCCGCAAGCCCCTGACCTGGGATTTTGTCACCAAAATGCCGCTGACCAGCGAAAACTACCTTCAGTAGTTGACGCTGGTCAGCGGCATTTTCCACCCTCATGTGCCCCAGATGTGCCCTCGTTTCGCACCGGCTCTCCGCGCCTTGCGCCGTGAGAGCCGGAGCCCGTGAGCGTGTCACCTGTGGTGCGACTGCCAACCTCCTGCCTGGGCTCAGGCCAGCGCGGCGACCGCCTGCTGTGCCAACGCCGCGATGGCGACCAGGCCGGGTACACCACCGCAGTGCTGGTACATCGAGTTCATAAGGACGCGCAGTCCGACGGGGTCCTCACCAGCCCGGTGAAGGCGTTGCTCGACGGCCGAGATCTCTTCGAGGCAGGCTTGCGGCTGTGCCAGCTGAACAGCGTGCTGTTCGACGGCTTCGCGCAGTTGCTGCAGGTGCCGCTGCGTTTCTTCGAGTGCCTTGTCGGCGGCGCCGGCCACGTGCTGGCTCTGGGTGGTGCTCTGGGCGCCTGGTGCGTTCTGGATATTGCCCGTGATGTTGCCGCTGGCGCTGATGCCGCCATGAGCGGCGGGCGGGTTCGAGCGGGGTTCACGACGGAAGGGCATCATGCCTCCTGACTCTGAGAGGTGTCGGAGGCACCGGGTGCGTTCTGGATATTGCCGGTGATGTCGCCGCCGGCCATGACACCGAAGTTGTAGATGGCCATGGCCTGTGCTTGGTAGGAGCGGGTGTCGATCCGGTGATTTCCGAGGAACGCCTCGACCGTGTCGAAGACCCTACGCTGCATCATCTGAACGTAGTGGCTAGCGTCCTCGTACATGTGCATCTCGTCGATGTACCGCGTCGAGTAGACCTCGCGGAGGCTCACCGGGCCACCCTGGTCCAGCGCAGGCTTCGACGGCGCGACACGAGCGGAGATGAGACGGTTCGCAGCGTTCAGCAGGTCGAACAGGGCTTGGATCCAGGCGGAGCGCTGCCACTGCCACGACAATGGGGAGATCGGGTTCGCCCATGCCGTGAGTGCACTGTTGAGCGGGGCCATGAGACGAGGGCGGACGGTGACCCTGAGGAAGCCGCTTTCGTAGGCGAAGTTGACCAAGATCGAGGCGGCCATCTCTCCGCCCCACGAGACAATGCGCGCCCACAGATAGCGGCGGGCGACGTAAGGCCCCGGCCCCCCATCAGGGCGCCCAGCGCCGAGGGACTCCATGCTCTGCCAGGTCGGGTCTTCGAGTCCACCCCACCGTTTGGCGGAGACTGCGGCAACACCCAGCACCTCGATGTCGGCGAACGGATACCCAGGTGCGCGCAACGGAGCGGGGTCGATACGGCGAGCGGCCACGAAGTCGTGGAGTTCCTCCACCGTGAAATTCCTGAAGGCATTGGCAGCGCTCCGCCAGCCCGATTCGACCAGCTTCACGGATCTGCGACTGTCGCTTCCCACTGGGCTCTTCCCTCGCTTCTTGTACCTCACCATGCTTGTCGTTCTCCGATCTGTGGCGTCGCGGTTCGTCTCTAGAGTCGGCCCCCGCCTCAAGAGGAAGACGCAAGTTGCGCGCTCAATAGCCGAAGTTGACGGTCACCTGCGCCTCTTCACGTCACCTCAGAGGACACTTGTCGAAAGTTGACGTAACTTGTCAGCCTGAAGGTCTGGACGGCGAGCAGGGGCTGGGCATGGGCATACTGGTTCCCGGGGAGGAAGTTCTCCCCGTTGGGGCAGCAAGGTCACTCGTAGTAGCGATCCATGATCTCTATCGCGCCGCCGGGATGCCCTCGTTGCGGGTACTGAGCGACGAGATCCGCGACCGAGATGATCTGCCAGCGACACTCACTCCAGAAGGTGTTCGCCGCATCCTGACGGGCGTCGGCCAACCTCGATGGAGCAGCGTTGAGAGCCTCGTGACGGTACTCATCGGCTCCGAAACAGACACCTACCTTCAGGAACAACTCGACAAGCTCCGCAGGCTGTGGCTGTCAGTGGTTGCCCCAGACTTGCGAGATCCAGATCCATCCAGCGCTCAACCGAGCGAGTTCCACGCGAGAACACAGCTGTTGCAGTCTCAGGTCCTGGAGTTCGCCCCTGAAGAACCCGATATTCCATGGGAGCCTCGTTCCAGCGGAACGGGCTTGCTCTGGGGACCTTCCACATGGGTAACTTCCGGAGCCGTGACGGACCAGAACTTCTCAGTGTCGTGGGACGGGAACGGTCTCGGAGTGCAGTACCTCGCACACCTGCCAGAGAGGTACAACACAAGGGCTGATCTTTCCTATCCGGCCCTCACCGTAGGGTGCTTGTACGCGCCCGTAGACGCGGTGGTCCCCGAGACGACAACGTGCTCAGTCGGTAGCCGCGTAATGATCACCGGTGTGCCAGACCGCCGCGACAATCCCTTCGACGTGTACTGGTGGTATGGAAGTGTCACCGACCGGAACGGCCCTTGGTGGATTGTCGAGGCCAACCCCGGGGCTGGGGGTTCAATGCCGAGCGACGGCTCCCTGGTCTGCCTGGCAGAGACAGGGATGCTTGTCGGGATAGTTACAACTTCCATGCGCCCTACGAGTCCGGACGGCCCACCACGAATGCGCTGCGCACCAGCGAGTGCCATTTCGCACGCCGTCGCCATGGCAGCTACGCGCTGGGCCGAGTAGCAGCCGGGCAACGATCAGGAGCCGGCCAGTCCATTGCAGGCTGAGCCCACTCGGCCAGCTCCTACACCTCAGCGGTTGTTGCAAAGACGCTGTCACGGTGGCGCTCAGGTCATGGGCAGGGGCCCACATGCTGCCCATGGAAGCAGATGCGCTCAGCGTTAGAGCAGTTTGCGACCGCCCAGAGGTTCTGTGCCTGCTTGTCGACCAGATGTGCGCTGCACTGCGATCGACCTCTTCACAGGAGAAGGCGGTGTTCGGGTGGGCAGGCTACTGACAGGCTTGCCTGCGATAGCAAGGTCTGAGCTGCTTCGCCCTCGAGGCACCGTCACCTGCAACGATGCCACATCGCTGAGCTGATGTCGCAACGTTCTACGGCCTGCCGATTAGTCCTCACGACCGATACCGCGCGGGCAGCACACCTGCCTTTGGCGAAACTCCCAGTAGGGTTATCCCCGCAGTACTTCTCCCCTGGCGCGGTCTCAGCCGTCGACGGCTGCGGTGTGCCCGCCAGCTGTCCTGAATGGCCGTGGGCCAGCAAGGAGAAGAACTGATGCCCAACCAGCCAGGCTCCCGCGAGGGGGCCCCGGCACGCACCACCCGCTTCGCGGACAGGACCCGTCGCGCACTCGTTGTAACCGGGACCTGGTTGGAGACTCCCGAGGGCCGAGCGACCCTCCAGGTGGCCAAGACGTTGTTGAGCTTGCTCAGCATCGGAGCCGGCCACCACATGGGATGACCGGCTCCGAGAAGCGGTACTAGCACGGAGGCCTCGCGGCTTTGCTTGCCGGCAGACGCGGGGCCTTCGTCGTTTTCGTACCTGCGCGACCTCTGCCTCGCCATCGGCATGATGGTTTGATGTGGCACAGTTCTTCATGTCGGCCGCTGGGCCATGGTACGCACCCAACGCTGTACTCGGCGACCAAGCCATCAGCGCATGTCCGACCGGTCAGGTATCCTCCGGCCCACTCAGAACAACCCAAACGGTCTTACCGGACCTGCGACAAGGTCCGGTGGGATACCTCTCGAACCGACTGCACCGGTCTCTCTGCTCCGCTAGCCTCCTTGGGGTGACGGACGCGACTTTCGGCGCTCTGAGTGGCGCTCGGTACAGCGAGATCGCGGAGGACCTGACGCTTCTCGGCGAGTCCTTTGGGCTGAGCGAGGTTCGGGAGTGCCGCTTCCTGTCGGACGGCTTGATGAATGGGAACTGGCGGCTGGATACGGCCGAGGGCTCGTTCGCGTTGAAGCGGATCATGGACGTTCCGTTGCCCCTGGCTCGGCGGAACCTTGCTGTGCTGACGGAGCTAGCCGACGACGGCCTGCCGGTGGGCAGGGCGAGGACCTCCTCGGCCGGGGACGCGGTGGTCGAGGTCGCTGGCCGTGGGTACTGCCTGATCCCGTGGATGGAGGGGAGCCATCTGCCGGGTACGGCGCTCTCAATCGCGCAGGCTGGTGACCTCGGTGTTCTGCTTGGTCGGATCCACCGGAGCTTGAACGGCGAGCGAATGGCCGAGCTGCTGCCGCCGGGGCCAGAGCAGGTGACCGTTTCGGTGACCACATCCGCCGAGGCTCACCAGGAGGCGGATCGCTTCCTCGCCTTGATCACGGGGCTTGAGAGCCGGACGGCGTTCGACGCCGAGGCTGCTGTGGCGTTGGCTGAGCGCAAGATGTTGTTGGAGAAGTACGGGCACGAGCGCCCGGCCGGCGAGGTGGCGGTCGGCCCGGTGGGGTGGACGCACGGTGACGTCCAGCACCGGAACGTGCTGTGGCGGGACGGCAAGATCGCCGGGGTGATCGACTGGGACCGGATCCGGGTCCGGCCGTTCGGCGAGGAAGTCGCCCGCACCGCCACGGTGCAGTTCGGCGGTGAGGACGGCTTCCTCGACCTGGAGCGGACGGCCGCGTTTGTGGCCGGCTACCGGTCGGTGGTGCCGATCCCGGTGCCAGCCCTGGCGGACGCGGTGGAGCGGCTGTGGTGGAAGCGCATGTCGGACTACTGGCAGCTGGTCTTCCACTACGACCGCGACGACTACTCCTGCGACCACCTGTTCCTGCCCGCCGAGCGTTTCCTGGCCTGGTGGACCGAGCGGCGCGAGGACGTGCAGGAGGCATTCGCGGCTATGCCGTGAGCAGCGTGTCGAGCCGGTGTTATCGGGCAGACTCCGGCAATGTCCGGCAGCTCTCCAGGTGAGAGCCACCATGGGCGTAGCCCGACTGGCCCGGTCGGCGCGCTCGTGCACAGACTGGTTCATGCTGATCGACCACTGGCCGTTGCTCGGCCTGGAGCTGGCCACTCCTCGGTTGAAACTACGGCTTCCCAACTCGGATGAGCTCGCGGCGCTGGCTGATCTGGCCGTTCAGGGCGTCCATGATCCGGCGAGGATGCCGTTCAGTAGCGAATGGACCGATCTGCCAGCGCCGGAGCGGGCCCGTTCGGTCATCCAGCGCCAGTGGCGTCGCCAGGGCGACTGGGACCCCTCCGACTGGTCGCTGAACCTTGTTGTACTTGAACAGGGTCGGCCTGTTGGTTCACAAGCGTTGGCTGCGCGGCACTTCCGGCTCGTTCGTGAGGTGCGTTCGGCGTCCTGGCTGGGGCTGCAGCACCAGGGGCGCGGCATCGGCACGGAAATGCGCGCCGCTGTTCTCCATCTGGCATTCGACGGGCTGGGCGCTGTCGATGCCGTCACCGGTGCCTTCCCGGACAGCAAGGCTTCGTTGACCGTCTCGCGCAAGCTTGGGTACCTCGCCGACGGCGTCGAGCGACGCCTGGTCCGCGGGCAGATCGTGGTCATGCAGCGGTTGCGCCTGCCGCGTTCACACTGGCACCAAGAGCACGCCACTGACATGCACATATCCGGACTGGCTCCCTGCCTGCCGATGTTCGGCCTGACGGACGCGGAACCCCTCACCTAGGAGTTCCACCTCCGCTTGGCGCCGCAGTCCAGTAGTGGCGACCGCTCGCCAAAGTAGAGCGACGACTCATCAGATCAGACGTTCCTGCCGTGATCGCACGTATCCGACGGTCAGTTAACTTCCCGACCTGCGAGAGTAATTGCGCTTTGCCGTGAGCAGATAGCATCTGGGGCCATGACGAACGCATCTCCTCTCCCCGGCGCACCCGACAAGCCCACCCTCGACGGCCTTGAGGCCAAGTGGGCCTCGCACTGGGACGAGCAGGGCGTATATGTATTCGACCGCTCCGTAGGCCGGGAGCAGGTGTACTCGATCGACACTCCGCCACCCACGGTCAGCGGATCGCTCCACGTCGGCCACGTCTTCAGCTACACCCAGACCGACGCCGTCGCCCGCTTCCAGCGGATGCGGGGCAAGGCGGTCTTCTATCCGATGGGCTGGGACGACAACGGGCTGCCAACCGAGCGCCGGGTGCAGAACTACTTCGGTGTGCGCTGCGAGCCCTCACTCCCGTACGACCCGGACTTCACGCCGCCCGAGAACCCCGGAAAGCAGCAGATTCCCGTCTCTCGGCGCAACTTCATCGAGCTGTGCGAGCGCCTGACGGTCGAGGACGAGAAGGTCTTCGAGAGTCTGTGGCGGCGGCTCGGACTCTCGGTGGACTGGGGGCACACCTACCAGACGATCGACAGCAACGCCCGTGCGGTGTCCCAGCGCATGTTCCTGCGCAATCTCGCGCGGGGGGAGGCGTACCAGGCCGAGGCGCCGACCCTGTGGGACGTCACCTTCCAGACCGCGGTGGCCCAGGCTGAGCTGGAGGACCGCGAGCGGCCCAGCGCGTATCACCACATTCTGTTCGACGCCGGATCCGGGCAGTCGCTGGAGATCGCGACGACGCGGCCGGAACTGCTTCCCGCTTGCGTGGCCGTTGTCGCGCACCCCGAGGACGAGCGGTACCAGAAGCTGTTCGGTACCTCGGTACGCACGCCGGTTTTCGGTGTCGAGGTACCCGTGCTCGCCCACCGTCTGGCGGATCCGGAGAAGGGCACGGGTCTGGTGATGGTGTGCACCTTCGGAGACACGACCGATGTGGTGTGGTGGCGTGAACTCGATCTGGCGACCCGGAGTGTGCTCGGCCGCAACGGCCGCTTCCTTCCGGACGCCCCCAACGGCCTGGACACCGAGAAGGCCACGGCGGCCTATGCCCGACTGGCCGGCACGACTGCGCACACGGCCCGCGAGCGGATTGTCGAGCTGCTGCGCGCTGACGACGCGCTGGCCGGGGAGCCCCGGCATTTCAACCACATGGTGAAGTTCTACGAGAAGGGCGACAAGCCTCTCGAGATCGTCACCAGCCGTCAGTGGTACCTGCGCAACGGCGGCCGGGACACCGAGCTGCGCGAGCGGCTCCTGGCGCGCGGGCAGGAGCTGGCGTGGCATCCGGAGCACATGCACCACCGCTACCAGTCGTGGGTGGAGGGACTGGCCGGCGACTGGCTGATCAGCCGACAGCGCTACTTCGGTGTGCCGGTCCCGGTCTGGTACCGCTGCGATGCGGAGGGCCACGCGACGGACGAGCTGATCCTGCCGTCTGAGGATGCGCTGCCGGTCGATCCGACGAGCGACGTGCCGCCTGGCTTCACCAGTGACCAGCGCGACTCCCCCGGGGGCTTCACCGGCGATCCGGACGTGATGGACACCTGGGCGACCTCGTCCCTGACTCCGCAGATCGCGGGCGGCTGGGGCACGGACGACGATCTCTTTCAGCGCGTCTACCCCATGGATGTGCGTCCGCAGGCTCACGAGATCATCCGTACGTGGCTGTTCTCCACCGTGGTCCGATCCGAGCTGGAGCATGACGAACTGCCGTGGCGCAACGCCGCGATCAGCGGCTGGATCCTCGATCCCGACCGCAAGAAGATGTCGAAGTCCAAGGGGAATGTGGTGACCCCGCTGGATCTGCTGGACCAGCACGGCTCGGACGCGGTGCGCTACTGGGCGGTTTCGGCCCGTCCCGGGACGGACACCGCCTTCGAGGTCGCCCAGATGAAGATCGGTCGCCGTCTGGCGATCAAGGTTCTCAACGTGACGAAGTTCGTCCTCGGCCTGGGCGCGGGCAGTCCCGGGGCGGAGGTGACCGAGCCGATCGACCAGGCGCTGCTCGCCGAGCTTGCGCGCGTCGAGGGCGAGGCCACGGCGCTCCTTGAGGCGTACGACTACGCCCGCGCCCTGGAGGTCACCGAACGATGCTTCTGGGCCTTCTGTGACGACTACGTCGAGCTGGTGAAGAACCGGGCCTACGGTGACAGCGGCGCGGTAGGCGCCGAATCGGCCCGAGCCGCACTGTCGCACGCGCTGTCGGTGCTTCTGCGGTTGCTCGCGCCGTACCTTCCGTTCGCCACGGAGGAGGCGTGGAGCTGGTGGCAGGAGGGATCGATCCACCGCGCGCCTTGGCCTGCCGAGGCGCTGACGAGCCTCTCGGTCGAGGGTGACGTCGGCCTGCTCGATGTCGCGGCCGGTGCGATCACGGCGATCCGCCGGGAGAAGAGCGGCGCGCAGCTGTCGATGCGGGCGGAGGTGGCCAGGGTCACCGCCCGGGGGCCGGCCGCGCTTGTGGCCGCGTTGCGGCAGGTTGCGCCGGACGTACAGTCCGCGGGCCGTGTGGGCGAGTTGATCCTCGAAGCGGCCGAGCGCGAGGACCTCGCGTACGAGATTGTCCTGTAGCGTCCGGCACATCTGCGGCGGGGGCGGCTCCAATTGGAGCCGCCCCCGCCATTTTCGTTGCTGCACAAGGCAGTTGAGGCTCGAATGCCTTCCGCTCGCACATCGTGGGAGCCGGAATCGGCCATGTCCGGCCGCGCCCCAAATTGAGGGGTGCGGCGGAGCCGGGGCGTATTAGGGTCTGAGCACTGCGTGACGGACCACCACCTGTGAGTGGGCGCTCCGTTCATCCTTCCGGTCGTGTTCGTGTCACCGTGACGAGCAGAAACGTCCACCACACTCTCGATGCGCGTACGCGTCCTCGTGCACCCGCATGCTGGTTGGTGGCCGGAGGGGTGGGAGCAGTCTCACGACGGTACGTCGCGTGCCATCACGCGCGGGCGCCGGACAAGCCGGTCCCCGCGCTCCGACAGTGGGAGGTGCCCTGTGCACATCGCCGTGCAAGATCCCTCGACGAAGACCACCTACCTCCTCGACGCCGCCAGCCTGGCGCCGTTCGAGGCGGCCCCCTCGCAGCTCGACGACGGTGCGGACATCGTCTTCGTGCTGCCCTCCGTGACGCTGGTCGAGCAGGTGCCGGTGGTGCCGGGCAACGCCTCGGCGGACCCGTCCATCCTGATCTCCGACCCCGACGGTGACCGGCGCTGGCTGCTGAACCGCTCCGACCTGGAGCGCTTCGCCTGTGGCGAGGCCCAGGAGGGGGCCGTCTGGTTCTCGCTGCCGGCCGCCGAAGCGGGCCTCTACGCAGCGGTGCCGCTCTTCCGCCGGGCGCTGGTTCAGAACAGCTCCTGATCGGCCGGGGCCCGCGGCGGAGCTTTCGCTCCGCCGCGGGCCCTCCCGCCGACCTGCTGTTAGGGCCACCAGTGCGAGGGACACAATGATGGATACGGTACGGATCTTCCCGGCCCGGGCGATGGGTCCGCAGGTTCAGGCAGCCGCGCGGTGGATCGCCGTCGACGCTGCTTCGCGCCAGGCGTACGTCCTGTCCGGCAAGGACGGTGAGTGCCCGCTGCTCACCTGGATCGCCAAGGGCCGCGCTCGCGACACGGGGCAGGACTTCGTCTCGGCCGCTCGCGGTATCGGCCTGCGGGAGTGGCCGTCCGCCCCCGTGTCGGGGATCCTCGGCTTCTACCGCCGTCTGAACCTGAACTACCCGTTTCTCGACTACTCCGTCGAGGAGAGCCACCGGGTCGACCGTGGCCTGATGGACGGATACGCGGGCCACGCCGCTCCGCCGCCGGTCGCCACGCCCCGCGAGGGGCCGCAGCTCGGTCTCGACGATGCGCCGCTGGTCGTCACGCCCTACGGTGCGGCCCCGCCACAGGCCGCTCTGCTGTCGGCCTGGCTGTCGGCGGCCGCGCGAATCACCGGGCGCCGACAGGGCCGGCACGGCCCGATCGTGCTGAAGACCAGTCCCTCCGGGGGTGCCCGCCACCCCACCGACCTCGGCGTGATCGTCGGAGACGGCTGGCCCGGCGGGTTGCGCGGCGCCTGGTGGTACGACGGCGACCAGCACGCGCTCACGCGCGCCGACCAGGACCTCCGCCTGGAAGTCGACGTCCCTACTGGCGGGATCGCAGTCGTCCTCACCAGCCACGTCGAGCGGGCCATGTGGCGCTACCGGGACGTACGAGCCTGGCGCCCGGTCCTGATCGACGCCGGCCATGTACTGGAGACGCTCGATCTGGCGGTGCGGGCCACCGGATGGCACACCGCCTGGCTTCCGCTTCCCGCGTTCGCCGGAGGAGACCCGGTCCTCGGCGTACTCGCCGCCACACCGCAGCCGGCCGAAGTACAGGCCCGGGCCCTGCCGGAACTTCGGGCGGCCCTGACCGACAGCGAGTACCGCACCAGCCCGTACCTGTCCCTCGTTCCAGCCGCCGACGGCCTGTACGCGGACGTCCACGGAGAGCCAGGTACACCGCTGCCGCTGACACCGGCTGCGGTGACCGCGCTCGCCTACGCCAACCCGAGCACGCGCGGCGACCGGCCGTCCACTCTTCCGCAGATCAGCCAGAACAGTGGCGCCTCCGTGGACGAGCTCCGGGCACTGGCGGAGGCTGGCGCCTTACTTCCGGCCGAGCAGGCGCAAGCGGCCTGGTCCACGGCAACGCCCTGGGCCAACGCGGGCTGGTTGCCGTCCCTGCTGGTCCATGCCGACGCCGTGCGCGAGGCCCGTGCGATGCCGTCCAAGGCGCCAACCGAGCGCCCGGGCACCGGCCCCGTTCCCTGGACCGCCCTCCCCGCCGCGCTGGCCGCCCGACGCACCCACCGCAGCTTCAGCGGCCTCCCGGTACCCGAGGACACGGTGGAGACCCTCCTCCGCCTCCTGGACGAAGCGCGCAGTGAGGTCCGTCTCAGCCTGCTGCACCCGCACGGGCTCCTCGATGCGGGCACCTACAGGCGCGAGCACTCCGGCGGCTGGGAGCACATCGCGCCAGCGCCGAGCCCGGCCCAGATCCAGGGCGCCGCCATCGGTCAGCCCTGGACCGAGGGCATCAGCGTCGTCGCCTGGCTCGTGCCGCGACAGGACGGAAGCGGCGCCGGAGCCTGGCAGGAGTCACTCCTCCAGTGCGGCCGCGACGCCCAGCGCATCGCCCTCGCGCTCGCGACGGACCGCCGTGTAGGCGTGTTCCAGAGCCCCGCGCTCGTCGACGACCGCCTCGGCCCGCTGGCCGGACTCGACCAACCGCTCGACGGCGCCTACCTGGTGGGCATCGGATCGGCCAAGGGCGCACAGCCAACCACTCCGCGAGAGGGCGCGGCCGTATGAGTGCACCGATCGCCGCCGGCTGGGGCGCCTACGAGCGCCACGACGGATCCTGGGAGGTCCTCGACCACGCGACCAGCACGGCGTACACCGTCGCTGCCCACCTCGGCCAAGCCCTGTGGCGCTCCACGCCGCTCCTGTCCCTCCCGCTCCAACGGGCCCTCGACACGGTATCGGCCCTCGCGCCCCCTGCGCCCCAGGACGACTTCACCGACATCGAGCTGGCCGGTGCCGTCGTCCGCTACCAAGCCGGCGACCCCGCTGTGCTGAAACACCTGCGCACCGCGTTCGCCGTCGCCGCGCCCGGGCAACGCTCCACGCCGGACGTCATCTGCCGACTGGACGCCGGAGCCCGGCTCGACCTGCTGCACCGATCGATGAACAGCCTGCGCGACAGCGTGCACTACCGGCTGCCCCACCAGAGCGCTTGGCAGCCGCTGAGCGGGGAACTGCCAGCGCTGCCGCCGCTGGCGGCCCCGCCGTACCGGGGCCGGTTCTTCGCCCTGCACGCCGCGCTCCTGGTCCTGCCGTCCGGCCGGTCGCTGCTCGTGTGCGGAAACCAGAAGGCCGGCAAGACGACGGCCTGCCTCTGGGCCCGCGACGGCGGCCAGGCCGCCGTCGCCACCGACGAATCCGTCCTGATTGACACGTTCACCGGTACCGCGTTCGGTACTCCCCTGCCCACTGCGGTGCGGTCCGATGGCCACCGAACGGTCGTACCACTGGCTGCCGACGCCACCACCCACCTCGGCGCCACTCTGCCCGCCGCGGTCGTCATCCTCTCGACCGGCCGCCACCCGTCCGGCCACGCCCTCACCACAGCCCGCACCACAGACGAGGCCCTGGACTGGCTCACCGATCACATCCGCGACGCCGGAGCCAGTCCTTGTGCCACCCGCCGGGCCGCCCGAATGCTCGCCGGCCGCGTGCCAGTTCACCGGCTCGCCGTCTCCCCCTGGCCCGCCCTGCGCGGGGACCTCGACACGTCGCTGACCCACCTGCTCAAGACCATGGAGCGCTCCTGATGTCGACTTCCGCCGTGGTCCGACTCGATGAGGCCGACCGCCTCACCCTCCAGCCCGGCCCCGTTCCCGCCGGCCTCGATGCCCAGGTGCAGCGGGCCAACGCCACAGCGGTCCGCCAGGCCGCCGAACGACTGCGCCACCGCCTGGGCGACGGGATCGTCTCGGTACTCGCCAGCCCGTGCTCCACCCCCGTCACGGGCACCGCACACGGTGACGCCAGTCCCCTCCCCGGCCGGACCGCATTCGAACAGTGGCTCACGGACGAACCGCGCCTGATCGCCGGCCCCGGCACCGGAGCCAACGCCGACATGGAACTGCGCGACGCCCACGGGAAGCTGCCCGGCGCCCGCTTCGGCCACCAGCTCGAACCCGGCAGCGACACCTTCCAGATGGACATCCACCGCGTTCGACAGGCTCTCGCCGACGGTGTGACGCTGGGCGTGCGGCAGTTCGACCGATGGTCACCCGCGTTGGCCGAACTCTCCGACGACCTCGTGGCCGTCTCCGGCGCCGATGTCTTCACCAAACTCTTCATCTCCGGCGGCACTACGAGCGTCACCGGCTGGCACAACGACCAGCAGGACGTCATCGCCCTCATGCTCTGGGGTAGCAAGCAGTTCCAGCTCGGCGACTGGGACACCCCCGACGGAGGCCCGCCCAACCGGGTCGTCGCCGACAGCGTCCTTGGCACCGGCGACTGCCTACTGTTCCCCGAGCGCCATCCCCACCAGGCCGTGCCCCTCGGCGACGACAGCGGTCTCCTGTCCATCGCCCTCCTGCGCCACCACAACTGGATCTCCCGCGACCAGGTCCCGTCCCACCTCGGCGTGAACGACTTCGCGCCCAGCGAAGAGCTCTACCGGCATCTGCTCCGTTCCCGCATCCGCCTCTCCCCGGCCCCTGCCGAGCCCACCGGGAAGACACTGCTTCGGACCCGGATGCCCGGCGGAGCGAAGCTCCTCGGCACCACTGACGACGGCCGGCTGCTCCTCTCGGCTGCCGGAAGCGTGCACGCCGCCACCCCGGCAGCCATCAGCGTGCTGGCACGCGTGCATGATGGCTTCCCCCGCACCGTTGACGAGGCCGTCGCGGGCGTCGATCCGGCAACCGCGGCCGAGGCGGTGCTCGGCCTCATCCACGCCGGGCTCATCATCCAGGTATCCGACCTGCCGTGAAGCAAGGCCCGATGCCTCCGCCGCGCTCTGGCGGGAACAGCACCGCCGCATGGCCCATCGCCAGGCCAACGCCCGAGTGAGGCAAGGCGGGGCTCCGACCGTCGACAAGTCCCCAACGGTGCATGGGGTATGCGTCATTTCACGATTCCGATGGGCTTGCCGGAGTTGATACAGGCCCTCTTGCGTTCATTGGCGAAGTCGGGTGGTATGCAGTGGATGGGTGAACCCCGGCGGCTCTATCGCCAGGGTCCACCCATCTGCCTTCACCCCGTTACGGCTGGGCCGGGAACTCGCCCGCCTTGACAGCATCGAGGAAGTCCTGGAACGCGGCGGGGCCGAACTCCAGCACCGGACCGCGCCGTCGCTGCTTGGTGTCGCGAACCGGGATAGTGCCGGCCGGAGTCCGGCCGACCTCGACGCAGTTGCCGTTCTCGCTGCTGCTGTAGCTGGACTTCGTCCAGCCATGGCCGCCCTGGTCGAGGGCGGTGCCGTCTCGCATGATCATCCTCCCATTTATCCCAAACTCGCCTTGTTCGTCAGGGATGCCTGCAAGTATGACCGGGTCGCCTGCGGGTCGAGTGCCTGGGACATGAGCAGCTCGAACTGGCGGCTGTGGCGGGCGAGCTTTGCTGGCTGGTCCTTGAACGTCAGGTCCTGTTCGACGTAGGCCACCCCATCACCCGGCAGGTCGCTGAACAGGTAGACAGCGAACGGGCCCGTGGTTCCGACGTGGTAGCCGGAGTCCTCGGTGAGCACCTGGATCGTGATGTTGTCCAAGGCGCAGACCTCGATCAGGTGCGCAATCTGGGCACGCATGAGATCAGCCCCGCCGACGCGCATCCGCAGCGCGGCCTCACCGAGGATGAACCATGCCTTCGGCGGATTCTCCCCGAACAGCACCTGCTTGCGCCGCTCAGCGCGCTCGACGGCCTTGTCGAGCGGTAGCGGGTTGTCATCCTTCCAGCGGAACCGGGCGCTGGCGATGACCTCCTCGGTGTAGCCAGTGGTCTGCAGCAGGCCCGGGATGATGCCCGGCTCCCAGTTCTTGATGCGCCTGGCGAGCCTCTCGGCCTCGACGAGAGCGCTGAACGCCGGATGAACGTCCTCCGCCGACCACCAGCCGTGCTCCTTGCTCTCCTTGGCCATCGCCCTGAGCGAGTCAGCGGTGGCCAGATCCAGGTTGAACTGCGTGGCCCATGAATTCACATCGTGGACCTTGATGATGTTCCGGCCTGTCTCCAGCCGCCGAACGACCGCAGCCGAGAGGCCAAGGGCATCGCCGAGCTGCTCACGAGTGAGCTTGTGCTGCTCGCGGATCCGGCGGAGCCGACCGCCGAGGAGGTGTCGGAGGAACGGCACGCCGGCGGGGCGTTCCTCCTGCTCTTCTGTCGTGACCTCTGCGTCCATGCCCCACCCCTATCAGTCGCCCCTGATTCAACGTCAAGTCTGATGCACGCGCGCCCGGCGCCAGGCGGTCACCACCGTCAATTGACGGTGGTGACATGTGTTGCATTTCAGTCCTGAGTACGAGACCGTAGCAGTGCCTTCACCGACCGTGGCCTGCACCACACCTTCGGTGATCTGTCGCTGTCGCCGTGCTCACCGGGGGTCTCCCATGTCTGAGTTGCTGCGCCCTGCCCACCTGGGCGCTCCGTTGGCACCACGCCGGCCATTCCGGCTGGCTTTGCATGTAGCCCCGACCGTGAAGGACGCCGCAGAAGCCCGGCGGATCCTCCTCGACGGCATCAGCCGGTGGGGTCTCGCCCTGCCGTCCGAGCGGATCGGAGACATCGGCCTGCTGGCCGGTGAGGTGATTGCCAACGCGGTCATCCACGCCGGTACGCCGACGACCGTCAGCGCGGCTTGGACGGGCACCGCAGTCCGCGTCGAGGTGTCTGACGAAAGCCTCCAAATGCCGCTGGTGAAAGACCAGTTCGGCGAGGCGATGACCAGTGGCCAGGGCCTCAACTTGGTCCGGGCACTGTCCAATGCCTGGGGAGTGCGAACCGACGAGAGCACTGGCACGAAGGTCGTCTGGTTCGAGTGCGGGCCCCGGCAGGAGCCCTCCATAGGTCAGCCAGACGCCACGGTGGCGCCGCCACAGGAGCGCCCTCACGACGCACCGCGGTGCCGTTCGCCCCGTGCGCACGCTCTGCGGCCCAGGCCGAGGCACGCCGGATTCCACCGCAGGAGCGGGACCGCGATGGCCACCGCCGAACGCACCACCGCCGACCTGCGCCGCCGGGGCGTCGACCACGCCCCGCCGGACCGACTTGCCACCGCCGAGGCGGAGGCCGCGCCGGATCTGCTGCGGCCCAGGCGCGAGGCGGTCGACCAGATCCCCGCATGAGCAGCACCGCGGAGGTCTCCGGGGATGCCTTTGCCTCAACGCACTGGCGTCACCGGACTCCAGGATGCCGACCCCGGACAGCGTTGGGGCTGGCGGCCCTCTCGAAAGGGGCGAGCCCCGCACCACCGTTCCGGGGCAACCGTGGCCCTCCGTTTCAGCGGCGTGGCGGGACCTGTCGGCGACGTTCGGCCTTGGTGCCTGCGCTGTTCGGCTGCTCCCGTCCCGTGGCACGGCGAAGGAGGTGGCTCCCGCCTGACCAGAGGCAACCGGACGCCTCTCGCTTGAATCCCCAACGAAGGGCTTGTGATGAGCGTCAGACGAATCACGCCGCCGCACGTACTCGGCGGGCGCTGGCTCGCCGGAGTCAGCAGCACCCCTCACACGATCACGGACTTGTGGCGCGACGGCCTGCTCGCCCCGGTGCAGCTTTCTTGCCGGTTCGACGCGGTGCTGCTCTTCGGTGGGGACCTCACCGCCGCGGTGGTGGCCGAGCTGACATCAAACGGCATAGCTCCCGGCCCGGTGCTGTACGACCACGGCGACAAGCGAAGCTACTGGCTGGTGGCGGTACGCCCCGGTGCGGGGTGGCAGATGAAGGACACGGAGCTGCTGACCGCCCCCGAGGACGGCAGCGAGCCCCCGACGCTACTGATGCCAGCACCGGGCGCCGGACCAGTCGGACCTCGGCAATGGCTGGTCATCCCGGACGGCAGCGGCAGGCTGACCAACCGCGAGGACCTCGCCGTCGCTCTCCGTCGCGCACGCACGGCCCTGGAACGCGGTCGCCGACTCCAGGCGATCGCCCAACGCCGCCTGATCACAGCCGGGGACAGCTCCGGCGCTAACCGACCACCACCACCTGAACGCATCCCTCCGCCTGGCCTGCGCGCAGCATCGCCGGTTTGTTCACCGGCCAGCCCGTGAGGGTCTCACTGCCAACCGTCGCCACTCAGCGGCCAATTCGCCCTGCGCTTCAGGCGGACGCTGTGTGATCCCGGCGATCAATGACGGCCTCGTCCCCCACACACGCTCGGGCTTCTACTACGCCGTCCTTCACCGTCTGACCAGAACCAAGGAGTAACCGTGCCCCACCTGCAACCGATCTCCCTCGTCGCCCTGGTGGCCGGCACCACGGGTGCCGTCGCCGCCATCCACGTCAGCCCCGAGGGCCTTGTCCTGGGTACCTCGCGCGGCATCGACCGTGACGACGCCGACCGCTGGGCGGCCGCGATGTCGGCGTTGGGCGCTGTGAGCATCAATAGCGTCGGCATCGTCGGCGTTCTCACCTCGGGCGCGTACCCGTGGGGTCACAGCGTGATCGAGGACCGGTTCGGCCAGACCCTCACGCTGGTGGGCGCGCCCGACCGGTCCATGCTCGCCGTGGTCGGTGCCAAGGGCGCGGACCTGGGGCAGATCGCGGCTCGCCTGATCGAACTCGCCGACCAGGGCTTGGCGGTGGCGGCGTGAGCACGGCGCCGGAGGACCGGAGAGGTCCGGCCCGCCCGATGCCGCTGCCCGCCGTCCTGGCTGCCCCTCACTTCCCCGACCCGCACAGCCCCGGCATGGCCGGGCTCGCGGCCTACCTCGCCCGGCGCGGCGCCCGGGTGACGATCGCACCGCGGCAGGACAGCCACCACAACGAACTGCTCCGGCACCTCGACCGCACCGGTGCGGCGCTCCAGCCCGTGGACCAGCGCACGACGAGCCTGATCTGGGGCGGGGACAACACGGCCGTGCCGGAGATCCTGGATCTCGCGACCGGCCCGGGCCTGCCGACGATGGGCCACTGCCGGGCGATCGAGTTACTCGCCGCCACCGCGCCCACCGTCGTCGCCGTCGCGGGCAGCCACAGCACCGCTACGGCCGCAGCTGCCCTGACCTGCGCGCTCACCGTCCGCGACCCGGGCTGGATCCTCAACGCCGCTCCCCGCGGCGACGCCCCCGGCTACGACGGCGGCGGCGAGGTCCTGGTCGTCGACCTCTGCCCGGACACCGCACTCCACGAGGCCGCCGCGCCCGGACGGGAACACCACACCCTGGGGGAAGGGCTCCGACCGGCGGTCACGCTGGTCACCGCCGCCGACGTGGCACCGCCGACGTTCGCGGCGCGCGAGGACGCGCTGGACGAAATCGAGGCCCTCGCCCGCCGCAGCGAGACCGTGGTGGTGTGGTCCGGCCAGCCGGGCTACGCGCAGCTGCTGGAGCGGCTGCGCCGAACACCGGGGCCCAGGGTGGTGACGGTCGGTCGGGGCGAGGGCATGGACGTGGCTGTCCTCGGGATGCGGTGGAGCGGTGAGGAGTACCGGCTCACTCTCCAGGCGGGCGGTGAGCGGTTCGCCGTCACCGTGCCTGCCGCCGGTACGAAGGAGGCCCTCGGCGTCGCGGCGGCGTTCGCGGCCGGCTGGGCGCTCGGGCTGTCCGGGAAGGAGCTGGCCGACGGGCTGGGAGCGTTCCCGGGCGTCGAGCGGTCACTGACCCGCCTGGGCACGGTCGGCGACGTAGCCGTGGTGGAGTCCTGTGCCCAGCACCCGGAGGAGATCGCCGCCGCCGTCGAGGGTGCCTGGGTGCTCACCGAGGGCGCGGTGATCGCCGTGTTCGAGCCGGTCGGCCACCTGCGCACGGAGGCGCTCGCCGAGCGGATCGCCGACGCCTTGCGCGGCGTCGACCACACGGTGGTACTGCCCGTCCACTCGACACTGGCCCGCGCCCAGTGCCACGCCGACGGCATCGAGGCCCTCGCCCGCGCCGACTTCGGCGGAACGCTCGTAATCCCCGGACCCGGTCCGTGCCGGCCCGGTCCTGCGGTCGTGGCCGCCTCCCTCGCCCGCTGCGGCGATCTGATCCTCACCATCGGCCCGCACGCCGCCCGCCGGATCGGCCCCGAGCTGCTGGCCGCGCTCAACCTGCCGCGCTCCGCCGCTTAGCGCGGCACCGCCCCCCACGTTCTCCCTCCACTCAGTCTCTTCGCGAGGAGCTTCGCCATGCCCGATTCCCTGCCCGACAAGCCGGACCTGTCCGAGTCCGAGGTCCTGCTGCTGCGCCAGGTGGCCGGCGGTCACCTGAACGCGGTGGTCAGCCGCGCCACCGGCATCGCCGAGACGAAGGTCGGCGCCGCCGTCACAGCGCTGACGGCCAAGCTCGGGACGCCGCACCGCCACCACGCCGCCGCCCTCGGCGTCGCCTGGGGCTGGGTGCAGGCCGAGGACGTCCCGGTGCTCAACCCCAGCGGCCTGCCGCTGCCCCGCCGCCACCGGGAGGTACTTGCCGCCCTGGTCGCCGGGAAGGAACCGAAGGCGACCGCGAAGCGGCTCCACCTGACGGAGGGCACCGTCAAGACCTACGTCCAGGACATCCTCCGCACCCTGGGAGTCCGTTCCCGGCCGCAGGCTGCCGCCCGCGCCCTCCTGACCGGCCTCGTGCCGCTGAGCGCGCTCGGCGACGGCTGGCCGGACACCAGGCTCGGCCGCCCCGGTGACCGGGCCGCGCAGCCCACCGGGACGAGCTGATGCCGCCGCGCCGCAGTCGGCTCCTCGCAGCCCTGCTCGCCGGGGCGGCCTGCCTGCTGCTGGCACTGGCCGGCGGTTCGGCGACGGCAGCGGCCGTGCTGCACCACGAGCATCCACTGCACGGGCCCGTGGTGCTGGCGGGCACCACCTACGCGCTGGGCCTGGTCCTGCTGCTGGCGGCCACCCGCCTGCTGATAGACAACGGCCTCGCGCGTCGGCACCCGCGCATATGCGGGCCTGGTACGGAGGCATGACGAACCTCCTGATCCGTGCAGCCGACGGTCCGCCAGCACGTCGCGTCCTCGGTTGGGCCTGCCCGCACTGCGGTGAGCGCCTCGCCCTGGCCTGGGACCAGCAGCAGGCGCTGGCACTCGTCGCCGGCGGGGTGTCCGCCTACGGGATCGCCCGTCGGCTCGGACTCGGTGTCGCGGCCCCGGACGGGACCGCCGCCGACGAGCTGGTGGCCCGGTCCCTGGACAATCTGGGAGCGACCAGCCGCGCCCAGGGCATCGACATCGCCTACCGAGCCATGCTTCTGCCCGCCCCCATCCCGCCCAGGTTCCTGAACCGCGACCTGACCGAGGACGAGCGCGAGATCGCGCGCCGCCTCGTCCTCGGCCACACCGTCACTGAGACCGCCGACCTCCTCGGGCTCACACGAGGGAAGATCACCTACATCGTCGGCCGACTCGGCGCGGCACTGGACATCCCCGAAGGCCCGGGGCGCACTGTCATGACCGTCCACCGTCTGCACGGCGCCCGGCTGCTGCCCGACGACCACCCCTGTCGATGCCTCCACGCCGCCGACCCGGCTGCCGAGCGCTGGGTGCAGGGCATCCCATGCCCCTCCTGCCACGTGCGGCCCGTGCTGACGATCACCGAGCACACCGTTCTCGGCCTGCTCGCCGCCGGCAGGACCGACCAGGAGATCGGCGAGCACTTCGGCACCACCAGGACCGGCGGAACCCGCCGGGCCCGGAAAGCACTCAGGTCCCTGGGCGCGGCCACCCGCGTCCAGGCCGTCGACATCGGCTGCCGGACCCGCCTCATCGCCCCGCTGAGGGACCCGCGCGACCCTCGGGAGCTGGTCAAGCCGTGGGACCTGGACGTCATGGGGGAACTCGTCCGCGGCTACACGCTCGCGGACCTCGCCGAACACGGCGGCCCGAGCCACCGCGCCCTCAAGTCACAGATGACCCGGTTCTACACGCGGCTGGGCGCGAACGCAGCCTCCTCGCCGGGCCTGGCCGCCTACATGCTGCACGGCCTGGCCCTCCTGCCGGGCGAGCACCCGTGCCAGTGCGGCGCTCCCCCTCACGCCACCGCCGGCCAGGACCGATAGGTCTGTGCCCCGGACACCTGATCCGCAGGACGACCTGCCCGGAGCAGGGGCTCAGCTGGCCGTGACCAGTCCACCCAGGTCCATACCGACGGTCTTCCCGGCGCGCAGGGCCGCCCTGGCGCGGGCCGCTCCACCCCGGGTGGCCGCCTCATCCCCGCCGACAGCGACCGTGCGCGTGCCGAGGCCCGCGCAGGGGCGGCAGGTGCCCGCCTGGGGCACCGGGTCGTGGCACTTGGCGCACTCGGCGTACCGGGCCGCTGCGGGCCGCACAGCCGCCTGGACGGGCGGCATCTTCCTTTCCAGACGGTAGCGGAGCACCGCGACCGCCGAGTGCACCGGGGCGGGCAGGCCGGGCAGCAGGGCCTGGGCGAGGTCGGCCTGGGTCGCGCCGTGCTCCAGCCACCGCGTGACGAGGGGTGCGAGGTCCTCGGCTTCGGCCTGGCCGAGCCGCAGGCGCGGCTCGGGGCGGATCACCCGGAACAGCGTGGCGACCGCCTCGCGGACCTGCTCGTCCGGCACCGCCACGGGCTGCTCGCCGGTCTTCTCCTCGGGGTCTTCCTCCCGCCCTCCCGTCCTCGCCTGCGGCTCGTCGGCGAGGACCGGTTCGTCGGCCGGCTCGGCGGGGAGGGAGGGTTCTTTCACCAGGTCCTTTACAAGGGCGTCAGCACCGCCGGTGGTCGCTTCACCGGAGACCGGACGGGTGGCACCCGGCAGCACCGTGAGCTGCGGGGTGTCGTAGACGTGGGTCTCGGTGCGGATGGTGCCGTCGGGCATGCGGATCTTCTCGACCCGGTAGAAGCCCGCCTCGGCCAGTTCCTTCAGGGCCTTGCGGATCGCGCCGCGTCCCTGGGGGCTGGTGTCGGCCATGTGTCGGCCGTCCTCGCGCCAGCCGTCGGGGCGGGAGAGGAGGTCCGCGAGGAGGCCGCGGGCGGTGTAGGAGAGCCGTCGGTACTGCAGGACGGTGTTGGGCAGCACGGTGAAATTGCGCACGTGGGCGCTACGATGGACACGCATCGGGAGGTCGCACTCCTGTTGCCGGACCCCGGGGTGTTGGTAGCACCGCCGGGGTCGCCTATTTTCGGTTGGACCACGGAACGTAGCACATGCACTGCCCGAAGATCGACTAAATCGTCCAGCGATCACGATCACACCGGCCAGTCGCGGCAAGGCAATTGGTACACCGCAGCCGTCAATCCTGCGGGAGGGCGGGGCTACCGCCGACCTGGTGGCAGCCCCGCTCCGTCAGCTCAGTTCCAGACGGTGCCGGCGAGCAGTCCGTCGAAGCCGAGTCCGCGGTACATCTCCTCGAACGACTCCCACTCCCGCAGGGGCCCGCCGTCGTCCCCGCAAGCGG
The DNA here is from genome assembly GCF_056437345.1 of Kitasatospora sp. NPDC042419. NCBI lineage: Bacteria > Bacillati > Actinomycetota > Actinomycetes > Kitasatosporales > Streptomycetaceae > Kitasatospora > Kitasatospora sp. NPDC042419. The sequence goes on from NZ_JBWKAW010000003.1 coordinate 354,846, forward strand.
TGGTGACGTGGGCGGTCGCCAGGTCGTGTTCGCGCCATTCGTGGGTGCAGCGGCAGCGGACGAAGACGAGGTCGGGCTGGACGTGGATCAGGAGCCAGTCGCGTTCCGCGTCGCACATCGCGCAGGTGATGGTGGTGCCGCGGGGGTTGAGGGGTGCGGGGTGGGGGACGGCGAGGACTTCGGCGCGGTGGGGGTTGCGGTCGGCGTTGGCGGGGTTGGTCAAGTTCGGTGCCCTTCAGCGTCGGTGACGGTTGCAAGTACCACACGACGTCCGGCGGGCGGGGATGCTTCCCGATGACGGGAGAAGACATCGAACCGACACAAAACCCTACGGCTGCCGCCCCGGTGGTGGGGGCGGCAGCCGTCCGGGGGTGCCGTTTATCGGCCGTCTGTGGCCTGCAGTTCGGCTACGGCCTGGCGGGCGAGGTCGGTCAGGTTGGGGTGGTGGCGCAGTCGCTGGGTGACGAGGGCGTGGACGGCGTCTTCCCAGGAGATGGTCGGGTGGTCGGTGTGGAGGTGGGCGATGTCGGCCGGGCCGATGTCGGTGACCTGGTCGCTGTCGAGGCCGGCCCAGACCGCCTGGATGAGCCGGTCCTTGGGAAACATGGCGTCGATCGCCTCACCGACGGCCCCGACGACGCTTCGGTGCAGGCGCTGGCAGGCGGTGGCCCGCAGCTGGTCGTCGGGCGGTACGACCTTGCCGGTGGCTTGGTGGCGGGCGAGTCCTTCCTTGATGTAGGCGATGAGCTCCGGGGAGGAGAAGGCGTTGAGTTCGACGCGCTGGTAGCGCCACTTGGCGGGCTCGCCGTTCGGGCGCCAGGCGATGGCTTCGCCGGTGAACCACGTGTGGGCGGTGTCGGTGAGGTGGGGCAGGATGCGGGCGGGCAGGGCGGCGTCGCGGGTGTCGGGCTCGGAGTCCAGGCCCTTGGCGATGGCGTCGTCGACGGTCAGGCCGAGGTCGATGACCTTGACGCGGTGGTCGGGCATGCGGGCGGTCTCCTCTCCGAGGGTGCGGGCGATGTTGTAGCCGTAGGGGTCGGCGTCGTGGAGGACGAAGATCTGTACGTCGCCGGGGGGCATCTTGGCGAGGAGTTCGCGGCACGCCTCGGTGCCGTAGCCCTCGTTGGTGATGACGGCCATGTCGTACTGCTCGGCGATGCCGGATTCGCGGACCGGCGGCCACAGGCCGGTCTTCTCGATGACGAGGATCTTGTTGTAGCTCCACTGCGGCGGGGTGTACTGCTGGACCTCGCGGGTGCCCAGGCGCACGTCCCGGATCCCGGCGGGGTCGTGGGGGTGGTGGAGGGTTCCGCGGGGTTCGCGGTAGAGGCCCTGGATCGGCCCGTTCTCGCGCTCCCAGTCGGGGATCAGCTTCTGCTCGACGTAGGGGGCCTTGAGCTTGCTGGCGGCGGGCAGGAGCGTCAGCGCGAGCGGGCGGATCTTGTAGAAGAGGGTGTGGGAGGAGAACGACAGGCCCTCGGCGCCGCGGGCCTGGCCGATGGCCTCGTGCAGGACCGTGAACACGGCGTCCTTCTTCGACACCTTCGGCGCGGCCTGGGTCGCGGTGTGCGCCTTGTGGTCCCGCAGCGCTGCCCGCAGCTCGCGCCGGTCCGCGCTCTGGCGGGAGCGCTTGTCCTTGAGCAGTACCCGGGTTGCCGCGGTGAGGGCCTTCGCGCAGGCGTCGGCGACCTCACGGGGGACGACGAGGACGGTCTTGCCCTTGTCGGTGAACTGCGGGACCGGGCAGATGAGATGCACGACGGCGGCCCGCCGGAACTGGTTGCCCGGGCCGGGGGCGGCGTCGGCCTGGGCCAGGAACGAGCCCGCCCCGACGCTGTCGACCTGGTCGCCGACCAGGTGGGTGTGGGCCAGCGGGTCTCCGAACGTCGCCGAGTAGTTCACCGCGAAGGCGACGGTGCCGGGTCGCTTCGTGCGGGCGAGGGCGACCTCGATGCTCCACGGGACGCCGGCCTTGTCGGTCAGCTGCTTGCGCGTGAACCATGCCTCCTCGACGCCGAACGCCTGGTCGAGGACATGGGTGCAGTGGTCGCGGGGCACCTGGCCGAGGTAGGAGGGCGTGGGCGGCTTGCTGTGCTGCTTCATGGCGGCCAGCAGCACCGGCACCTGGTCCGGGTTCTCCTCGAACCCGGACAGGTGCGTGACCTGGGGGACCTGGTCGGCGACGAGCTTGGCCTTGGCCGAGCCGGTCAGGCCCGCGAAGGTGTTGGTGAACGCCCGGACCGTCCGGTCCGCGCCACCCTGGCGGTGCTCGCGGATGTGGGCGAAGACCAGCTTCGCCATCGCGGCATCGTCGTAGTGGTGCGCGCTGGTCGGGTCGGTGGGCAGGGGCTTGCGCCACCCCGGCCGGGCGGTGGGCTCGTAAATTCCGGCCCCTTCTGCGCCGCCGGCCTGAGCGTGGTCAACGAGGCGGGCGTGCGGGTTCACGAGGGCGAACTTTTGCAGCCAGCCGGCCGCCTTCTCGCCGGTGACCAGGTCGGCGGGCAGCTGCACGGTGACCGAGGTGCCGGTGGTGCGGCCGGTGGGGGCCTTGGTGTGGCGGGTGGCGACATCGCCCGAGGGGTCGGCGCAGACGGCGATCTCGTGCCGTACCCCGTGTGCCTCGATGACCACCGGTGCGGTGACGCCGAGGGCGTGGGGGATGCCGAGCAGGGTCTTGAAGGCGTTGCCCTGCATGCCGCGGGTCGGCGAGCGAAGGCTCTCCTTGTCGGAGACGTTGCGGGTGAAGTCCAGGATCCGCTCGACCACCTCTTCCGGCATGCCTGGGCCGTTGTCCGTCACGCACACGCGCGCCACATCGCCGGACCAGGACAGCGCGAGGCCGATCTCCGGGCGCACGCGCGCGGACTCCGCCGCGTCGAGGGCGTTGTCGAGCAGTTCCTTGATCACGACGTCGCCGAACCTCGCGCGGGGCTGTCCGGTCTGGGACTGCAGGGCCCGCCAGTCCAGGAACTCGGCGGTGCGGGACGCCGAGAACACGGTGCGTTCGATGACCGGGATGGAACTCAAGTAGCTGTCTCCGAAGGGGTGTGACGGACATGGGAGTGGGTGGGTCCGGCCTTCCCTCCCCGGCAGTTCGGCGGCGGGGAGGGAGGGGCGTGATCAGCAGGGTGGGCGTGGTGATGCGGACCCGCCCGCCGGTTGGTCACCGCGTTCGGCGTGCCTGGCCGGGTGCGGGCGGCGCCGGCGGCCGGGGCGGCTGGGCGGCCGTGCCCGCCGGTGTGGTGGTGTGGCCGGTGGCGCTCCTGGAGCGGGCCGCGCTGGTGCGGCGGTCCTCCGCCGTGGCCTTCGGCACCGGGGCCGGGAGGCGGCTGTTGCGCCGGATGCGCCAAGTGAGCACGGCGGCGGGCGAGTCGGCGCCGACCAGGTCGCGTTGCCCGGCGGCCCGGGAAAGCAGGGCCTGCACGTCGTGCCCCGCTTGTTCGGCTTCGGCCAACGTGGCCGCGAGTGCCGCCCAGCCGTCCTCGGCGAGCACCCGGACGGCCTGGTCGGCGGGCAGCGCCTGCCGGAGCGCCGTCTCGTGCCGGTCGAGGTCCGCCTCCGGAAGCTGGCGCCCTCGGGTGTCGAGCACGGCGAGCGGGCGCCCAGCGTGCCGGCCGTAGGCGGTACGCAGGTGCGCTGCTGCGGTGTGCGCGGCCTCGGCCTGGCGCTGGTGGCCCTGGGCGGCGTGCCACTTGGCGATGACGATCGTGAGCAGGACCAGGCTGGCCAGGATCGTGGCGGCGGCGGTGCCCTCGTCGCCCCGGCCGCCGTTGCCGGAGCCGGTGTAGAGGAGTTCGCGGGCGGCCGAGCGCATGGCCCGCCGGTCGCTGCGGGCGGCGCGGGTGCGGGCGACAGCGGTGTACTCCAGGGCGCGGGCGGCCTGGTTGATCTCCTTCCTGGACAGGACGGGGCTGGTGAGCGCGAGGGTGTCGAGGACCTCGATCGTGCCGCTGACCACTGCGGCGACCTGGCCAGCCCGGGGCTCGTCGTCGATGGTGGCAGTCGCCCGGTCGACGCTGGTGCTGGCCCGGTACCGGGCCGTGGCCGGACGCCCCTTGTCACCCGGGCGGCTGGGGGCGGGCTGGTCGACGCCGGTGGCGAAGCGCTCGTGGATCTTGGGCAGGGTGAGGTCGGCGGCGAGCTGGCTGCCGGAGAACCACACCGGACCGCCCGGACCGCCGGTGGGCAGGGCGAACTTGTAGCCCTTGGCGTCGCCGGAAGGCAGCCAGCGGACCTCGAACTCGATGCCCTGCGCGGTGAGGCGGGCGAGGAACTCCTCCTCGCCCGCGGCGCCGGCAAGGGCCCGGCGCACACCGGTCCGCAGCCGGGCCCGCCCAGTCTCCTCCAGGCCGAGGCGCTCCGCCTTGCGCAGCTCAGGGCTCTTGGCGCGCTTGGGGATCGCGGCCCGGTACTCCGGTGTGCGGGTCTCGGACCAGTCCTTGAGCCCGTACTGCCGCTCGATCCTGGTGAGCTCGCTCTCCGTCCGGTACTGGTCGCCCCGCAGGCGCGCCTGGGTCAGGTCGGCGCGCACCGCGGTGGCGAGGATGTGGATGTGGTTGTCGCCGTGGTGAACGGCGACCCAGCGGCAGCCGTCCGGGTCGCCGTCGGGGGCGATGCCGGCGGCGGCCACGACCCGGCGGGCGATGGCGCCCCACTCCTCGTCGCTCAGGTCCCGGTCGCCGGGGTCGGCCCGGACCATGCGGTGGTAGACGTGCTTGTTGATCGGCCTGCCGTAGCGAACGACGTGCAGGTCGAGGGCGTCCCGCAGCTGAGCGAGGGTGGCCTCCCGGTCGCGGCCCGGGTCGGGGGCGAAGCCGTCCCATGACGCAACGAGGTGCGGGTCGGTGTGCTCGTTGCGCCGGCCCGGACCGTACAGGTACTCCAGCGCCTTCAGCGTGTTCCTGCCGGAGCGGGCCGTGGTGATCACCGGCGGGCGGCCTTCGCCACACGCATCGCCGTGGCGTCGACCTGGGCGGCAGCCCGGCGGGCCTCGGCCAGCACCTCCCTGGCCTTCTCCAGGGTGGCCTGCGCCGGGCCGTGGTCGATGCCGAGCTGGGCGTTGAGCTGGAAGGCAATCTGGTTGGCGTTGACGCCGACCCGGCCGACCTGCAACCGCGCCGCATCCAGCGCCCGCACGGCCTCGTCCAGTTGCTCGTCGCGGGTCACCGTTCCGGCACCGCCCGGGGTCAGGGCCTGGCGCTCCAGGTAGTCGGCCACGTTCAGGCCGACCTCCTGCGCGAGCCGCTTGATCTGCGCTGCCCGCTCATCGGTGCAGCGGAAACCGAGCTTCTTCCTCTTCGGGTTCTCGTTGTCACGTCGGCGGCGCTTGGGACGACGCGCGGCGGCACGCGAAGCACGCTCGGTTCGGGCGGGCGCGTGAGGCTCGACGGCGGGCGTCTCCTCCTGCTTCGCCGCGCCCTCGCGGTGAAGCTCCGGTGCTGCCGCCCCCGGCAGCACCGGCACGTCCACGCCCCCCTGGGCGTGGACGTCCCCGTGCGCGGCCCCGTAGGGGCCTCGCACGCACTCGCTTGCTCCGCTGTTGACCTGGGGGTGGTCGCCTCCGTTGCGGGCGGGCCTGCTCACGACGCCGGTCGTGTGGGTATGCGGTGCGGGTCGGGTGTCGGTCAGGGGATGCTCCGGGGGATGGTGGGGTCGGGGTGGGCAGTGTCCGGACAGCGCCCGGCTTGGCGGTGCCGAACTTCGGGCGTGGAAGGGGCGTTTCCCGGTCCGGCCGGAACGGTCCGGTGGGCGCTCGGGGAGGGAGGCCGGTCCGGTCCACGGCTCGGGCGGTTCTGGACCGGACCGGCCAGCAGGGCACTTTCGGACCGGACAGGACCGGACCGATGGCCTGGGCAGGGCAGGAAGCGGTCCGGACCGCAAGCTGCATGCGGCGGACCGTCCGGTCCGGCTGGCGCGGTCCGTGAGCAGATGGTCGGCAGATTTCGGTCCGCCGGTCCGCCAGTCCAGTGGCCCGACCGGACCAACCGACGGACCGGAGAGACGGTCCGGACCGTGAGGCTGCGGGCGGTGGACCGTCCGGTCCGGCTGGCGGGGCACTTCCGGACCGGACCGAGCGGACCAAGCGGTCCGGTCCGGTCCACCGGTCGGACCGCTTGATCGGTGAGTGGAATTCGGTCCGAACGGTCCGGTCCGCCAACGCGGTCCGTGAGCGGAGGGCCGGCAGATTTCGGTCCAGCGGTCCGGACGGACCCGACCGGTCCAGCGGACCGCTGGACCAGTCCATGCGTGCCGACCGGACGGTCCGGACGGTCCGGACCAGCGCAGGAAAGGTCCGGCAGTTTCCGGACCGTGCATCCGGACCGGCGCCGGACACCGGACCGGACCGCACGCTGCGGACTCCGGACCGGTCCGGCCGGGTTGGGTGCCGCGGTCCGTCTCATCCGTCTCGCGTGCCGAAGTCCGTTGTCGTGCCCGGACCGTGTGCGGTGGCGCTCCGTCCCGCTACCGTCCTGGTCCGGTACCGCCGAATCGGTCCGGTCCGGTCTCCCGCCTTGCGGTCGGCAGGACGTGCGGACGGGTCCCGGAAGGTTGCCGTCCCGGTGGTGGGCGTATGGGAGAGCGAATGGGACGTCGGCGACGGCATCTACCGCACCCGGGCCGGGGTCAGCCGGCCGGGGCGCGCTCGGGGAGCGGGTGGATTCGGGGGCAGTAGCGGCGCCAGGAGTCGGCGAACTTGTTGAGGGTGTAGCCCTTGCGCTGGGTGCCGTCGGGCAGGCGGATGTTGGCCGAGGAGATCCGGTAGTCCTTGAGCAGCCCGGAGAGCGCTCGGGCGGTGAGGCCGCCGCGTCCGTGCTCGGCCCACGGCGCTTCGGGGTCGTCGTTGAGCGCCGCGAGGATCGCCGTGGTGGGCAGGGTGTCCGTGTCGCCGTGGGTGAAGTAGATCCGGCGGATGTCGGCGAGGATCCGCGCGCCGCCGCAGCTGTCCTCCTCGATCTCCTCCTCGGCCGCGACCATCCGGACGCACGCCAGGCGGGCACGGTCCGGCCACGAGCCGCCGGCGAGGTCGGCAACGGCCACCAGGGGCTCCCAGGTGTCGGCGGCGCGGTCCTCGACCGGCATGTCCGGGTGCAGGGCCTCGGCCTGGTCCCGCACGCGGGAAGCCCACAGGGCGAGCTTGGCGCGGGTCGCCCGCAGCAGGACGCCGTCGCGACGATCCCGCAGCGGGGCGACGACCTCGCCGTCGGCGCGACGGCGCATGCGGATCACGATCGACCGGTCCATGATCGTGTCGGGCAGGTCGCCGATCCCGGCGAGGGCGGCCATGGCGAAGGTGTCGAACTCGCGGGCCTGGTGGTCGTTGCCGACCGACCGGGTGACGGGCCGGTTGCGCTGGTGGCCGGCATTCAGCAGGCCGCGCAGGCCCTCGTTCATCTCGGCCGTGCGGGGGTTGCCGAAGATGGTGTCGACCTCGTCGACCAACAGGGTCCTGGGCCGGTCGCTGAGCGAGCGGTAGATCGCCGCCGCGCTGGTGTTGACCGTGATCAGCGGGTCGTGGACGGTCTCGACCAGGATGTCGAGCAGGCGGGACTTCCCGCACCGCCGGGTCGGGGCCACGATCGCCAGGCGCGGCGCGTGGTGCCACACCGCCTGCAGGTGCGTCGCGGCGACCCACAGTGCGACCGCGTCGAGCGCCTCCTCGGAGGGCAGGACCGCGTACCGGCGGATGTGGTCGTGCAGCTCCGTCAGCAGGTCGGCACCCGGCGACTGCGGCATCGCGTCAAGGTCCGGCGTGCCGTCTGCCGCAGGGGCATCGTGCGCGGCCGACTCTCCACCAGCTGTGGATTCGGCCAGGGGCTGGACGTGGAGGCTGGCGTCGGGCCGGCCCGGGTTGGCGAACGGCGGCCAGGCGGCCACGGGCAGGTGAGGCGCGGAGGTGATGGCGGGGACTCCAGACTGCGGTGCGGCAAGCCGCCGCACCGCGAAAGGGGAAGAGGATGGCAGGAGATGGGGGCGCCGCAGCGTGGGCCTTCGACAGGCGCGACTGGTGCGGCGGCGAGTGCGAACGGTAAGGCCGCTCGGGGCCGGGATCCATCGCGGGGCGGCAAGTTCAGCCGGCGGTGGACGAAACGGCTTCCGGGCTTCGGCGCGGTGGTGGGACGAGCGGGATCAGGCGGCGGCGTGGTCGGCGCGCTGGCCGTCCAGCCAAGCCTCCACCTCCGTCCAGCGGTAGCGCAGGTGCCGGCCGACCTTGATCGCGGCCGGGCCCTGGCCGCGGTGCCGCCAGGCGTACACGGTGCCCAGCGGGACACCGAGGTACGCGGCAAGCTCCTCCGCGGTGGCCAGTGGCCGGCGATCGGTGGCGGCGGCGCGGAACGTCTTGGGCAAGAGGTCTCCAGCTGGTAGGGGAAAGGGGGGTGTGCGGGCACGCCGAAGAATCCCCAAGAATGGGGCGTCGCGAGGCCGCGAGGAGGAAGTCTCCATGCAACCCGGCTCGGAACCTAAAACGGGCCCGGGCCCGGCCCGCTGGCCGCCTGACGGGAGTGTGGGGGTTCCACTTTCGTGGCGGCCGTTGAAGAAGCTATCTGCTGGCATATCTCCCGAGCCAGGAATTCGGCGGTTTCCCCGAAAAAAATCTTGATCAGCCCCATCGCGGGCGTCCCACCAGGGTGGAAGAGGCGATGCCCCGGGCTGCCGACCTTCCCCGACCGGCTCCCAGGCTTTTGCGCGGACCCACCCGAAAAGCACCCTGGAAGCCTGGGACGATTCGGCACGATCGGACACCATTCAGTCTGCCCGGGGCGATCCGGCGGCTTCTCCTTGACAAATGGCTGCCGGTCGATAAACATCCAACACTCACCCCGGGAGAGCGGCTTTCGTGCTCCTCCCAATGCGCCGCCTATCAGGCGTCGCGCCTCACGTCACCACTTCACCCAACCGCCGGCCACGGCCGCGCCCTCCCATGTCCCCGACCGAAGGAGCCGAATGGCGACCGTCTACGACACCTGGCACAAGACCTACCCCCGCCCGACCGACAAGCCCTGCCGCGAGCACAAGGGCAAGTACCCCACCACCGACCACGGCAAGGGCAAGCGCTGGCAGGTTCGCTACCGCGACCCCGACGACGTCCAGCGCAAGGAGGACTTCGAGCTCAAGACCAAGGCCGATGACCGCGCTGCCGAGCTCAAGGTCATGCTCAAGGACAGCACCTACGTCGACCCGAACGCGGGAAAGACGACCGTGGCCGAGTACGCCGAGACATGGTTGGAGGCCGTCACCCCCGGCCCGACCACCTTGGAGCGCTACGACGGCGTGGTTCGCAACCACATCGCGGCCCGCCTGGGGACGTTGGAGCTCCGGGCGCTCAAGCCGACCACGATCAAGCGCTGGGTGAGGCGACTTCAGGACGAAGGCTTCGCGCCGTCCACCATCGGCTGGTACGGCTCGGTCCTGATCATGATGCTGGATTCGGCAGTTGACGACGGAGCGATCGCCACCAACCCCTGCCGAGCCAAGTCGGTAAGCTTCCCGAAGGTGGAGAAGGAGCCGGTCGTCCCCTGGTCCGTAGAGCGCGTCCACGCGGTCATCAACGGCCTGCCGGAGCGCTTCCAGGCCGGCGGCTCGGTCGCGTTCGGCTGTGGGTTGCGACAGGGCGAGGTCTTCGCCCTGTCCGTCGACGACATCGACTTCCGCCGCCGCATGGTGACGGTACGTCGGCAGGTCCGCTTCGTGGCGAAGAAGATGGTGTTCGCGCTGCCGAAGGGCGGCAAGGTCCGGCAGGTCCCGCTGCCCGATGGTCTGGCAAGGGCCCTGAAGGCCCACATGAGGAGGTTCCCGCCGACTCGGGTCACGCTCCCCTGGCGTCTCGCCGATGGTGAAGCCCACACGGCGAACCTGCTCTTCACCGATGACAGCGCCAAGCCGTACCACCGCAGCGTCTTCAACGCCGGTGCGTGGAAGCTGGCGCTCGTCGCGGCCGGGGTGATCCCGCCGCGCGAGAAGGGGGCGAAGTACTTCCAGGCGGCCCCGGACGACGGCATGCACGCCCTACGGCACGCCTACGCCTCGGTGCTGCTGGATGCCGGCGAGACGATCAAGGCGCTCGCTGCCTACCTCGGCCACAGCGACCCGGGCTTCACGCTCCGGACCTACACCCACCTGATGCCGGCCAGCGAGTCGCGGACCCGTTCCGCGATCGACAGGGTGCTTCCGGGTGCGGGCGCGGGGCATACCCCGCCGAAACCCGAGGGCATGTGCCCCACGTGTGCCCTGGTGGCCTGATCCCTGCCTCGCCTGCGCTGCGACCTGGGGCCCGGCAGCGGCCATTCGCGCAGGTCAGAGAGCCATAAGCGTTACGAGGCCCGGCGCAGGAGAGCGCCGTCCTGCCACTTGAGGATCTTGTCGAAGCTCACGATCGCGCCCCCGAGCGGGTGGTTGCGGAGCTGGACGTGGTCGGTGAGGGCGTGGATGAGGAAGAGGCCGCGGCCCGACTCGGCGGTGAGCTCGGGCAGGGTGTCGAGGTCGACCGGCCGGAGGGTGGGCGCCGGGTCGGCGTCGCGCCCGCCCGGCAGGACGTGGGTGTCGTACGGGCGGCCGTCGCGGCGCGGGCGGTGGGCGGTGAGCAGCGGGCCGGGGACGGTCGCGCGCCCGCGCCGGCTGCGGCGGCGCGGGACCGGCCGGGCCGGCGGCGCCTGGGCGGGGGACGGACGGCGCGACGCGTGGCTGCCCGGGGCGGGGGCGGGCAGGCCGGGGCCCGAGTCCGTCACCTCGATCCGCAGCAGGTCGCCGCTGATCGAGGCGGTGACCTGGTAGCCGTCGTCGGGCCGGCCGCCGGTGCCGTGCTCGACGGCGTTGGCGCAGGCCTCGCTGAGGGCGACGCCGAGGTCGTGGGCGATCTGCGGGTCGACGCCCGCGGTCGCCATCGCGCCGAGCAGTATGCGGCGGGCCAGCGGCACGCTGGCCGGGTCGCGCTTGAGGTGCAGAGTCCACCAGATGTCCACGGGAGGTCCCTCCTGGCTGCGGCTCCACATATAACGAGGTATCTCCGGGGGATGCCGGGGTGAACCGTGCCGGAGGTCCGCTACCGCCCGTTCGGCGGATGGACTGGGGGACGGGACTGTGCCGAGCGGCGCACGTCCGCGCCCGTGCGCCGGGGCCGAACGGGGCATTCGTAGGGATTTCCCACCCTGCCGATCCGGCGGTGGTAGGCGATGAGATGATGGCCCGGCCATGACTGCCCCAGCCGCCGCCCAGCACCCGGGCGCCCCCGTACCGGACGCTCCGGTGGGGGCCGCCGCCTGGGACCTGCGGCTTGCCCGGGCGGTCCCGTTCGCCCTGGTGTGCACGCTGATCGCGGCCGCCGGGCACGCCCTGGCGGGCGGCGGGAACGTGGCCCTGCCGGCCCTCGCGACCGGCTTCACCGCCGTCCTGGTGACGGCCGTCGCCCTCGGCGGGCGGGAGCGCTCGCTCGCCTCGATCGCCGGCGCGCTCGGCGCGGGGCAGTTCGGGCTGCACGTCCTCTTCCACTCCTTCGGCGGCCACGCGGCCGCCGGCGGCCCGGCCGGGTCGCACCACGGCGGTCCGCTGGGCCCTGGCCCGCTGACCCTGCCGCAGGTGGCCGGCCGGCTGATCTGCAACGAGGCCCGGCCCGGCACGCTGCTCGGGCTGCCCGGCAGTCCGACCGCCGAACAGCTGGTCGCCGGCGCGGGCCTGGACCCGCGGGCGTACGCGACCGCGCCGTGGTGGCAGAGCGGCGTGCTGGGCATGACGCCGTCGATGCTCGTGGGCCACCTGGCCGCCGCCCTGGTGGCCGGCTGGTGGCTGCGGCGCGGCGAGGCGGCGCTCTGGCGGCTGGTGCGGGTCACCGCCACCGCGGCCCGGGAGCACTGGACGACCCCGCTGCGGACGGCCTTCGCGCTGGTCGCGGTCCTGCTGCGCGGCCTGCTCGGCACGCCCGACGGCCCGGTCCGCCGGGCCGGTGGCCGCGACGGGGACGACCCGCTGCCGGCCGGTGCCGCGCTGCGGCACTGCGTGGTGCGGCGCGGTCCGCCGCTCGGGGCGCTCGCGTACTGACCCGCCGTCCGCGGCACCTCCCCCCATGGGTGCCCGTCCGGGTCTGCGCAGCAGCCGAGCCGTACCCGCCAGCTCGTGCGGTCCTGCGGCCTCCCCCACTCTCGTCCCCCGCCGCGCGGCCCCGCCGTGGCACGGAAGCCCCGTGCCCGGGAGCGGGCCTGCCCGCCGAGCCTCCGATCGGAGACCACGAAAACCATGCGTTCCCTCTCCTCCCGCCGTATCGCCGCCGTCGCCCTCGCCGCCGCCGCCTCCGTGGTGGTGCTGGCCGGTCCCGCCTCCGCGCACGTGACCGTGAACCCGGGCAGCGCCGAGAAGGGCGGCTACACGGCCGTCGACTTCCGGGTGCCGAACGAGAACGACGCCGCCGGCACGGTGAAGCTGGAGATCAACCTCCCGCTCGACCACCCGCTGGCCTCGGTGCGGACCCAGCCGCTGCCGGGCTGGACCGCCGTCGTCGAGAAGTCCAAGCTCGACAAGCCGATCAAGGTGCACGGCAACGACGTCAACGAGGCCGTCTCCAAGATCACCTGGACCGCCGACGCGGGCGTGAAGATCGCCCCCGGCCAGTTCCAGGAGTTCCGCGTCTCGCTCGGCCCGCTGCCGACCGACGCCGACAACCTGGTCTTCAAGGCGCTGCAGAGCTACGACAACGGCGACGTCGTCCGCTGGATCGACGAGGCCAAGGACGGCCAGCCGGAGCCGGCGAAGCCCGCTCCCGTGCTGAAGCTGACCAAGTCCACCTCCGCCGACGGCCACGGCGTGACGGCCACCGCCTCCCCGTCGGCCGCCGCCGGGGGCCACGGCCACGGCGACTCCGGCACCGAGGACAAGGCCGCCGCCGACTCGAAGTCCAGTGACTCCACCGCCCGCGTGCTGGGCGTCGTCGGCATCGTGGTCGGCGTGATCGGCACCGCGTTCGGCATCGTCGGCCTGCGCCGCAAGAGCAGCGGCTCGGCCTCCTGACCCCAGCACCGGCGGGGCCGCACCCGCCGTCGGCCGTACCCGCGCCCCGGGTACGGCCCCGCCGGTGATCCACCGCGCACGATCGGACCTCCCATGCCCCGCACCCTCCGCACCACCCGCACCACCCGCACCGCCCGACTGGCCGGCGCCGCCGCCGTCGCCCTCGCCGCCGCGCTCACCCTGAGCGCCTGCGGTTCCGACGGCGGCTCCACCGGCCCCGCCAAGGTGACCCAGCAGAAGCCCGACTCGCCCTACCAGGGCACCGTGCTCGGCAAGAACTTCGAGAAGCCGGACCTCCAGCTGACCGACACCGCCGGCCAGCCGTACGACCTGCGCAAGCAGACCGCCGGCAAGCCGACCCTGCTGTTCTTCGGCTACACCAGTTGCCCGGACGTCTGCCCGACCACCATGGGGGACATCGGCGTCGCGATGAAGTCGCTCCCCGCGGAGGAGCGGCAGAAGGTCAACGTCGTGTTCGTCTCCACCGACCCGCAGCGCGACACCCCGCAGGTGCTGCGCACCTGGCTCGACTCGATGGGCAGCGACTTCATAGGCCTCACCGGCGACCTCGCCAAGGTGAAGACGGCCGCCAGGGCGCTCGGCATCATGATCGAGGACCCGGTGGTCAACGGCGACGGCACCGTCACCTCCACCCACGGCGCCCAGGTGCTGGCCTTCCTGCCCTCCGACGACAAGGCGCACGTCCTCTACCTCAGCGGCACCGAGGAGAAGGTCTTCGAGCACGACCTGCCGCTGCTGGCCAAGGGGGTCGCCGCATGAACGGCACCGGGCGGCCCGCCGGCCGCCGGGCCGCCGGCACCCGGAGCGCCGTCGGCTTCCGCCGGACGGCACTCGCGGGGGCGGTGCTGGCGACGGCACTGGGCGGCGGCGCCTTCCTGGTCGCCTGCGGAGCGGGTGGTCAGGACGGTGCCGGCGGCGCGGTGCCGGGGGGCGGACCGGCGCGGCTGAGCGTCGCCGACTCCTACATCCCGCTGCCGCCGGCCGGCGGGATGGCGGCCGGCTACCTGACGGTGCGCAACGACGGCGGCGAGCAGGACGAGCTGCTGGCGGTGTCCAGCCCCGGCGCCGGCTCGGTCACCATGCACCGCTCCACCGCCACCACCATGGAGCACGTGGAGAAGCTGGCCGTCCCGGCGCACGGCGCGCTGCAGCTCGCCCGGGGCGGCACCCACCTGATGATCATGGACTGGCAGAAGTCGCCCGCCGTGGGCGACGAACTCGAACTCGACCTGACCTTCGCCCGGACCGGCACCATCTCGGTCAAGGTGCCGGTCAAGGAGCTCACCTACCGTCCCGGCCAGCAGTAAGGGATCCACGAGATGCTGAAGGCCGTGCTGCCACCGTTCCCCGGGCGCCGGATCGCCGGACTGCTCGGCGTGCTCGGCGCGGTGCTCGCGCTGATGCTCGCCGGCGCCGGACCGGCCTCCGCGCACGCCGCCCTCCAGTCCACCGACCCGGTGCAGAACGCGGTGCTCCCCGCCGCGCCGCAGGCCGTCACGCTGACCTTCAGCGAGGCCGTCTCGCTCTCCGGGGACTCCGTCCGGGTGCTCGACCCGGCCGGCAAGGCCGTCGACTCGGGCGCTCCCGTGCACGCCGACGGCAAGGACAACACCGCCCGGGTGGGGCTGAACAGCGGACTGGCCAACGGCACGTACACGGTCGCCTGGCGGGCCGTGTCGGAGGACTCCCACCCGATCGGCGGGGCGTTCACCTTCTCCATCGGCGCCCCCTCGGCCACCACCGTCTCCGCCACCGCGCTGCAGAGCGCCGAGGCCGACGACGTCGTCGCCGCGCTCTACGGCACCGGGCGGACCGTCGCTTACGCGGCGTTCGCGCTGCTCGTCGGCGCCGCCGGGTTCGTGCTGGCCTGCTGGCCGGCCGGGGTGGCCCGGCGCCCGGTGCAGCGGCTGCTGATGACCGGCTGGGTGGCGCTGCTGGTCTCCACCGTCGCGGTGCTGATGCTGCGCGGCCCGTACGAGCGGGGCTCGGGGCTCGCGAAGGCCTTCGACCTGTCGCTGATCCGCGCCACGCTGGACGAGCGGATCGGCACCGCACTGGCGGCCCGCCTGCTGCTGCTCGCGGCGAGCGGGGTGTTCCTGTCGCTGCTGGTCGGCCAGCTCGGACAGCCGGCCGCGCACCCGGCGGACGGCGGAGCGGCGGCCCCGGCGGACGGCGGGAAGGCCCGCCGGGACGAGGACCCGGAGGAGGCCGAACTGCGCGAGCTGGAGCAGCGGGTCGCCGAACGGCCGCAGCGCGAGGCCAGGCTGGGTCTCGGGGTGGCCGGGCTGGTGCTGGCGGTCGCCCTCTCGGCGACCTGGGTCGGCGCCGACCACGCCTCGGTGGGCATCCAGGTCTGGCTGTCCCTGCCGCTCGGCATGCTGCACCTGATCGCCATGGCGCTCTGGCTCGGCGGCCTGGCCGCGATGCTGGTCGGGCTGCGCGAGGGGATCGGCGCGGACGTCGCCGACCGGTTCTCGAAGATCGCGCTCGGCTCGGTCGTGGTGCTCACCGGCACCGGGGTCTACCAGTCCTGGCGCGGCCTCGGCACCTGGGGCGCGCTGACCGGCACCGAGTACGGCCGGCTGCTGCTGGTGAAGACCGGCTGCGTGGTCGCCATGCTCGGCGTCGCCTGGTTCTCCCGCTCCTGGCTGGCCCGGCTGCGCGCCGCCCCGGCCGAGGCGGAGGCCGTCCTGCTGCCGGCGTCCGTCGCGGCCCCCGTCCTGCCCGAGGCGGAGGCGGGGGAGCGGACGGACGGGCCGGCGCCCTCCGACGACCCGGTCCGGCGGGCCCAGCTCGCGCGGCAGCAGGCCGCCCGGGAGAGCGCCGGCCGGGACCGCGGGCTCACCCCGAACCGGGCCGGGCTGCGCCGGTCGGTGCTGGTCGAGGCGGTGGTCGCGGTGGCCGTGCTGGTGGTCACCACGATGCTCACCAACTCGCCGCCCGGGCGGGTGGCGGGCGAGATCGCGGCCGGGACGACGGGCGGCGGTACCGCGCCCGTGACCGGCGGCACGGTCCCGGGGACGGGCGGTTCGGCCCCGCAGACGGTGCCCGGCCAGACCCTCGAACTCAAGCTCCCGTACGACACCAAGGGCCGGACGCCGAACGCCAAGGGCACCGCGACCGTCACCCTCAACCCGGCGCGGACCGGGTCGAACGAGGTGCACCTGAAGCTGGACGGCGCGGACGGGCAGCCGGTCGAGGTGCCGGAGGTGGAGCTCGCCTTCACCCTGCCGGACCGCGACCTCGGCCCGCTCACCGTCCCGCTGACCGCCGAGGGCACCGGGCGCTGGAGCGGGACGGCGCAGCTGCCGCTGGCCGGGAACTGGGTGGTGTCGGTGCTGGTCAGATCCTCCGACATCGACCAGACCACCGAGATCAAGCAGCTGAAGATCGGTTAGATCGGATCACCGCCATGGAGAGCACCAAGAGCACGAACGGCGCCGGGGGCACCCGGGGCGCCGACGACGCCGACGGCACCGCCGGGGCCGGGAGCGGCGCCGGCTTCACCCGGCGGGCGCTGCTGGGGACGGCCGGGGCCGGGCTGGTGATCGGGGTCGGCGCGGGCGCCGCGGGGGCGGTCGTCCTGGACCGCCCCGGCGGCGGTGCCGGTCCGTCCGGTCCTGACGGCGCGGCCCGCGCGCTCGGTCCGGCCCGGGTGCCGTTCCACGGCGAGCACCAGGCCGGCATCCTCGAACCGCAGCAGGCGCGGGTCCAGCTGGCCGCCTTCGACCTGGCCGACGGCGCCGGGCGGGACGGGCTGCGCGCCCTGCTGCGGCGCTGGTCCCGGACGGTCGCCCGGCTGACCGCCGGCGAACCGGCCGACGAGTTCGAGAACCAGGTGGCCCTCGACGCCGGGCCCTGCTCGCTCACCGTCACCCTCGGCTTCGGTGCCGGTCTGTTCGACAAGGCCGGACTGGCCGACCGCCGGCCCGCCGGGCTGGAACCGCTGCCCGCCTTCCCGGCCGACGCGCTCGACCCGGCCCGCGGCGACGGCGACCTGTTCGTCCAGATCGGCGCCGACGACGCGCTGGTCGCCGTGCACGCCCTGCGGGTCCTCCAGCGCCAGGCGGCCGGCACCGCGGCGCTGCGCTGGCAGTCGTCCGGCTTCGCCCGGACGCCCGGAGCGACTCCCCGCCCGATGACCGGGCGCAACCTGATGGGCCAGATCGACGGCACCAACAACCCCAAGCCGGGCGAGGAGGGCTTCGCCGCCAAGGTGTTCTGCACCGCCGGGAGCGACCAGCCCGCCTGGCTGGCCGGCGGCTCGTTCCTGGTCTTCCGGCGGATCCGGATGCTGCTGGACAACTGGGAGGCGCTGCCGGTCGACCGCCAGGAGCGGGTGATCGGACGGCGCAAGTCGGACGGCGCGCCGCTCGGCGCCCCCGACGGCGCCGGCGAGTCCACCCCCGTGGACCTCGGCGCGCTGGGGCCGGACGGTTCGCTGGCCGTCCCGTCCGACGCGCACATCCGGGTCGCGGCGCCGGCCGCCAACGGCGGGGCGGCCATGCTGCGGCGCGGCTTCTCGTACCACGACGGCCTGCTGTCCGACGGCTCACCGGACGCCGGACTGCTCTTCCTGGCCTTCCAGGCCGATCCGCGCAAGGGGTTCACCCCGGTGCAGCGCAAGCTGGCCAGGGGCGACGGCCTCTCGCG
Organism: Kitasatospora sp. NPDC042419; assembly: GCF_056437345.1. NCBI lineage: Bacteria > Bacillati > Actinomycetota > Actinomycetes > Kitasatosporales > Streptomycetaceae > Kitasatospora > Kitasatospora sp. NPDC042419. Next base: position 372,513 of record NZ_JBWKAW010000003.1, read on the forward strand.
CTTCCTGCGGCACGAGGCGAGCGGGGTGTACGCCGTCCCGCCGGGCGCGCCGGAGGGCGGCTACGTCGGACAGACCCTGCTGGACTGACCGCCCCGCCGTCGGCGCTCGCCCAGCCGCACCACCGCACCGCCGCACCGCCGCACCGCCGCACCGCCGCACCGCCCACGGAGCGAAACACGATCGTGGGCGGCGGACGAAGTGACTAAGGTTGCTTCTTTCGGCGGTCCGCCGCTCCCGGCGGCCCGCCGGTACGCGGCGGCCGACCGCGCCGGTCGCCCGGCGCACCGGCCGCCCCTTCTCCCCGCTCGGTCCCTTGTTCCCTTGGAGGCGTCATGTCGGCAACCCGCTACACGTACCTCGGGCCGGCGGGCACCTTTACCGAGGCGGCCCTGCGGACCCTGCCCGAGGCGGCGACCCGGGAGCTGGTGCCGATGTCCTCGGTGCAGCTGGTGCTGGACGCCGTGCGCAGCGGCGAGGCGTCGGGCGCGTTCGTGCCGATCGAGAACTCGGTCGAGGGCGCCGTCACGGCGACCAACGACGAACTGGCGGCCGGCGCCCCGCTGATGATCTACCGTGAGGTGCTGCTGCCGATCACCTTCGCGCTGCTGGTCCGGCCGGGCACCGGGCTGTCCGACATCAAGACCGTCACCAGTCACCCGGTGGCCCAGGCGCAGGTCCGCCGCTGGCTGGCCGCCAACCTGCCGGACGCGCACTGGGAGTCGGCCGCCTCCAACGCCGACGGCGCCCGGCTGGTGGCCGAGGGCCGCTACGACGGCGCGTTCGCGGGTGAGTTCGCGGCGCCGATCTACAGCCTGGACCCGCTGGTCAAGGACATCGTGGACGCGCAGAGCGCGACCACCCGCTTCGTCCTGGTCGGGCGGCCCGGGCGGGTCTCCTCGCCGACCGGCGCGGACAAGACCTCGATGGTGGTCTGGCTGCCGGACGACCACCCGGGCGCGCTGCTGGAGCTGCTCCAGGAGTTCGCGGTGCGCGGGGTCAACCTGATGCGGATCGAGTCCCGGCCGACCGGTGAGGGGCTCGGCAACTACTGCTTCCTGATCGACTGCGAGGGGCACCTCAGCGACCGCAGGGTGGCCGAGGCGGTGATGGGCCTCAAGCGGATCTCGCCGCAGGTGCGGTTCCTCGGCTCCTATCCGCGCGCCGATCAGCAGGTCTCGGAGCACCAGCGGCCCGGCACCACGGACGCGGATTTCAGCGCGGCCGCCGACTGGCTGTCCCGCTGCCTCGACGGCCGCGGCGACATCTGATCGTCGACATTTATCCCCCTGTCCTTTTCCGACCGTTTTCGACTGCGTTCCCGGGCCGGTGCGGGTGACCGCACCGGCCCTCCGCCGGCCTCCCGCCGACTGTCCACAGGGCGGCCGCCGCCGGAACCCGCTTGTCCACAGGGGTGGGCACTGTCCACAGCCGAAAGTTATCCACAGGTCTGGGGATGAGTCGACAAACCGGTATAGCCACTGCAGGTATCGGTCGGATCATCGGTTTGCGTCGCAGAGATGACTAATCGGACCAGAGTCACCCGAGTGCCAGCAAATCACCCGTCCGAGTGCTTCAATTCCCTCACCCGGGAAGGTCAAATGAGGTTTGAAACCTCAATTCCCAGGTTCGATCCGTCGTCCACCGCGGCCGTGCAACGATCCACAGCCCGCCCGCCGAGCCTGTGGATAACCGGCGGGAGGACGGTTCCCCACAGCGGTTATCCACAGGCTGGCGCGAGTTATCCCCAGGGGAAAACCGGTACCGGTGGACGAGCCCCCGCCCGGTAGGCTTGGGCGCGTGATTGACCTTCGCCTGCTCCGTGAGGACCCTGACCGAGTGCGCGCCTCGCAGCGCGTCCGTGGCGAGGACGTCGACCTGGTCGACGCCCTCCTCTCCGCCGACGAGCGCCGCCGGTCCTCGGGCACGCGCTTCGACGAACTGCGCAACGAGCAGAAGTCGCTCGGCAAGCTCGTCGCCAAGGCCCAGGGCGACGAGAAGGCCGCCCTGCTCCAGCGCACCAAGGAGCTGGCCGCCGAGGTCAAGGCCGCCGACGCCGAGCAGACCGGCGCCAAGGACGAGGCCGAGCGCCTGCTCCGCTCGCTGGCGAACCTCATCGACCCGGCCGCCCCGGTCGGCGGCGAGGAGGACTTCGTCACCCTGGAGGAGATCGGCACCCCGCGCGACTTCGCCGCCGAGGGCTTCGAGCCCCGCGACCACGTCGAGCTGGGGCAGATCCTCGGCGCGATCGACACCGAGCGCGGCGCCAAGGTCGCCGGTGCCCGCTCCTACTACCTGACCGGTCCCGGTGCGCTGCTGGAGCTCGCCCTGGTCAACATGGCGATCGCCCAGGCCACCGCGGCCGGCTTCACCCCGATGATCACCCCGGCCCTGGTCCGCCCGGCCGCCATGGACGGCACCGGCTTCCTCGGCCAGGCCGCCGAGAACGTGTACTTCCTGGAGGGCGACGACCGGTACCTCGTCGGCACCAGCGAGGTCCCGCTCGCCGCGTACCACATGGACGAGATCATCGACGCGGACAAGCTGCCGCTGCGCTACGCCGGCTACTCGTCCTGCTTCCGCCGCGAGGCCGGCACCTACGGCAAGGACACCCGCGGCATCATCCGCGTCCACCAGTTCGAGAAGGTGGAGATGTTCGTCTTCACCACCCCCGAGGACGCGGAGAACGAGCACCGCCGCCTGCTCCAGTGGGAGAAGGACTTCCTGAACGCCCTGGAGCTGCCGTACCGGGTCATCGACGTCGCCTCCGGCGACCTCGGCTCCTCGGCCGCGCGCAAGTTCGACATCGAGGCGTGGATCCCGACCCAGGGCAAGTACCGCGAGGTCACCTCGACCTCGAACACCACCGAGTACCAGTCCCGCCGCCTCGCCATCCGGATGCGCGAGGAGGGCAAGGTCCGCCCGCTGGCCACGCTGAACGGCACCCTGGTCGCCGTCCCGCGCACCATCGTGGCGATCCTGGAGAACCACCAGCAGGCCGACGGCTCGGTGGTGGTCCCGGAGGCGCTGCGGCCGTACCTCGGCGGGCGCACCGTCCTGGAGCCCGTCAAGTAGCACCCCCGCGGTGCCGGGGCGCACGTCGCCCCGGCACCGCGCACCGCAGGACCGGCAACCGCAGGACCGCGGCACGACAGGACCGCAGCGCCGCGGGTCGGTGGTGCCGCGGTGACACCCGAAGCAACTCCCGGGAGACGTACGGCCCATGAGCACCGCCAGCCCCAGCCCCGTCTCCCCCGCCGACGGCGGCGGCCTGCCCTACCGCCTGGTCGCCACCGACCTCGACGGCACCCTGCTGACCAGCGCGGAGAGCGTCTCCGAGCGCACCCGCGCCGCACTGACCGCCGTCACCGGTGCCGGGGCGCTGCACATCATCGTCACCGGCCGCTCGGCCCCCTGGGCCCGCCCGGTCTTCGACGAGATCGGCTACCGGGGCATAGCGGTCTGCGGCCAGGGCGCCCAGGTCTACGACGCGGGCGCGCACAAGCTGCTCACCTCGCTCACCCTGGACCGGCGGCTGGCCGCGCTCGCCATCGCCAAGATCGAGGCGGAGACCGGCCCGCTGGCCGTCGCCGCCAGCCAGGACGGCCTGGAGGGCGCCGTGCTGGCCGGCCCCGGCTACGAGCTGCAGATCGGCTCCGACCTGCCGGTCGTCCGGGCCGCCAAGGACGAGCTGCTCGCCGCCCCGGTCTCCAAGCTGTACATCCAGCACCGCAGCCTGACCGACGACGCCCTCGCCGAGGCCGCCCGCCGCACCGCCGGCGACCTGGTCGGCGTGGTGATGGCCGGCGCGGGCATCGTCGAGCTGCTGCCGCTCGGCCTCTCCAAGGCCACCGGGCTGGCCGTCGCCGCCCGCCGGCTCGGCGTGACCGCCGCCGACACCATCGCCTTCGGCGACATGCCCAACGACGTACCGATGTTCGGCTGGGCCGGGCACGGTGTCGCGATGGCCAACGCGCACGAGGAACTGCTCGCGGTCGCCGACGAGGTCACCGTGGGCAATGACGAGGACGGCGTCGCGGTGGTGCTGGAGCGGCTCTACCCGCTGGGGTGAACCGCCCTGCCGGGCCCGCCGGTTCAGCCGTTCGGGTGAGCTGTGCCGACGAACCGGCGGGTCGGCCCGGGCGGGACGGGTTCGGCGGCCGAGCGCTGCCGGAAGAGTTTGTATGCTCCCAGGGTTGCCGCTTCCGCCGCTGAGAGGTGCGCGCCAATGTCAGGCCAGTGGAGCGAGGGCCCGCCGGAGCCGGGTGGGCGACGGCGCGCCGACGGCGGCGTCCGCACCGGCCGGCCCGAGGACGGGCCCGGCCGCGTACCGGCGCCGCGCCCCGGCGGCCGGGCCGAGGCCCGGCGGGCCGCCCAGGGCCGGAGCACGCCGGGAAAAGCGGCTCCGGGCAAGGCCGCTCAGGGCAGGGCCGCTCCGGGCGGCGCCGGTCAGGCGAGCGGCGGCCCGGGCGGCGCCGGTCAGGGCGGGGTCCAGGTCGGTGTCCAGGGCCGGCCCGTGCGGGTCGGCCGCCGTCCGGCGCCGGACGCCCGGCCGGACGGGCCGCGGAACACCCGGCGCCACCCCGGCCGGGACGCCAGGAGCAGCGCCCGGCGGATCATCGCCTGGTCGGTGGCCGGGGTGCTCGTCGTCCTGGCCGGCGCGGGCGGCGCGGTGTACTACAAGCTGAACCGCAACATCCGTTCCTTCGACCCGGACGCCATCGCCACCGACCGACCGCCCGCGCCGCCCGCCGACGCCCACGGCAACCGGCCCGTCAACCTGCTGCTGATCGGCTCGGACTCCCGCTCCGGCCGCAACAGCGACCTCGGCGGCGGCAACGAGGGCGGTGCCCGTTCCGACACCACGATCCTGCTGCACGTCCACGCCGACCACCGGCACGCGGTGGGCGTCTCCATCCCGCGCGACGCCCTGGTCACCATCCCCCGGTGCCGGCTCCCGAACGGGAAGTGGACCAAGGAGCAGCCCGGACAGATGTTCAACTCGGCCTTCTCGGTGGGCAACGCGGAGTCCGGCAACCCGGCCTGCACGCAGAACACCGTGGAGAAGCTCACCGGCATCCGGGTCGACCACACGATCGAGGTCAACTTCCAGGGGTTCGCCGCGATGACCGGGGCGGTGGGCGGGGTCGACGTCTGCCTGCCCAACGACATCCACGAGGGCAACATCAACCCCAGCCTGGGCCGGAAGGGCAAGGTGGTGCTCGCCAAGGGCCGCCAGCGGGTCTCCGGCCAGCAGGCCCTGGACTACGTCCGGCTGCGGCACGGCATCGGCGACGACTCCGACATCGGCCGGATGAAGCGTCAGCAGGCCTTCCTGGCCTCACTGCTGGCCAAGATCAAGAGCCAGGGGCTGAGCCCCGGCACGCTGCTGCCGCTGGCCGACGCGGCCACCCGCTCGATGACCGTGGACCCGGGGCTCGACTCGGCGGCCAAGCTCATGGACTTCGCGCTCTCGCTCCAGGACATCGACCTGCACGACGTCAAGTTCCTCACCACGCCCTGGCGTTACAGCGGCGCGCGGATCGACCTGGTGCACCCGGCGGTCGACAACCTGTGGAGGACCCTCCAGGCCGACCGGACCATCGACGGCCAGGACGCCACCGGACGCCAGGAGGACGCGCCCGCCACGCCGTCCCCCGAGGCGCCCTCGCCCTCGGCCGCGCCTTCGCCCACGCCGCTCACCGCCGAGGGTGCGCCGATCCGGGTCGCCGTCCTCAACGGCACCACCGCGCCCGGACTGGCCGCCAGGGCGGCCGAGACGCTCCGGGCGGCCCGGGTCACCGTCACCGGGGTGCGCAGCGCGAGCAGCACGGCCCGGACGACCACCACCGTCGAGTACGGGGCCGGGCAGAGGGCCAACGCGGAGAAGGTCGCCGCGCTGTTCCCGGGTGCGGCGGCGGCGCCCGGCGCGGCGGCCGGGATCAGCCTGGTGCTCGGCCGGGACTACGCCGCCGGCGCCGCCGCCTCGGCGGCCTCCGCCTCCGCTGCCGCCACCGGCCCGTCCGGTGCCCCGGCGCCGCTGCCCGCCGAGGTGGTCAACGAGGCCCGGTCCGGCGACGACGACATCTGCGGCAACGTCTCCTACGGCTGACGGCGCCGCCCGGTCGCCCCGGTCGCCCCGGTCACCGGGGCGGCGCCGTCCCGGGCGGCCGAGGCGGGGGGACGGCGGGACAACGGCGGGGGAGGCGGCGGTACCGGCCCGGCCGCCTCCCCGGGGGGATCAGAGCGCCGAACGGATCCAGCCGTCGACCAGCGCCGTGAGGTCCTGGTCGGCCTGGCCGTGGTCGACCACGTGGGTGCGGATCACGTCCCCGCCACCGCCGAACAGCCCGCCGCGCTTGTCCGCCTCCAGGATCACCTCCACCCGGTGGGCGGTGGTCACGAAGGTGACCTCCAGCGAGTTGCAGGCGTGCGCGTACTGCGGCGCCGAGGAGTACTCGATCTCCTGGTAGAACGGCAGCGTCTGACCGGTGCCGCGGATGTGCCCGGCCTCCAGGTCGGCCGAGCGGAACCGGAAGCCGAGCTGGAGCAGCGTCTCCAGGACGCGGCGCTGGACCGGCAGCGGCTCGACGTCGAGCGGGTCGGAGTCGCCCTTGTCCAGCGCCCCCGCGATGTCGACCTCGGTCCGCACACCGAGCTGCATGCCGTGCAGGTGCTGCCCGGCGATGGTGGTGACCGGCGTCTCCCACGGCACCTGGACGGCGAACGGGATGGACCGGTTCTCGCCCGCGGCGAGCTTCAGCGGCTGGGTCACCGAGAAGCGGGCGAACGGGTACAGCCCGGTGCTCTCGCCCTCCTCGTGCTCGACCTCCACCCGGGCGACCAGCGTCAGCGTGATCCCCCGGATGTCGGCCTCCACCGTCCCCCCGGTCAGCTCGACCGTCCCGTGCAGGGTTCCGCCGGGCTGGACGACCGGCGTGGTCAGGACGGTGTCGACGCCGGGACCGCCGACGCCCAGGGCACCCAGCAGCTTCTTGAACACCATGCGGACGCTCTCCTCGAATCAGGGGGTGTGGACCGGCTCCGTGATGCCGGATGCCCGGTCCTCCGAAGGAACGCCAGGTTCCCACGGACGGTTCCCACGACGTTCACCCGCAGTTGTAGGATGACCGGGCAAGCGGTTGTAGGATGACCGATGACCGGCTCGCCCAGGGCCGCCGCAGACCGGGGAGGAACCGCCGTGACCAGCGCGAACAGCAACAACGACACGCTGCAGACCGCCGGGCGGCGCTCCCTCGTGGACACCGCGATCGAGCAGCTGCGGGAGCAGCTGAGCACCGGTGCCTGGCCGGTCGGGTCGCAGATCCCGACCGAGCACGAGCTCGCCGAGCGGCTGGGCGTCGGCCGGAACACCGTCCGCGAGGCGATCCGGGTGCTGGTGCACGCCGGCATGCTGGTCTCCCGGCAGGGCGAGGGCACCTTCGTCCGCTCCACCAGCGACCCGGCGGCCGTCCTGCGCGGCGTCCAGCGCTCCGGCGTGCGGGACGTCCTGGAGGTCCGGGCCGCGCTGGAGGCCGAGGGCGCCCGGCTGGCCGCGCTGCGGCACACGCCCGAGGACATCGTCCGGATGCGGGCCGCGCTGGCCCGCGAGGCCGAGGTGATCGCGGCGCACCCCGAGCGGGCCGGCCGCGAGGCGACCGTCGAGCACGACCTGGAGTTCCACACCGCCGTCGTCGAGGCGGCGCACAACCCGGCGCTGGCCGAGGTGTACCGCTACTTCGGCGCCTCGGTGCGCGAGTCGATGCGGACGGCGTTCGGCGACCACGAGATGCCGGAGGTGGTCGTGGCCACCCACGAGGCGCTGGTGGACGCGATCGAGAGCGGCGACCCGGACCGCGCCGAGACCGCGTGTCGCGCGCTGCTCGCCGAGCCGACCGCGGCCGTCGAGCAGCTCCTCGCCGCCATCGCGGCCCGGAAGTAAGCGGCCCCGAGCCCCTCCGCGCCCGCACCCTCCGCGTCCGCACCTCTGCCTTCCCGCGTCCGCACCCTCCGCGTCCGCCGCCCACGCGTCCGCGTCCGCCGCGTTCCCGCCCTTCCGCGTTCCCGGAACCGTTCCCCGAAAGAGCAGCACGCCCCATGGCCGTCACCCGTGCCCCGCAGCCGGTGGTCACCACCCCGTCCTCCTCCGCGCTCCCCGTCCGCAGCAGGCTGGCCCACCCCGCCCTGCTGCTGACCGGCATCCTGCTCGTCGCCCTGAACATGCGCGCCTGCCTGGCGGCGATCTCGCCGATGGTCGGCGAGATCCAGCAGACCTTCGGCCTGTCCGCCACCGCGAGCGGCCTGATCACCACCGTGCCGGTGCTCTTCCAGGGCGTCGGTGCCCCGCTCACCCCCCGGCTGACCCGGCGGTTCGGCACCGAGCGGGTGGTGCTGGGCGCGGTGCTGGTGCTCGGCGCGGGCGTGCTGCTGCGGGTGCTGCCGTCGGTGGCCGCGCTGTACGCCGGCTGCGTGGTGATCGGCGTCGCGATCGCCGTGCTGAACGTCTCGATGCCCGGCCTGGTCAAGCGCGAGTTCCCGGGCAAGGCAGCCGCGATGACCGGCGTCTACTCGACCACGATGCTGGTCGGCGCGACCCTCGCGGCCGGCACGTCGGTGCCGCTGGAGCACGCGCTCGGCGGCGGCTGGCAGGCCTCGCTCGGCGCCTGGTCGCTGCTGGCCCTGGTCGCCGCGGCGGCCTGGCTGCCGCAGGTGCTGCGGTCGCGGGCCGGGCGGACCGCTCCGGCGTCGCCCGCGTCCGGGCCCGCCCCGGCCTCGGCGGGCCGGCCGATAAAGGGGATCTGGCGCTCGCCGCTGGCCTGGCAGATCAGCCTCTTCATGGGCATCTCGTCGCTGCTCGTCTACACCCTGGTCGCGTGGATGCCGACCATCCTGGCCGACCACGGGATGGACCGCGGCGAGGCCGGCCTGGTCTTCGCCTTCTCCAACCTGGTGCAGGTGGCCGGTGCCTTCCTCGTCCCCCTGATGGCCGGCCGGATGACCAGCCAGCGGGCGCTCGCCGTGGTGATGGCGGTGCTGAACGGCGTCGGCATCGCCGTCCTGCTGATCGCGCCGGTGCCCGGCGCCTGGGTCGCGGCCACCATCCTGGGCGTCGCCCAGGGCGGTTCGCTCGGCCTCGGGCTCGCCTTCATCGTGCTGCGGACCGACAGCGCGGCCGGCGCCGCCCAGCTGGGCGGGATGTCGCAGGCGGTCGGCTACCTGGTCGCCGCGGCCGGCCCGGTCGGTGCCGGCGCCCTGCACCAGCTGACCGGCGGCTGGACCGTGCCGCTGGCGCTGATGCTGGCGCTGGCCACCGTGGTCGCCGCCGCCGGCTGGGGCGCGGGGCGCAACCGGACGCTCTGAGGCGGTGACGCGGAGGGCCGGTCGGCGAACGGTCCTCCGACCCCGGAGCCGCCCCGGGCATCGGCCCCGGGCATCGGCCCGGGGCGTGTCGGCCCGTCCTACTCGTCGCTCGCCAGGGTCAGCCCGGCCAGCCGCACCGAGGCGAACGCCGCCGCCGCCACGGTGGCCACCAGCAGCAGCGGCACGGCCACGCCGAGCGCCACGGGTGCGGTGATCGCGCCGTCCGCGGCCACCGCCTTCGCCACCGACAGGCCCCACTGCTGGACGCTGAGCGTCCGGGCGCCCTCGACGAAGTTGCCGATCAGCGACTCCCAGACCAGCGCGTACGCCAGCCCGGCCACCACCGCGTGCCGGGTGACCACGCCGAGCAGCAGGAACAGCGAGCTGTACGCGGCCCCGGCCACCAGCGTCGCGGCGGTGTAGCCGAGCGCCAGGCCGTCCTCGGTGCCGTACAGCAGCAGGCCGGCCAGCAGCGTCGGGACGGCCGCGAAGACCCAGGTGGTGCCGATCGCCACGGTCAGCTTGGTGGTGATGATCTTCCAGCGGGGCAGCGGCTTGGCCAGCAGGTAGACGATCGAGCCGTCGTCGATCTCGGTGGCGATGGCGCCGGTGCCGACCACCAGGCCGAGGATCGGCAGGAGGGTGCCGAGGCCGAGCTGGCCGAGGATCTTGACGGTCAGGTCGTGCTTGTCCCCGCTGGCGCCCGCGGCGATCGCCGAGACGAGCAGCAGCAGGGCGGGGACCACCAGCAGCAGCAAGCCGCGGCGGCGGCCCAGCAGGCCGCGCAGCGTCAGCCTGGCGACGGTCGGGTTCATGGTGGGTCGGCCTTCCTGGGGTCCGTGCGGTTCCGGCTCCGCGTGCGGTTCCGGCTCCGCGTGCGGTTCCGGTTCGGGGTCGGGATCGGGGTCGGGATCGGGGTCGGGTCGCCCCGCCGGGGCCCTACTGCGGCCGTGCCGGGGCCGTACCGGGGCCGTGCCGGGCTAGGCGGAGACGAGGTACGAGAAGACGCTCTCCAGCGACTCGTCCGCGGGCGCCACGGTGTACAGCCGGATGCCGGCCTGCTGGGCGACCTTCGGCAGCAGCGTGGTGAACCCCTGGAAGTTCACCGCCTGGATGCGCAGCGCCTTCTCCTGCCAGTCCAGCTCGATGCCGGCCGTCGACGGGTCGGCGATCAGCGCCGCCGCCAGCCGGCGGTCGTCGCTGGAGCGGACCAGGTAGCGGTGCGGGCGGTCGGTCATCAGCCGGCGGATCTTCCGGAAGTCGCCGGAGGCGGCGTGCCGTCCGGCGACCACGACCTCGATGTGCCGGGCCAGCTGCTCGACCTCCTCCAGGATGTGCGAGGAGAACAGCACCGTCCGCCCGTCCGAGCCGAACCGGCGCAGCAGTTCCATCAGCTGGAGCCGCTGCCGCGGGTCCATCCCGTTGAACGGTTCGTCGAGCAGCAGCACGGCCGGGTCGTGGACCAGGGCCGACGCCATCTTGACGCGCTGCTTCATGCCCTTGGAGTAGGTGCCGGTCTTCCGCTCCTGCGCGTACTCCATCTCGACCAGGGCCAGCGCCTTGCGGGCGGCGGCACCCGGGTGGGGGAGGCCGTGCAGCTCGGCGTTGGCGAGCACGAACTCCCAACCGGTCAGGTAGTCGTACATCGACTCCCGCTCGGGGACCAGCCCGATCTGCCGGTACACCTGCTGGTTGCGCCAGATCGGCGCGCCGTCCAGGGTGACCGCCCCGGTGGAGGGGGCGAGGAAGCCGCTCATCATGTGGATGAGCGTCGACTTCCCGGCACCGTTGGGACCGAGCAGACCCGTGATGCCAGGACCGATCGCCATGCTGACGTCGTTGACGGCGACCACGTTCCCGAACCAGCGGGAGACCTTGTCGATGGTGATGGTGGCCATGACGCCCTCTCAGATTCGGTTGATCAGATGCCGCGGTAGCGGCGCAGCAGCAGCCGGTACGAGCCCGCCACCATCGCGGCGGCGACGGCGGTGAAGACGACCGCACCGAACCCGCCCGGCGCGTGGAACCGCTCGGGGCCGTCGCCGAGGTCGAACACCTGGTTGACCAGGCTCTCCACCAGCCCTCCGGGCGAGAGCAGGGCGGCCCACTGCGCGGAGTCCGAGGCCCCGCCGCCGACGGCGGTGGTGCTGATGCCGATCACGATCGCGACGACCACCGTGCTCACCGCCAGGTAGCCCATGATCGCGGCGACCCCGAAGCCGCGCCGCGGCGTGGCGGCGGCGATGACCACCGCGACCGAGGTCGGCACCAGGGCGTACAGCACCGCCGCGACCAGGCCGTACAGGAAGTGCGCCGTCTCGTGGCCGAAGCTCAGCCCGCTGAGCAGCGCGCCGGCGTACAGCACCAGCAGCGGGACGAGCATCAGCAGCAGCTGGGCGCAGACCATCGCGGCGAACTTGGCCCGGACGTAGTCGGCGCGGGTGATCGGGCGGGAGAAGTACAGCGGCACGGTGTGGTGCCGCAGGTCCCGCGAGAACAGCACCGGCGCCTGCGAGGCCAGGAAGATCGAGACGACCAGGCCGACCCCGCTCAGGTACTCCGCGTAGTCCATCGCCAGCTCGTTCCGGCCGCCCGCGATGGTGATCACGACGATCATCACGGCGGGCACGGCGACCGCGCCCAGCACGATCATCGGCAGCACCTTGGACTTGCCGGACCGCCCGAGGCCGTAAGCGGCGCGCAGGCTCTGGGTGAACAGCGAGCGCGTGGCGTACGCCCGGCCCAGCCGGGGGCCGGAGTAGCCGCGGTAGCCGATGTCGTGGATGACGCCGGTGTCGGCCGGCCTGGTCTCAGGAGACAGCGACATCTGCGGTACCTCCCTCGTTCTGCCGCCGGCCGTCGTCGACCAGGCCCTTGTCCGTGCGGTGCTCCGCGCCGGTGTCCGCGCCGGAGTCCGCGCCGCCGTCGGCACCGGCGCCGGCGTCCGTGAACAGCTCGGCGACCCGGTGGCGGCGCTGCTCCAGCCGGACCAGCCCCAGGCCGAGGGCCGCGACCGCGTCCCGGATGGTGTCGTACGTGTCGTCACCGGCCAGCCTGACCAGCAGGATCCGCGACCCCTCCGCCTCCACCGCGAGCCCGGCCGCGGCCAGCCGCGCCCGCACGGCGGCGCTCGCGTCCAGCCCCGCGTCCTCCGGGTGGTCGGTCACCTCGACCGCCAGCGTGGCCGTCGCCCCGGTGAAGGACGCCGTCGACGAGGACCGCAGCAGCTTGCCGCCGTCGATGACCACCAGGTGGTCGCAGGTCCGCTCCAGCTCGCCCAGCAGGTGGGTGGTGACCAGGACGGAGATGCCGAAGTCGGTGTACACGCGGCGGATCAGCGCCAGCATGTCGTCCCGGCCGACCGGGTCCAGCCCGTTGGTGGGCTCGTCCAGCAGCACCAGCTTCGGGTCGTGCACCAGCGCCTGCGCCAGCTTGACCCGCTGCTTCATGCCGGTCGAGTACCCGCCCATCGGCCGGTACCGCTCCTCGTACAGCCCGACGTGGCGCAGCGTGTCCGCCGTCCGCTCGCGCGCCGCGGCGGCGGGCAGCCCCGCCATCCGCGCCATGTGCACCACGAACTCGGTGGCCGACACGTCCGGCGGCAGGCAGTCGTGCTCCGGCATGTAGCCGACCTGCTCACGGATCTCCGACCCCTGGGTGGCGATGTCGAGGCCGAGCACCCGCCCGGTCCCCGAGGTCGCCGGGGCGAGCCCGAGCAGGATCTTGATGAGTGTGGACTTGCCCGCCCCGTTCGCCCCCACCAGACCGACCACCCCGGGCTCCACCTCAACGGTGAGCTGATCGAGGGCGGTCACCCGGGGGAACCTCTTGGTGAGGCCGTCCGTCTTGATGACAGTGGACACGTGCCCCAACGTAGTGCGCGCACCCCGTCCGGGCCATGAGCTCCGATGACGAACACCTCTGCTGCTGCGGTATGACATCGCGTGCCCCGTCCCCTAGGGGATCAGTTCGCCCTCCGCCCGTCCCGCCCGACGGCCCCCTGTCCACCGGGGACCGGCCGGGGCACCCGACGGCCCGCACCGCACCGCCGGGCGGACCGCCGGGCGCGCGTTCAGCCGAGCTGGGCGACGCCCTCGGTGGCGATCCGTTCGAAGACCGCCAGGTCGTTGGCGAAGACCGAGTCCGGCACCGGCCAGTGGATCACCAGCTCGGTGATGCCCAACTCCGCGTACCGGCCCGCCCAGTCGACGAAGGCGTCCACCGAGGCCAGCGGCTTCTCCGCCGTCGAGCCCTGGAGCAGGACCTTCTCCAGCTCCCCGGCGTCCCGCCCGGCCGCCTCGCAGGCCGCGGTCAGCTTGGCGATCTGCGCGGCGATCACGGCGGGCGCCTGCTCGACCGGCACGTCCGCCGGGCCCCTCGGGTCGCCGTACGTCACCCAGCCCTGCCCGTACTCGGCGGCCAGCTTCAGCCCGCGCGGGCCGGTCGCGGCCACGTAGAACGGCACCCGCACACCCGCACACCCGTACGCCCCGGCCACCCGGACCAGGCGCTGACCCCGTCGCCGACACCGGCAGCGAACCCCGTCACCGACCCCCTTCCCAGGAGCTCCCGCATGTCCCATCCCGCCATCCGCCACAACGTCATCGTCCTGTTGCTCAACACGGACTACACGGTTCGCCCCGACACCAACACCTGGACCCATTTCGAAGGGCGCCCCTTCGCCAACGCCGAGCAGACCGCAGCCGAGAGCGCCACCCCGGAGGAGATCGAGATCCTCATCGCCGTGTCCAACCGTGAGGTCGCCAGCGAGCTGTTCCGGGGCAACTTCCCGGAGGCCCTCTGCGCCTTCCTCACGCGCTACTGGGCACAGCTCCCCCGCAGGTGCCGTCCTCGGCGACGCCGTTGCCCATCATGACCAAGGACGGCCGCGACGAGTTCGAGCACCTTCTCGGACTCGTGCTCCGCTGAGGGCTAACAACCAGTGCACCTTGACCGGGTAACTGCCCGGCCAAGGTGTCGAAGTGATGTCGTCTGCGGCGGTCGGGAACTTCCCGACCGCCGCACCCCTTGTGGTCCCTTGCACCGCGTCCCCGACCTGGAAGGACCACATGACCGACTACGACCCCGACTTCCACAACCCCCACACCGAGCCCCACCACGCCACCATCCGCGCCGTCCCCAACCCCGGCGAACTCGACGCCCGCGACATCCCCGTCACCTGTCCCGACTGCCGTGCTCGCCGGGACTGGCTCCTCCTCAACGTCCGCCACCACGTCTTCGTCCGCTGCCGCTGCGCGGCCGAGTGGTACGAGCCGGACCTCACCCGCGCATACTTCGACCTGCACTTCACCGAGCCCCAACACGAGTGGGACGACTACAACACCGCCATTCGGGCACTCGCATTCGACGGACTCCCGGCCGGATCGACCTGGAACTGAGCTGAACAACGCTGTATGCCGACCCCCTGATCGGTGTGTCGGCATACAGCAACACGGCCGCACCTCCAAGGCCCTGAAGGTCATGGAGGCGTAGGTTCGGAGACAGGACTGAGCCCTATCCGACCAGCCCGAGGAAGTGATCAAATGACGAGCGCCCCGGAAGAAACCCCTCTCTTCTGGAGTCCAGAAGGACGAAAGGCGGAAGTCGTCCGTTGCCACCTCGGCCATCTGGCCCTACGAGAGACCTTCGAGAACGTTGGTGGCTGCCCGTACTGCATGCACAGCCCAAACGAGCGTCTGGCTGCCGTACAGGCTCTTGATGCCGCAGAACGGAGGAAGCGAATGCTGCCGAAGCTCGATCGCCTCGGGAGCACCGAGAGGTGACCTCCATCGGCCTGTGTCCTTCGAGTACCCCTTTGCCGCCTTAGCCCGATCGTGCGGCGGGAGATCGAATAGGCGCGTCTCGAGCCAAGGCGGAGCTACCTGCGCGACAACAACCAGCCTCCGCGACGGTGCCGACCAGACCTCTTGCCACCGACTGCCAGGTCTTGGCACGGCCTCACCTTCCGTGCGATACGTCGTCAGGCTGGTCAGCCGGGGCGAGTGCCTTCGTGGCATCGGGCACGACAGCGTCGGGGGCCCGCAGTCCCTCGATCGGTGTCCACTCGTGCTCCAGGATCGAGTAGGTGATCGAGTCGCGCCATGCTCCGTTGACGAAGACGTGGTCGCGGATGCGGCCGTCCTCGGTCATGCCAGCGCGGAGGAGAGTTCGCGCGGACGCCTCGTTGAGCGGAGAGCGAGCGGCCCAGATTCGGTGCAGGCCGATGACGTCGAAGCCGAGCTCGCACAGGAGGTGGACGGTCTCGGTGCCGAGTCCCTTGCCCCACTCGGCTTGGTGGAGGGCGAAGCCGATGGTGGCGGCCTGCTGGGGTTCGGTGGCCAGTCGGGCGTACCCGATCAGCCGGTGCTCGCCGAGGTGGGTGACGGCGAGGCCGTACTCGGTCCTCGGGCTGTCCGTCGTCGACTTCATCGAGCGGTCGACGATCGCCTGGACTTGGTCGCGGGTTCGGGGCTCGAAGCTGAGGTGCCGGGTGGCCTCGGGGTCGCCGTAGACGGCCAGGAGGGCGTCGGTGTCCTCGTGCTCGATCTCGCGAAGTGCCAGGCGGGGGCCGGCCAGGTGGACTGAGGTCATGGCCGCGGAGCCTACCTGCGCGGTCACCGGATGAGGACCGATGTGGGGATGGCGGTGAACGCCTCGATCTCCTCGCGCAGGTCAACCGCTGCCCCGCCGGCACTACGACCACCGGACGGCAGCGCGGCGTGGACGCGCTGGGCACTGCTGGTGATGCCGAAGTTCCGCTGCTCGATGGGCAGGTCGAGCACGGGCCGGACGGCCTCGGCTGCGCCGTCGATCTCTCCTCGGGCGAGGCGGGCGAGCGCGAGGTCGGTCTGAGCGCCAGCCTCGTCGCCAAAGGCCCACTCGTCCTCGGTCGCGGTGCGGTAGGCAGTGACGGCCGCCTCGGCCTGGCTCTCGCCGAGCGCCGGGTCCTCGCCGAGGTGCACGGTGGCCTCGGCGACGTAGTAGAGCTGTCGGGGCACAGGGAAGGTCATGATGCCGCCGAAGCCGTCCAGGTCGTCGGGCTGGGCCACGGCACGGGCGTCCTCAGCGCGCTGGATGGCGGCGCGGGTCGCCTCGCCGTCGCCGAGCAGGGCGTGGGCGCGGGCGGAGAGACAGGCGAGCCAGACGCTCGTGGTGCCTCGGACGTTGCCGGCGGCGGCGTGTCCGAGGTCGGCGTAGTCGGCGGCCTCGGCCGGACGGCCTGACCAGTAGGAGATGAGCGATTGCAGCGAGCGGACCCAGGCTCGCATGGCGTGGTGGTCCGCGTTGTCGGCGCAGACGAAGGCGGTGCGGGCCTGCATCATGGCGGCGCTCGGGTTGCCCAGGTCGTGGCTGGCCTTGGCGAGCATGCCGGAGGTTATGCCCGCGAGCAGGTACAGCTCGCGGGGCTGTAGGGGCTTGACGCGGCCGTGCTCCAGGAGGCGGAAGGTCAGGTCCTGGACCTCGACCAGGTCGCCGAGCAAGGTCGGCAGGGCGAGTTTGGGGTAAGCGACGGTGAGTCGCCGTACCTCGTCCTGGATCTGGCCCAAAGTCTCCGGGCCGACACTGCTTCCTTCCGCCATCGCGGTGAAGCGAAGCGCACGACGAGCCGCCATCGCGACCTGCCTTTCCAATTCGGTGGTGCCCGCGTCGAGGCGGGTCTCGCTGCTGAACGGGCCACCAGCAGGCAGTACCTGTGCCTGCTCGGATGGGAGGAGAACAGGGACCGGTCGTGGTGGTGGGACAACGAGCGGGGACACGACACTGGCATCTGGCCGTGCGGGAGCGGGTCCGAGCAGCCGGTCGACGCCGACGCCGAACATGGCTTCCAGAACCCGGCACTGGTCCGGGTAGGGACGGGTCTTCACGGCGCCGCCGTACCAGCGCTCGAACTGCCGCTTGGAGACCGACAGCCCTGCCAGGCGTGCCCGGTTGATCCGACGATCCTCGCCTGCGCGGCGGCGAGTTCCTCCTCCATGAACGCGCCGTGCTCCTCTTCGTTGCGGCGCAGTCTTGAGGGGTACGAGGTGGTGAGCACTGCGATGCGGCTGTGGTTCATCCTCCAGGAACAGGAGTGACGGTGCGTCGGCGATCATCCAACCGCTACAGCGACCTGGACGTCTTTTCGATATTCGACCCCTCGCGCGTGGTGTCACTGGTTAGCATCGGCACAACCTGTCACTTTTCGAAGGAGCGCGAATGAGCGAGGAGCTGGGCCAGTTGGCCGGGTCCGCCGCGAGCACGGTGGTCACCCTCATGCTGACGGATGCCTGGAGTGGCTGTCGGTCGGGCATCGTCTCGATGTGGCAGCGCTTCCGTCCGGAGCAGTCCGATGACGTGGCTCGCGACCTGGACGACTCCCAGGCCGAACTTCAGCGCGCCCGGGATCTCGGCGACGCCGAAACGGAGCAGGAACTCATGGCCCAATGGGGCGGACGGTTCCGGCGCCTCCTCCGGGACTTCCCGGATGCCGCGGAATTGCTTGGGAATATCGGTGGCGAGGACGGCGGATCGAACGGAAACGAGCGGATCTCCCTGGTGCGGCAGACGGCTGTCGCGAGCGGAAAGGGCTCCCGTGTCTATCAAGCCGGCGGCAACCAGATCAACCATTGACGCCGTCCACGGAATGAGAGGCTGATCGGCAATGCCGCCGCCCGACGGGAACATCCCCATTAGCGGCGAATCGGACGTACGGCAGACCGCCCAAGCGGATCAGGGCGGGACGGTGAATCAGCTCGGGCACGGCACACAGATAAACGGTCTGTCGAGCGGCGCCGCGATCGGACTCGTAGCGGCAACCGTGTCCATCGCGCTGGCCGCGGTCCTGACGTTCGTTGTGGTCAGTGATTCGGGGAGCTCCCGACCGGAACCCCGGACAGATTCCGTCCGGTCGACGTCCGGCGCCTACCCCGGCAGCGGGCAGCCGGCGGGATCGACGAACGACGTCAAAGCCGTTTTCAGCATGCCGCGAGAGGGCGGGGTCAGGGCTTCCGTTTACCTGCCCACGGACGAGGAGGAACGCGATTACCTGACCCATATCGGCGAGGCCAGAGAAAAGCCCGGCTATGCGGATTTTGCGGCCAGGCAGAATCTCGCCCCCGTGGAAAATGACTCGTACAAGCTGACGATCACCAACGTGAGCGGTGCGACGATCCGAATCGTCAACATCAAGCCCGTGGTCCTGCAGCGCAAATCCCCCATAAAGGAAGTCCTCTACTATCCTTGCTGTGGAGCGGGCGGCGAGGAGGGAGTCGTCGCGACTCTGGATCTCGACGACCCCCAGCCGTATCTGGCACAGGGTAGGGCGGACTATTTTTCCGGCCACTCGGTACCCGTGGGCCCCGGTGATGCTTTTGACATATTCATCAACGCCAGGACCTCGAAGTACCACTGCAGCTACTCGTTCGACGTACAGTACACCGATTCGGCCGGCGATCTGCAGCATCTGGAAGTCCTCCACCCCGATTGGCTGTCCGGAAAGCGCATCCCGTTCGAACTCACTGCGGGAATTGCGAACGGCGAAACCTACCGGCGGCAATATGTGCCCACCCTCTCGACCCCCGACTCGACTTGGCGGGACGGCTACTACGTGCGTTCCGACAATCAGCCGCCTCGCAGTTGAAGCGGCCACGGTCCACCCCCGTTCGCGAGGTGGACCGCGGCTCTTTGGCATCAGCCGAGCTGGGCCAGGCCTTCAGTGGCGATCCGTTCGAAGACCGCGAGGTCGTTCTCGAAAATCGAGTCCGGCACCGGCCAGTGGATCACCAGCTCGGTGATGCCGAGTTCCCGGTAGCGGCCGGCCCAGTCCACGAACGCGTCCACCGACTGGAGCGGCTGCTCCGCGGTCGAGCCCTGGAGCAGCACCTTCTCCAGCGCCGCCACATCCCGGCCCTTCGCCTCGCAGGCCGCCGTCAGCTTCTCGATCTGCTGTGCGATCACCGCGGGCGCCTGCCCCACAGGCACGTCCGCCGGCCCGCGCGGGTCGCCGTACGTGACCCAGCCCTGTCCGTGCTCGGCCGCCAGCCTCAGCCCGCGCGGGCCGGTCGCCGCGACGTAGAACGGCACCCGCGGCGTTTGCACGCAGCCCGGGATGTTCCGCGCCTCGACCGCCGAGTAGTACGTGCCCTCATGCGTGGTGGCGTCGGTGCGCAGCAGTTCGTCCAGCAGCGGCAGGAATTCGCCGAACCGGTCCGCCCGCTCCTTCGGCGACCACGCCTCCTGCCCCATCGCCGTCGCGTCGAAGCCCGTCCCGCCGGCCCCGACCCCCAGGGTCAGTCGCCCGCCAGACACGTCGTCCAGCGTGATCAGCTCCTTGGCGAGCGTCACGGGATGGCGGAAGTTCGGCGATGTTACGAGGGTGCCCAACCGGAGCCGCTCGGTCGCCGTCGCCGCCGCCGTCAGCGTCGGGATCGACCCGAACCACGGCTCGTCGCGGAACGACCGCCAGGACAGGTGGTCATAGGTGTAGGCCGCGTGGAAGCCGAGGTCCTCGGCCCGCCGCCAGATCTTCTGCCCCTCGCTCCACCGGTGGATGGGGAGGATCACCGTGCTCAGTCGCATGGCGTCGACCCTACGTCCCGAATGGCCCGCCACCCGGGCGCATACCGCAGTATGCTCTCCTCATGGCAGCAACCACGCGCATCACCGTCACCCTCCCGACGGAACAGGTGGACGAGCTGAGAAAGCTCACGGACAACGTCTCCGGGTATGTCGCGGAGGCGGTCGCCCGCCAGATTCGGCACCAGCTGCTCGCGGACGACCTTCGCCGCTACCAGGACGAGCAGGGCCCGTTCAGCGATGAGGAGCTGTCCGAGGCACACGCCAGGATCTTCGGTTCCGCCGGGTCGGCGGGCTCGGCGAGCGCCGCGTGACCGAGCGCTTCGAGACGGTCGTGCTGGACTCGCAAGGACTCTCCTCGTGGATCACCCAGGACCGCAGCGTGCTGGCGATGCTTCAGGTGCTCCACGCGACGGGGGCCGACTTCGTCGTCGGCGCGAACACCATCGTGGAGGTCACGCACGCGCGCGTGAACGAGGCCCGGCTGAACTGGACGCTCTCCCGGGTCAAGGTGGAGCCGGTCACCGATCAGGCCGCCAGAGCCTCGGCCAAGCTGCTGAAGCAGGCCGGCCTGCATGGCCACAAGTACGCGATCGACGCGACCGTGGCAGAGATGGCGCTGCGGCAGCCGGGGCCGGTGGCCATGCTCACCTCGGACATCGACGACATGGCCAAGCTCTGCGGCACCCGCGTCCGGCTCATCGCCGTCTGAGTCCGAGCGGGACCCGAACACTCTCGGCAAGCGTTCCAGCAGGTCGGCATGTGATGGGTGAAGAAGCCTTGACCGAGGTCACCAGCGTCCCCAGCCGGATCCGCTCGGTGGCCGTCGCCGCCGCGGTCAGGGTCGGCACCGCCCCGAACCACGGCTCGTCGCGGAACGACCGCCAGGACAGGTGGTCGTAGGTGTACGCGGCGTGGAACCCGAGGTCCTCGGCCCGCCGCCAGATCTTCTGTCCTGGCTCCGATCGGACATCGCCCGCTACCGGGGGGCGGGAAGTACGCTGAGGCCTGCGACCGCTGCCCGGTCTCCGGCTGCCCGCACGACTCGCGGTGGCCACGGTGGCCGCACCCGTCTCCGCACCCGGCCCGACCAGCGAGGAGGACACGTGAACCGTGGCGAAGTCTGGTGGGCCTCCTTCGACGAGCGCCGCCCGGTCGTGCTGCTGTCCGGAGACGAGGCGTCAGGTTTCCGGGCGATGCAGGTCGTTGCTCCCGCGGGCGTCGACATCAGCGGTCTGGGCGTCGAAGTGGCAGTGGGCGCCATCGAAGGACTGCCCTTCGAAGGCGTGCTGCGGTTCGCCTTCCCGCGTCCGGGCTTCACCCCGTGCACGTGGCTCACCACCGTGTCCCGCGACGACCTGATCGAGCGGGCGGGCGTGCTGGCCCCCGCGACGCTCGGCGAGATCGCCGATGCCCTCCGCTCCGGTGAGCGGGAGGAGACGTGGACTCCGGCAACGGCCGCGCGGCTCGGCGAGATTCGGGACGCCCTCCGTCCCATCGGACCGGACCTCTGGTCCGGCGGCGGTGAGTCCTGAGGAATGATCGGGGTCATGCCGAAGATCGTGTTGATGTCCGACCCGCCGGTGGCCGCCGTACCTGTCGCCGGGTGCGGTGAACCCCGGACCGGTGGCGCGGCGTGAGCCGAGACCGTGTGATCGAGGCGTTTCGTCTGGAGTCCGAGGCCCTCGCCGAGGCCGTCTCCGGCCTCGGCGAGGCCGAGTGGAACCTCCCGACACGCTGCGCCCCCTGGACCGTACGCGACCTGCTCGGGCACGTGTGCGTGGTGATCGACTGGCTGCCGGCCATGCTGGACGCGCCTGCACCCGGCAAGGCGGACATCTCCGCGGTGGAGTACTACCGCCCGGACGATCGCTTCTCACCCCGGACCAACGGTCAGCGGATCGCCTTGGCTCAGGACCGTGCATCGCGGTCGGCTGACAGCGCCGCCTCCGCCGGGGACTTCGTCTCGACCTGGCAGCGAGTCGATCGCCTGTGCAGAGTCCAGCCCGCCGACCGGACCGTACGGACGCGTCACGGTGATGCCATGCTCCTGTCGGAGTTCCTCCTCACCCGGGTCGTGGAACTCGCCGTCCACGGCCTCGACCTGGCCGACGCGCTCGAACGCGAACCATGGCTGACCGCGTCGGCCGGTGATGTCGTGCTGGAGTTGCTCCTCGGCGCGGAGCACGTCGCGACTGCTCGCAAGCTGGAATGGAGCCGGCCACGGTTTCTGCGTAAGGCCACCGGCCGGGAGCCGCTGGACGCATCAGAGGCCACGCAGGTCGAACGGCTCGGCATCCGATGGCTCGCCCTGGGCTGATGCTCACATTCGACTGACGGTTCACGCCTCCACAGCCTCCTCACCGACGCCGACACCGACTCATGTTCCGTGGTGTCTTCCGTGGTCAGCACGGAGGCGGCCCGCACCCCGGCCGAAGCAGACTGTGATCACGACCGGTTACCGAAGAAGGAGTGATCATGGCCGACACCGCCAGCAGCACGTACGACGGGTTCACCGCGGAGGAGCGGGCCGCGATGAAGGCGCACGCTCAGGACCAGAAGAAGGCGGCGCGCCGGGGATCGGCCGCGGAGAAGGCGGCGGAGGCGGAGCGGGACGTGCTCGCGAAGATCGCCGAGATGCAGGACTCGGACCGGGTCATGGCCGAGCGCGTCCACGCCGTCGTCACCGCCGGCGCCCCGAGCCTCGCGCCGAAGCTCTGGTACGGGATGCCCGCCTACGCACTGGACGGCAAGGTCGTCTGTTTCTTCCAGAGCGCGGAGAAGTTCAAGTCGCGCTACGCGACGCTCGGCTTCAGCGACCAGGCGAAGCTGGACGAGGGCCCCATGTGGGCGACCAACTTCGCCTTGACCGACGTGACGCCCGAGGTGGAGGCGCGGATCGGTGAGCTCGTGAGGCGGGCGGTGTGAGGCGGGCGGTGTGAGGCCGGCGGCGTGAGGCGGGCGGTGTGAGGCGCGGCCGCTCCACGGCGCGGTGCTCGCGAACCGGCCTGCACGGGATTCGCAACTCCCTGTCGGGTTCAACGCTGCAGCCAGCCCAGCAGGGTCGTCGCCGTGAACACCGTGCCCGCCGCCAGACAGACCGCGCGCGGGGTCAGCCACCCGGGGCCTTCCGGGGGCTGGGACTCCGGCGCCGGAGCCAGCAGTGCGTCTGCGAAGGCCTGGGCGGTCGGCGGTCGGTCCGCCGGCTCGACGGACATCGCGGCCCGTAGCAGCACGGCGACGTGAGGTGGGAGCTCCGCTCCGGCCGGGAGAGCCGGCAGCGTCGAGGCGGTCGGCTGGGCGGTCATCAGGGCTGTGGCGCGTCCGCCCGGGCCGAACGGCTTCTGCCCGGTCAGCAGCTCGTAGGCCACGACGGCCAGCGCGTACACGTCGGCCCTCCCGTCGAACCCGCCGGTCTGGAAGGCCTGTTCCGGTGCCATGTACGCGGGCGTGCCCGTGGTCACCGTCAGCCCGGACGCGTCGGCCAGTTGCTTGGCGCTGCCCAGGTCCGCCACCAGCACCGCGGCGGGTGCGGGGCCGGTGGCGAGCAGCAGGTTGGACGGCTTGACGTCGCGGTGCACCACGCCCGCCTCGTGCAGGACCTGGACCGCGTAGCCCGCCTCCGCGGCCAGCCGCAGCGCCTCCTGCGGGTCGCACTGCCCGACCCGGTCCGCCAGGGTGCCGCCGCGCACGTGGTCCATGACGAAGTAGGGCCGGTCCTCCTGCACCCCGACGTCGTGCACCCGGACCACCCGCGGGCTGGCGATCCGGCGCAGCAGCCTCGCCTCCGTCAGGAACCGCTCGCGCACATCGGCGTTGGCGGCCCAGTTCTCGGCCAGCACTTTCACCGCGACCTCGGTGTCGAGCTCCGGATCGTAGGCCTTCCAGACCGTCGCGAAGGAACCGGCTCCGAGCCGCTCCAGGAGGAGGTAACGGCCGAGCTTGCGCATGTGGCAGCATTCTGCCGGAGTCGGGGGGAGTGCGGAACTCCCATTCGACGGGTGGCTGCCGGGCGGGACGAAACGGGGGGATCCGGGTGTTCGAGGAAGGTGAGCTGGAACGGCTCGTGGCGGCTGCTCAGGCGGGGGCGCCGGGGTCGATGGAGTACCTGCTGGCCAAGCTGCGGCCGGTGGTGCTGCGCCGCTGCTCGCGCTTCCTCCCCCACCACGCCGACGCGGAGGAGGCCGCGCAGGACGCGCTGCTGTCCATCAGCACGCACCTGGGCGGGTACGGCGGCCGCGGCTCCTTCCTGGGCTGGGTGACGGTGATCGCCTCGAACGCCGCCCGGTCCACCTACCGCTCGATGCGCCGGCGCGCCGAGGACAGCCACGCCGACCTCCCCGAGTCCGTCGACCCGCGCACCACCAGCGTCATCGCCGGGACCCGGCTCGACCTGATGGAGGCGCTGGCCGCGCTGGAGCAGCAGCACCCCGCCCTGGTGGAGTCCTTCGTGCTGCGCGACCTGGGCGACCTGACCTACGCCCAGGTGGCCGAGGAGCTGGACGCCCCGCTGGGCACGGTCAAGGACCGTATCCACCAGGCCCGCCGCTTCATGCGCGAGCGCCTGGTCACCGGTCTGTGAACGGCGGTCCCGCAGCGGGCGGCGGCCACGCCGTCGTCCGGCCCCGGGCCGCCGTCGTCGCCCTGGTGGCAGCCGCCGCGCTCGGGCTGGCGACCGGCCGATTCGTCCTGCCACCGCCCCCCGGCGCCACCCCGCACCCGGCAGCGCGATCGGCTGCCGGGGCCGGCGGGGCGTCCCAGGGCGCGTCCGCTCTCGCGACGCCCGGCGGGTCCGTCCCGACGCCGCCCGCGTCCTCGCCCGCGTCCGAGCCCTCCGGCTCCGCCTCGCCGGCCGGTGCGACCGGACCGGTGACGACCGCGAACCTTCTGGGACCCGCGGCGTTCGGCCCGGACATCGGCATCGGGCAGATCCACGTCACCGACCGGTACGGCGACGGGTCCTACGCCAACGCGGCCTGCTCCGGCGAGAAGACCCTCACCCAGACCCTGGGCGGGCCCGGTGCCCACTTCCGCGGACTGATGACCAGCCCCCGCACCGACCCGGGCGACCCCACGGTGGCCGCCGACCCCGGCGACCAGGTGGCCCGCGAGGTCACCGCCGAGGCCCGGAACCCTTCCCTGGCGCGGAACTTCGCCGCGCGCCTGCTGCTGGAGGAGGAGCCCTGCCAGGCGGAACCGCCGGGGCACTGGGTCTACGGAAGGACCACGACGGTGCAGCTCGCCCCGGACGTCACCGCGAGCTGGATGGGCGCCTACCCGGGATCCCTCAACACCACCGGCACAGCGCCCGAGGGCAAGGAGCCCTGCGGCGGCATCGCCGTGCTGCGCAGCGGCAGCCACTACGGGGTACTGGAGGTCAGTGCCTGCCTGGGGACGGCCGCGATGGACCGCGTCGTCAGGACCGCTCTGTCACAGCTGTGAAACAGCCGGTCAGGGCTCCAACTTTCCCTCCTCCGGCGCCATCTCCCCGGTTGTACGAGGACGCAGCAGGCGTCCCGACCAGCAGGGGGACCAGATGACCGAGAACCAGGCCGTCCAGCAGAAGTCCGTTCGCCGCAACCGGGTCGCCGCTGCGGCCTGCTTCGCCGCCGCACTGATCACGGTCAGCGTCGTCGGCACCCGGTCGGCCACCGCCGACGGGGCCGCGCACCCGGCTGCGGCCGCGGTCGCCGCCACCCCGGCCACCGCCGCCCACCCGGCCGCGGCCGCCGCGCCCGGACTCGGCTCCGCCGACCTCCTCCAGAGCGAGGACTACTTCCAGCAGGGCCTGAACCCGGTCGGCGCGACCGTCGCGCTGACCGGACGCCAGGGGCTGTCCGCGTGCTCCGGCGAGCAGACGATGCGCGACCTGACCAAGGGCAAGGCCACCGCGTACGCGTCCGTGACCTGGACCTTCGACACCGACGGCCTCCTGACCGAGTCGGCTGCGAGCGCCCCCACCGGGACCGCGGCCGACGCCTGGGAGAAGCAGCTCGTCGCGCTCGTTCAGGACTGCCAGGACGAGCCCGCCGGCCACTGGCACTACGGCGCGGCCCACACCCTGACCGTCACCGGCGGGACCGCCCGCTGGTACCCGGCCTACAGCGGCGACGGCACCGTCAGCGGCGGGGTCGCGGTCCTGCGCAGCGGCACCAGGGTCGCCGTCGTCGAGCTCACCGGCCGGCCCGCCGGCGCCCCGGCCTCCGTCGAAGGCATCGCCACCGCAGCACTGAGCCGCCTCCGCTCCTGAACGACGGCCCCGGTCGTCGCATGCCCATGACCCCGGTCAGCCGATGCCGCCGCGCCCCAGGGCGGTGCTCCACCGTTCGGCGATGGTGGCCGCGTGCGTGAAGTGCGCGGCGGCCTCGGTGTCTCGGCCGAGGAGGCGGGCGAGTTCGCCGAGCGTGTACGCGACCGGGCGGATCGCCAGGGCGAAGCCCGAGGAGGGCGGCGGCGCGTCACGGTGGGGGAGCAGGGTGCTGTACAGCTCGTCGGCCCGCTCCTGCTCGCCGAGCGCCACCACCGCCATCGCACGGAAGGTCGCGAAGACCGTGAGGAGGTAGTCCGTGCGCAGCGGCCCGACCCGGGCGAGGACGGCGCGGGCCTCGTCCTGCCGCCCGGCGGCGGACAGCGCCGCCGCGAGCAGGTCCGCCACCAGCGGGCCGTACTCCTCGGTCAGCTGCCGGGCCTGCGGGACGAACTCACCGAGCCTTCCCTGAGCGGCCCGGATCGTCGCCAGCGCGACCTGCAGGAAGCCGTCGGCGTGCGGAGAGCCCTGCCTGGCCATCCCGGCGGCGGCTTCCGCGTACAGCTCCTCGGCGTCCTCGCCGCGCCCTTCGATCAGCGCTCGCGTCGCCAGCGCGGTCCGACCGACCACGATGGGCCCCGGCATCCGGTACGTCCGGGCCAGTTCCACGCACGTGTCGATGTGGCCGTAGGCACCGGCGACGTCGCCTTCGGCAGCGGCTGCGGTCGACAGGCTGTGCAGGCCGAACCAGCGGAAGGCGGGCAGGTCGTGCTCGGTGGCGAGCCGGACGAGTTCCTCGCTCCGCAGCACCAGCTCGCGTTTCTCGTGTTCCTCGTGTTCCTCGCGTTCCTCGTGTTCCTCGCGCACGATGTCGAGCTCGCGGAGCAGCGCCGCGAGCGCCCTCGCGCGGAGGCCGGGATCCCCCAGACCCGTCGCGAGTTCGACGGCTTCCTCGGCCGCGGCCCGCACACGCGGGTTCCGCTCGTCGGACAGTTCGGCGCAGTAGGCGAGCAGCAGCCCGCACCGAGCGGCGGGTGCCAGGTCCGGCAGGTCCAGCGATCGGCCGAGCAGTGCGACGACGGGCTCGTCGACCACGCCGTACGGCCGGGTCTGCCACGGCGTCGGCTCGGACCAGGCGGTGAGGGCGCGGATCAGCAGCCCGCTCCGTCCGGTGCCGACCGCGCACTCGATCGCCCGCTGCCGGGTCGCGCGGGCGGACATGACCGCCCCGGCCCGCACCTGGGCGCGCAGCAGCCTGCCCAGCAGGTCGACGCGTTCCGCCTCCCGGTCCTCCGACGGACCGACCGGGGTGCGGTCGAAGCAGTCCAGCGCCGCCGCGAGCAGATCGGCCGCCGCGTCGTGGGCGTAGCGGGCGGACGCCAGGTCGGCCGCCCGCAGGCAGTAGTGAACGCCCTTGGCGGCCGTGGCCGAAGCCGCCGACCTCGCGAAGTGGTGGGCCAGCGCGGACACATCACTCGAACCGAGCCGCTCCAGACCGTCCGCGATCCGCCCGTGCATGCGCCTGGCCCGCAGGCCGCTCAGATCGGCGAGCAGCGTGTCGCGCACCAGCGCGTGCGTGAACCGGACGCGGCCCGGGGCGGGCTCGGTCAGCAGTCCGGCGACCAGGCCGGTGTCCAGCCCTCCCAGGACTCCGTCCTCGTCGGTGTCCGCAGCTCCGACCAGCAGCTCGACGTCCGCCTCACGCCCGACGACCGCGGCCAGCCGCAGCACCGCCACCACCGCCTCGGGGAGGCGTCCGAGCCTGCGGCGCACCACGTCCCGTACCCCCTCCGGCACCTCGGACAGGGCCACCAACGCACCTTCGCTGCCGAGCAGTCGGGCGCTCTCCCACACGTAGAAGGGGTTTCCGCCGGTGCGTTCCGCGAGCGCGGCGACCGTTCCGGCGTCCACCGGCCCGGTACCCGCCGCCTTGATCACCTCGGCGACGGCCGACACGGGCAGCCCCGGCAGCGGCAGCCGCAGTGGTGACCGCCCCGCGAGCACGGCGAGCTGGTCCGCGAGCGGGCCCTCGATCTCGTTCGGACGGTAGGCGGCCACGACCAGGACCGGTGTCCCCGGGGGCAGGTCGGTCAGGCCGGTCAGCAGGGCGAGCGTCTCGGCGTCGGCCCAGTGCAGGTCGTCCAGCAGCACTGCCAACGGCCGCTCGCGGGCCACCGCCGCGAGCCACCGCGACACCGCACGGTTCAGGCGGAACCGGCCGGCTGCCACGTCCTCGTCGGGGGCCTGGCCGGATGCGCGGTCGGAGAGCAGCGGGGCCAGGACCTCGGCGGACTCGGTCGGGGGCGGCGCGGCGGCGGCGATCGTCCGCAGTGCCGCCACCCAGGGCCACGCGGGTGGCGCGCCCTCGTCGTCGGTGGCCTGGCCGACCGCGACCAGCCAGCCCTCCCCACGGAGCCGCTCGCCGAGCCGCTCCAGCAGCTCCGACTTCCCCAGGCCCGCCTCGCCGGTGACCAGCGCGACCCCGGGCCCCGCGGTGGCCGCCCGGCCGGCGGCCTCCACCAGCCGGGCGAACTCGGCCTCACGGCCGACGAACAGGCGCGTGTCGGCGGCGGGTCGGCGCGATGGTGCCTGGGCGTTCCGGCCTTCGGGCGAGGTCGGCGGCCGGTGCTGCGGAACCTCCGTCGCGGCCTGCAGCACCGCGGTGCGACCGCCCAGGATGGCCGCTTCGAGCTCGTTCAGCGCGGGCCCCGGGTCGAGACCCACCTCGGCCGCGAGGACCGCGCGGGCCCGGCGCAGCGTCGCCAGCGCGTCGGCCTGCCGGCCCGCCGCCCACAGCGCCAGTGCGTGCAACCGCCAGCCTTCCTCCCGCAACGGCTCGTCGACTGTGAGCAGTTCGGCCTCGGGAACGGTCACGGCGGCATCCGCCGACCTCAGTCCGGCGACCACGTTCAGCTCGCGCGCGACCAGCCGCAACTCGTCCAGACGGGCGATCTCGGCACGGGCCCAGGACTCGTCGACGAACTCGGCGTACGCCGTGCCCCGCCACAGCGACAGCGCCTCGCCGAACAGGCGCCGAGCGGTCTCCGGCTGCCGCCCCGAGACTTCGCGCGCCTCGCCCAGCAGCCGCTCGAACCGCCAGGCGTCGACGGCCCCGTCGGACAGGCGCAGCGCGTAGCCGGGTGGTGCGCTGACCAGCAGGGTGGCCGGAGTGCGCGGCGCCCTGCCGGGCTCCAGCAGCCGTCGCAGGTTCGACACGTACGCCTGCAGTGACGTCACCGCCCGTGCGGGCGGCGCCCCTTGCCAGATCTCCTCGACCATCCGGTCGACCGAGACGACCGCGCCGCGCGCCACCGCCAGCCGGGCCAGGACCGCGCGCTGCCGCCGGCCGCCGAGCGGGACGGGCGCGCCCTCCCGCTCGGCCGCGAAGGAGCCGAGCACGCGTAGGGAGACCATCACCAGGCACATCGTAGACGGCCCGCCCTCCTCCGAAGGATGTTCCTCCAAGTCGCTTCCAACCGCCCTCCAGGAGCCCCCGGCGAGGCTTCTCGCATGGAAACCACGAACGCACCGGTGCAGACCCGTCCGAACACCCAGGAGATGGTGGTCATCCACCGCGGAATGCGCCGCGAGTCGCGACTGCTCGTCGAGCTGGTCGCCGCCGTGGCTCCCGGGGACACCGCCCGCGCCCGTGTCCTGGCGGACCACTTCCGCGACTACCGACTCGGATTGGGCAACCACCACCACGGCGAGGACGCGTTCCTGTGGCCTCCGCTGCTGGCCAGGGTCGACCTCGAAGCCGACCTCGTCCTGCGGATGGAGGCCCAGCACGAACGGGTCGCCGCCACCCTCGCGGCCGCCGAAGCCGCCGTGCCCGCCTGGGAGTCGGGGGCCGGAGAGGCGGAACGCGACGCGCTCACGGCCGCCCTCGCCGAGCACCGCGCGGTCCTCGTCGAGCACCTCGACGAGGAGGAGACCTCACTGCTCCCGCTCGCGGCACAGCACTTGTGGCTGCACGAGTGGAACGCGATGGGCGAGCACTTCCTGGCCAACACGCCCAAACCCAAGCTGCTGTTCTTCCTCGGCATGGTCCTTGAGGAGGCCGATCCCGCCGAACGCACGGCGATCCTCGGCGGCCTGCCGCTCCCCGCCCGCCTGCTCTGGTACGCCGTCGGCCGCGCGGGGTACGCCCGCGCCACCCGCCGCGTCCGGGGCTGACCGCCCCGACCGCCTCCGCCCGGCCCACCCCTCCTCCCCGAATCCTCTCCGAGTCCTCTCCGAAAGACAGGAAAGCCATGAAGCGCTTCACCACCGTCCTCTCCGTCCTGAGCGGTCTGTTCCTGCTGTACATCGGCCTCCTCTTCCTGCTGGATCCGCAGACGTCCGCGGCCGGCTTCGGCCTGCCGAGCTGGCCCGAGCACGAGGGCACGGGCTTCCTCACCGTCAAGGGAGGGCGCGACATCGCAGTCTGCCTGGCCGTCTTCGCGCTCCTGCTGACCGGCCACCGCAAGGCCCTCGGCTGGGTGCTGCTGGGGCTCACCTTCGCGCCCGTCACCGACATGCTGACGGTCCTGGGCAACCACGGGTCGGCCGGCGTCGCGTTCGGCGTCCACGGCCTCGCCGCCGCGGCAGTCGCTCTGAACGCCGTACTCCTCCTGCGCGAACGCCCCACCCCGGCCGCCGCCTGAGCAGGCCGTGCACACGACCGCGGATACGTCCGGGAAGGACCACGACCGGCCGGGGGCCGCTCACGCCCCGGGCACTGGCCGGCGGTCCTTCCCGGCATGCCGGCAGGTGACGGGCGAACGAGGCTCGACCGAGGTGACCGGCGTCCCCGGCCGGATCGATCCGCTCGGTGGCCGTCGCGGTGGCCGCCGCGGCGGTCGTCAGGGCCGGCTCCGTCCGGGCCCGGGACGGCGCGCCGGGAGGTCGCCCGACCGGTCAGCCGTGGTCGAGGAGGGTGACGCCCAGGTCGGTGGCGGTGTAGTGGACCTCGTGGCGGTAGCGGTGGCGGGTCAGCAGACCGGCCCCGCGCAGGACGGACAGGTGCTGGGAGACGGCGCCCAGGCTCAGGCCGGTGCGGGCCGCCAGCTGGGTGGTGGTGCTCGGCGAGGCGGTGAGGGCGAGGATCCGGGCCCGGGTGCCGCCCAGGAGGCGGGCGAGGCCGTCGGTGACCGGCTCCTGCCGCTCCCAGAGCGTGCCGACCGCGCGGGCCGGGTAGATCGCGATCGGCGGGGAGGCCGGCCTGCCGGCCACCAGCACGCAGCGGCTCGCGAAGACGCTCGGGAGCAGCGGCAGCCCCCGGCCGGCGAGGTCGATCCGGGTGTCCAGGCCGTCGTCGGTGACCAGGCGGTCGCCCGACCAGCGCGCGGTCGGGTGCAGGTGGTCGAAGAGCGCCCGGACGCCGCCGCCGGAGAACTGCCGCGTCCGGTGGGCGATGTCGGCCTCCAGGACGGCCCTCATCCGCGGCCAGTGCGGCCGGACCGCCGCCTCCCACCAGGCGAGGACGGCGTCGGCCAGCAGCGGCAGCGCCCGCTCCGGGTCGGCGGCGAGCAGCCGGCCGAAGGGCGACCGTGCGGCGTCCGGCCCGAGTTCGGCGCGGATCCGTTCCGACGGGGTGGCCAGGACGACCGCCAGCTCCGCCTCCAGTTCGGCGACCGCGTCCGCGGGCGGCGGCGTCAGGAAGTCCGGGAGGCAGTCGGTGTCGGAGACGAGGGAGCGCAACGGGGCCGTCCGCCGGGCGAGTCCGCGGTCCCCGGCCAGCGCGCGGGCGGTCCGGATCCACGGCAGGTGGACGGCGTGCCGGGCGGGCTCGGCGAGCGCCCACAGGCCGGCGACGGTCTCCCAGAGCGGCGACACCGCGAACCGGACGGCCGCGACGTCCCCCACGTCGAACCGGACCTCGCTCATCCTGCCTCCCCCGGCGGGTTTCGGCCCACGCTAAAACACTGGCTGCCGCCCGGGCCAGCTGGTGCCCTGGTCCGCCATGGGACTCGACCGTTCGACCTTGCTCTTCCACCGCGACTTCCGGCGGCTCTGGACCGCTGACACCGTCAGCCAGGCCGGCACCGGCGTGACCCTGGTCGCGCTCCCGCTGACGGCGATCGGGACGCTGCACGCCACCCCGTTCCAGGCCGGGCTGCTGGTGATGTTCGAGTACCTGGCCGCGTTGCTCATCGGCCTCCCGGCAGGCGCCTGGGTGGACCGGATGCGGCAGCGCCGGGTGATGATCGCCGGTGACCTCGGCCGGGCCGCGCTGCTGCTCTCCGTCCCCGTCGCCGCCTGGCTGGACGCGCTGACGCTTCCCCAGCTGTACGCGGTGGCGTTCGGGATGTCGGTCTGCACCGCGTTCTTCGACGTCGCCTTCCAGAGCCACCTCCCCCGACTCGTCGGCGGCGAACGGGTGCTGGAGGGCAACGTCCGCCTGGAGACCACCCGGAACATGGCCCAGGTGGGCG
This sequence comes from Kitasatospora sp. NPDC042419, assembly GCF_056437345.1. Taxonomy (NCBI): domain Bacteria; kingdom Bacillati; phylum Actinomycetota; class Actinomycetes; order Kitasatosporales; family Streptomycetaceae; genus Kitasatospora; species Kitasatospora sp. NPDC042419. Next base: position 405,088 of record NZ_JBWKAW010000003.1, read on the forward strand.
GGCCCGGGCTGGGCGGGGCCGTGGTCGCGGTGGTCACCGCACCGGTGGCGGTGGCCGTCGACGCCGCCTCCTTCGGCCTCTCGGCGCTCGCCCTGGCCCGCATCGGCGCCCCCGACGAGGCCGCGAGCCGGGGCGCGGGCGGGGCCACAGGGGCCGGCCGGGACGCGGGCGGGGGTGCCGGCCGGGGCGACGCCGCCGCAGGGCTGCGCGCCGAGATCGCCGAGGGGCTGCGCTTCGTCCTCGGCCACCCGCTGCTGCGGGCGATCACCGTCAGCTCGGCGCTCTCCAACCTGTGCGGCGTGATCGGTGCCTCGATGCTGATGGTGCTGCTGGCCGACCGGCTGGGGCTCTCGCCGCTGCTCTGCGGACTGGTCTTCACGGCGGAGGCCGTGGGCGGACTGCTCGGCGCGCTGCTGGTCGGGCGGATCACCGCCCGGTTCGGCCAGGGGCCGGCGATGTGGCGCGCGATGGCCGTGAGCACGGCGCTGTGGATGCTGGCCCTGCCGCTCTACCAGCCGGACTGGCGGTTCGCGCTCGCGCTGCTGCTCAACGGGCTGGGCTGGGTGAGCTTCATGACCTACCGGATCACGGCGGTGAGCTTCCGCCAACTCCTCTGCCCCGCACCGCTGCTGGGCCGGGTGACGGCCACCTTCCGGTTCGTGGTGTGGGGCCTGATGCCGGTCGGGGCCCTGCTCGGCGGAGTCCTCGGCGAAACGGTCGGGCCCCGGACGGCGATGTGGGTGGGCGCGCTGGGCGAACTGCTCGCCGTCGTACCGCTGCTGCTCTCACCGCTGCGCACCGCCCGCGAACTGCCGACGGCCGCCGAGGAGCCGGCTGTCGGGGAAACGGTCGTCGGGGAAACGGTCGTCGACGACGCCCGGACGGTGGCCTGAGCAGGGGCGCGGCCCGGATCCGGACTCAGGAACCGGACTCAGGAGCCGGGCCCGGTTCCCGGGCTCAGGGGTGGGGGCGCTGCGCGGGGAGGTGGACGGGGCTCGACGGGGTGGCGCGGCGGGCGAGGTCGGCGAGGGTGTCGAAGAGGATGTCGCCGAGCAGCACGGGTTCGCGGGACGGGGGCGGGTCGTCCTCGGGAGTGGTCGGTGGGCGCTCGTCTCGAAGCTGGCGAGTTGGCATGGCTCTTCCTGCCGACGGGGTGGCCGAGAAGAGTCCTGCCCGGTCAGCGGGGTCGGGACACCCCGGGAACCGGCGAATCGGCCGGAACTGGCGCTGCGGGGACCGAAACGCGCCCGCATCGGCGCGCGCTTACGGCGGTCGAATACCGGCCGGGGGTACCCTCGGCCGCGTGACGACGGCGGACGGTGGGCGGGCGCGAGGGGGCGGTGGGGCCGCGGCCCGGCTGCTGCTGCTCTGCGCGCTGCTCGCCGGGCTGTTCCTGATGCACGGCTCGCCGACGGCGGCCGGCGGCTGCCACGGGCCGGCGAGCTCGGCAGCAACGACGGCAACGACGGCGGCCGTCCCGCACCATCACGCGCCGGACGGGCCGCCCGTGCCGAACGGGCCGCCCGCGCTGGAGGGGCCGCGAACGGCGCACGGGGACGTGGCGCCGACGGCGGCCGCCTCCTGCGTGACCGCCCGGGACCGGGACGGCGCCGGGCTGCCCGCCGCCCCGCTGTCGGCCTGGGCGTTCGCCGTACCGGTCGTGCCGCGCCCGCCGGCCGGGCCGCGCGGGCGGCGGACCTCCGGGCCGCGTGCCCCGCCCGCCGCCGGTCGGCGGCTGCTGTGCCAGGTGTGCGTCTCCCGGACCTGACCGGGCCCGCGCCGGGCTCCCCGACGGGGCCCGGGCGCGCCGCGTCCTGTCCGCACGCACCGGAAGACACCTCGAACGATGACTCTCGACACCCGCACCCGCACCCGCACCCGTCCCCGCACCCTCGCGCTCGCCGCCGGCGCCGCCGTCCTGGCGGCCGCCCTGACCGCCTGCGGCTCCGACGCGATGAGCGGGATGGACCACGGCGCACCGGCACCCGGCACCGCCACCGCCGCGACCACCACCGCCTCCCCCACCGGCGCCCACCAGGGCCACCAGATGCCCGCCGCACCGGAGACCCCCGCACCGGACGCCGCAGCCCAGCCCTCCACCCAGCCCGCAGCCCAGCCCGCAGCCCAGCCCGCGGGGCCGCTCGCCGCCCCGCCCGCCGAGCAGGACGGCTACCGCCTCACCTCCGACACCGCGACGCTCGCCGCCGGAGCCCCCGTCGAGTACCGCTTCGCCGTCACCGCGCCGGACGGCAGCCGGCTCACCGCCTACCAGGCCGACCAGACCAAGCGGATGCACTTCTACGCGGTCCGCTCCGACCTGACCGGCTTCCAGCACCTCCACCCCGAGGAGGCCGCCGACGGCACCTGGACCGCCCCGCTGGCCGCGCTCACCGCCGGCACCTGGCGGGTGTACGCCTCGTTCGTCCCGGACGCCGGCCCCGGCAAGGGCGGCGGCCTGGTGCTCAGCCGCACGGTGACCGTCCCCGGCGAGGGCGCGGACGCCGTCGCCGCGCTGCCCGCCGCGACCGGCACCGCGACGGTGGACGGGTACACCGTCACGGTCGAGGGCTCCCCGGTCGCCGGGAAGGCGGGCGAGCTGAAGGTGACCTTCGGCAAGGACGGCAGGCCGGTCACCGACCTCCAGCCGTACCTGGAGACCTTCGCCCACCTGACCGCGTTCCGCGCGGGCGACCAGGCCTTCGCCCACCTCCACCCGGAGGCCAGGGCGGAGGCCGGCGGCACCGGCGGACCGGTGCTGGCGTTCCACGCCGAGATGCCGGGCGCCGGCGACTGGCGGCTGTTCCTGCAGTTCCGGACCGGCGGACAGCTGCACACCGCCGCCCTGACCCTCAAGGTCGGGTAGGCCCCGGGGCGCCGCCGGGCCGGGTACCCGGCCGTCGGGAGGCCACCGCGACGAGCGCCACATCGGCGACCGCGCCGGTGACCTCCCGGCTCGGGTGGGCGAAGATGGACCGGTGACCACACCGCGCAACGCTCCCCGGCTGATCGCCACCGACCTGGACGGCACCCTGCTCTGCTCCGGCGGCACCGTGACCGAGCGCACCGCCGCCGCCCTGGCCGCCGCCGAGGCGGCCGGGGTCCAGGTGGTGTTCGTGACCGGCCGGCCGCCGCGCTGGATGAAGCAGGTGAGCTCGCACATCGGCGGCCACGGGGTGGCGATCTGCTCGAACGGCGGCGCGGTGGTCGACGTGCGGCGCGGCGAGCTCCTGGAGTCGTTCCCGCTGGACTCCGGGACCGCGCTCGCCGTGGTCGAGCGGCTGCGCGCGAAGCTCCCCGGCACCGCGTTCGCCTTCGAGTACCCGGCCGGGTTCGCCCGCGAGCCCGGCTACGAGGTGCGGATGTGGGGCCAGGACGAGAACCACCCGATCGGTCCGGCCGAGGAGCTGCTGGGCACGGGCGGGGCGGTGCGCGGACTGTTCAAGCTGCTGGCCAAGCACCCGGACCTCGATCCGGACAAGCTGCTCGGCGAGGCCCGGGAGGCGGCCGGGCACCTGGCCGAGATCACCCGCTCGGCGCCGATCCCGCTGCTGGAGATCAGTGCGCCCGGTGTCACCAAGGCCAGCACGCTGGCCCGTTGGTGCGCCGGGCGCGGGATCGACCGGAGCGAGGTGGTGGCCTTCGGCGACATGCCGAACGACCTGGAGATGCTGGCCTGGGCCGGCAGCGCGTACGCCGTCGCCAACGCCCATCCGCAGGTGCTGGCGGCGGTGCCGCTGCACACGGTGAGCAACGAACAGGACGGTGTCGCGGCGGTGCTGGAGCAGCTGCTCGGCCTCCCCGGCCGCTGATCGGGACCGCGCCGCTGACAGGATCGCGCGAGCCGCCGAAGGCCGCGCCGCCGCAGAGCGCCGCCGCAGTCCGCGCCGCCGAAAAGCCGAACCGGCCGGCGGAGCAGGCCCGCCGGCCGGTGAACGGTCCCACCCCGCAGGGTGGTTCGGCGCTCTACCCGAAGCGCCCGTTGACGTAGTCCGAGGTCCGCTGGTCGTACGGGTTCTGGAACACCTGCTCGGTCGGACCCGCCTCCACGATCCGGCCGGGCGTGTCGTGGGTGGCCAGGAAGAACGCGCAGGACTGCGAAACCCGCTGCGCCTGCTGCATGTTGTGGGTGACGATCACGATGGTGAGCCGCCCGCGCAGCTCCGCGATGGTCTCCTCGACGCGCCGGGTGGAGGTCGGGTCGAGCGCCGAGCACGGCTCGTCCATCAGCAGGATGTCCGGCGAGACGGCCAGCGACCGTGCGATGCAGAGGCGCTGCTGCTGGCCGCCGGAGAGCGAACCGCCGGGGGTGTGCAGCCGGTTGGAGACCTCTTCCCAGAGGCCGGCCCGGCGGAGGCTGGTCTCCACCAGGTGCTCCCGCTCGTCCTTGGAGACCTTGATGCCGGCCAGCTTCAGCCCGCTGGAGACGTTGTCCTGGATGGACATCGCCGGGAACGGGTTCGGCCGCTGGAACACCATGCCGATCCGGCGGCGGACCTCGGTCGGGCGCCGGCCGGGCCGGTAGACGTCGTCGCCGTCCAGCAGCACCTCGCCGGAGAGCGCGGCGCCGCGGATCATCTCGTGCATCCGGTTGAGGATGCGCAGGTAGGTGGACTTGCCGCAGCCGGACGGGCCGATCAGCGCGGTCACCTCGCCGGCCGGCATGGCGAGCGAGACCCGCTCCAGCACCTTGTGCGAGCCGAACCAGGCGGAGACGTCGCGGGTCTCCAGCCCGGCCAGCGCGGGCTCCTCGCCGTAGTTCTCGTAGTGCGCGTCCTGCGGGTACAGCAGCTGCTGCCCGTCGTGCTCGGCGTACCCGCCGGCGACGCCCGCGCCGGGCGGGACGGCGGGAAGGGTGATCGTGGTCTCGGACGGTCCGGCCCCCGGGGCCTGGCCGGGCGGTACGTCGGTCATCGGTGCATCCGTCATCGGTACGGTCCTCCGGGCGCGCGTCAGTAGAGGTTGGGCAGCAGGGCGGCGGCGTTCTCGTAGACCGCCCAGAGCAGCGCGCCGATCACCGGCGCGAGGCTGAGGTAGGCGGCCGAGCGGTGCCAGTACCGGGCCAGCACGATCGCGGCGACCACCGCGCCGAGCAGGCCGAGTGCCCACAGCTGCAGCGTGGCCAGTGCGCCCTTGTCGGCGGCCAGCGCCTTGTCGTAGGGCGTGGTGCGGGGCCGGCCGCCCGGGTTGGCCTGCGGGTCGCCGTCCAGCCGGGCGCCGATCATCACCGTCGAGCGCGGGATCCAGTCGGAGTCCCCGGTAACCAGCACCATCCGGTTGCGGGCCGGGTCCGCGATCGGGTGGTCCTCGTCGCCGTACACGTTGACCGTGTAGGTGAACTTGCCCTGCCCGGTGGTGGCTTCGATCTTGTCGCCGACGCGGAGCCTGGTCAGCTCGGCGAACGGCGCCCCGAAGGTCGCGCCGCGCCCGAAGAGCACCGCGACGCCGGTCTGCCCGGGCAGCGCGGTGTCCCGCCGGTGGCCGGGACCGCGCATGAGGTCCCGGCCGCTGGTGCCCTCCACCACGACCACGTGGTGCAGCCCGATCGCCGGGATGTCCAGCAGCGCGACCGGGTCGCCGTTCCCGGCCGCGCCGGTCGGGGCGGTGGCCTTGGCCAGCTGGTCCCGGAAGGACTTGTAGGCGGTCGACTGGAAGTGCTTCTCCTGGACGTGCGAGAGGGTGAAGAGGTAGCCGACGAAGCCCAGGGTGAGCGCCGCCAGCAGGCTCACCGCCCAGGCCCCCTGGAGGAACCGGATCCGCCCGGCGGTCCGGCCGGAGCCGGACGGCCCGTCCGGCCCGTCCGGCTTGGGCGCGGTCCCGGGGGCGTCCGGCTCGGCGGCCGGGGCCGGCGCGGGCTGCGCCGGGGCCGTCGGCTTCTCCAGCGCCGGGGCCGTCACGACCGGCCGCCGTTGTTCGCGCGCCGGCGCAGCAGGCGCCGCCCGAGCAGCGGCGGGACGATCACCACGGCGAGCAGTTCGAGCGCGGTGAGGGTGCTCAGCGTCCAGTCCTCGGGGCGGCCGCCGACCTCCACGACGTTGGCCGCGACCTCGGTGGCGGCGCCCCCGCGGCCGCGCGCGACCACCTGGCCGGTCTGCGGGTCGACGGTGTCCTCGGCCGCGCCCTCGCCCTCGCCGTCGGCCGGAGCGGCGTTCGGGTCGCCGGCGGCCGCGGCGGGATCGCCGGGCGCGGCCTCGCCGGTGCCGCCGGCAGCCGCCGCACCGCCGGTGCCCGCGGCGCCGCCGGCGGCCGCGCCGCCCCCGCCGGTGGAGCCCGTGGAACCGGTGGAGCCGGTGGAACCGGGCGTCTGGGTGCTGCCGGTCTTGCCGGTTCCGGCCTTGTTGCCGGTGGTCCCGGTGGAGCCGGTGGCCGCCGCGCCGCCGCCGGTCGCCGCGGCTCCGCCCGAAGCGGCGGCGCCACCTGCGGCCGCACCGCCCGCCGCGCCGCCGCCGGTGGCCGCGGCTCCGCCGGAGGTACCGCCCGAAGCGGCTGCGCCGCCCGTCGACGGCTTGCCGCCCACGATCTTGCAGTCCAGCGGCTGCCCCTTGGCGTCACATGCGCTGGGCTGCGGGGCGTTGTCCAGGATGGTCAGCCGGCCGGCGGAGTTGAAGGTCGGGTTGTTGCAGTTGGCGAGGGTGTTGGGGTCGACGGGGCTGGCGTTGCCGGGGATGTGCTGGGACTGGAGCAGTCCGCCGCGGACCAGGCCGCGCGGGATGGGCGAGTAGCCGAGGTCGTCGGCCTCGCCCTGGCCCTGGCAGAGCACGTAGGAGAGGAACTTGCTCAGTGCGCCGCCCTTGTCGTTGCTGAAACGCGGGAGCGCCTTGAGGGAGTTGGCCCGCGGCACGACCAGGTAGCTGTAGCTGGACAGCGGGTAGGAGCGTGCGTCCGGGTTGGTGTAGACCTCGTCCAGGTTCTGCTGGAGGTAGTTCGGGTCGTCCGGCGAGGTGCCGTCGTCGACGCCGCGGATCTTCGCGGCGGTGAGCGCGATGGCGACGTTGGAGGCGGTCGGCAGGACGAAGTAGCCGGCCGGGTTGAGGACCTTCACCACCGGCCAGTCGCTGCGCTTGGCGAACGCGTACTCGTCGTAGCCGATGGTGCCGTCGCCCGAGCTGGCCTTGATGTAGCCGGCCACCGTGTCCGAGCCGTTCTGGGCGGTCATCCGGCCGGACGGCGGGTAGAACTCGGTGAACTCACCGCAGGAGACCTTGTTGACGGACTTGCAGTACTCCTCCCACTGGGCGGGGAAGGTGTGGCTCATCCACCGGGTGAACTGGGCCGTCGCGCCGGAGCCGTCCGAACGGATCACCGGGGTGATCGGCAGGTTGGGCAGCTGCCTGCCGTAGTCGGCGGTGACCTTCGGGTCGTTCCAGTTGGTGATCTTGCTGGTGAAGATGTCCATGATGACCTGGGGCGAGAGCCGCAGGTCGCGGACCTGCTTGCCGCCGATCTTCAGGTTGTACATCAGCGCCGTGCCACCGGCGGTGATCGGCACGTAGGAGTAGCCGTAGACCGGGTTCTCCACGCCGCCACCGCCGCTGCGCAGGACCTCCTCGCTCGCACCGGTGTCGATCTTGGTGCGGAACGGCACGTCGGAGGCGGTGAAGTCGTTCTGGCCGATGGACCACTCCTGGCGGCCGCGGGCCGAGCCGACGGCGCTGAAGTCGATCTGGATGCCCTGCGGCCCGACGTCCTGGCGCCACTGGTCGATCGCCGGGTACGCCCAGCTGGAGCCGCTGGCGGTCAGCGCGACGGCCGCGTGCGCCGGGGTGGCCTGCCCCAGCAGCAGCGAACCGGCCGCGAGCAGGGTGGACATCAGCACGGCCAACGGGCGTGCCAGGGGGCGGCGTTCGGCCTCCCGTGACATGGGAACTCCTCCGGTACTGAGGGTGGTCGGTCGGAACATCAGTGCTCCCCGGTGGCGACGGCGGGACCGCCGAGCTGGGCGGAGGTGGGCGGCTCCGGCCGGGAGGCCCGAGCGGTGTGGGCGGCGCGGGCGAGCTTGCGCTTCTGGCGGCGGCTCATCTCTCCGGGTCCGCGGCCGCCGAGCAGTCGTGCGGTGACGAAGAGGATCAGCACCACCGTCATCAGGGTCAGCCCGGCGGCGAAGGCGCGCGCGGTCATCTCGGGGACCGGCAGCTTGACGTAGCTCCAGATGTAGAGCGGCAGCGAGATCTGCTGCCCCTCCAGCGGGTTGGCGTTGAGGCGCGAGGTGAACCCCGCCGTCAGCAGGACCGGCGAGGTCTCACCCACCGCGCGCGCCATGCCCAGCACCACGGCGGTCACCAGGCCGCGCCGCGCGGTCGGCAGCACGACGTTCCAGACGGTCCGCCACTGGCTGCCGCCGAGCGCGTACGAGGCCTCCCGCAGGGTGCCCGGCACCAGGCGGATGACCACCTCGGCGGCCCGGGTGACGATCGGCATCATCATGACCATCAGCGCCAGGGAGGCCGCGAAGCCGCTCTTCTCGAACCCGAAGGTGAGGATGACGACGCCCAGGATGAAGAGGCCCGCGACGATCGACGGCAGCGCCGTCATCGCCTCCACCAGCGTCCGGACCGGACGGGCCAGCCGGCCGCCGATCTCCGACATGAAGACGGCCGCCGCGATGCCCAGCGGGACGGCGAACAGCGTGGCCAGGCCCAGCTGTTCGAGCGAGCCGATGACGGCGTGGAACGCGCCGCCGGAGGTGATCGGGGAGAGCGAGGCCGTGCTCACCATCGTCTCGGTGAAGAAGTTCGCGTGCTGGGCCGCCTCGTACCCCTTCGAGGCGACGTAGCCGATCTGGTCGGCGATCAGCCCGACGACGAACAGGCCGGAGCTCCAGGCGACCACGGCCACCAGTCGCTCCCGGACCAGGAGCGGGCCCCACTGCATCCGGCCGAGGACGAAGTAGCCGGCGAGGAAGAGCAGGTACCAGCAGAACAGGAAGCCCAGGGCGCCGCTGAACGGGAGCACCCGCTCGTACAGCACCCAGTCCAGTCCCAGCGCGCCGACCAGCGCGCCGGCGATCGTGAAGAAGTCGTCGCGGGTGGTCCCGCCGAGCTTCAGCTTCCGCTCCGGACGCGGGACCTCCCGGGCCGGTCCGGCGTGCGGCTCGTCCGGCGGGGGCGTCGCGGGTGCCACGGCGGGTGGCTTGTCGAGGGTGGTCATCGGTGCGTCCCTTCACGGCGGAGCGGCAGCGGTCGGCGGGCCCGGCGGCGGGTGCTCCGGCCCGCCCCGGGGTCCTGATCGGCCACGGCGCCCCTGCGGGCCGGCCGCCCCCGGTCGGTCGTGCTTCTCTGGTCGGCCACGGCTCAGTCCACCGTCGCCGCGCCGGAACGGGAACGCGAGATCACGAAGCTCGCCACCACGTTGACCAGCAGCGTGATCCCGAACAGGACCAGGCCGGCCAGCATCAGCGCGGAGAGGGCCAGCGTGTCCGACTCGCCGAACCGCAGCGCGATCAGCGCGGAGATCGAGTTGCCGCCGTTCTCCAGCACGTGGGTCATGGTCTTGAAGCTCGGCGAGATGATCAGGGCGACCGCGATGGTCTCGCCCATCGCGCGGCCGAAGCCGAGCATCACGGCCCCGATCACACCGCCGCGCCCGAACGGCAGCACCACCGTGCGGACCATCCCCCAGCGGGTGGAGCCCAGCGCGTACGCGCCCTCGCGCTCGCCCTGCGGGGCCTGCGAGAACACCTCGCGACTGAGCGAGATGATGATCGGAATGATCATCAGGGAGACCACCACGCCCGCGACGAAGGTCGACGAGGTGTAGGAGGTGGCGATGTCGCCGGTGCGCACCTTGAGGAAGGGGATCGCGTCACCGAGGTGGTTGGACGCCCAGCGCGCGACCCCGATGATCTTCGGCTGGAGGAAGAACAGGCCCCAGAGCCCGTAGACGATGCTGGGGATCGCCGCCATCAGGTCGACCAGCGAGATCAGCGTCGCGCGCAGCCGCACCGGCGCGTACTCGGAGATGAAGACCGCCGTGGTGATGGCGACCGGAACGGCGATCGCCAACGCGATCACGGCGATCAGGATGCCGTTCGGCAGAACGGCGGCGATGCCGAAGTTACCGGCCTGGGTCTGCCACTTCTGCTCGGTGAAGAAGTCGAAACCGACCACGCGCAGGGCCTCCGCGCCGCGCAGGATCAGGAAGAACGCGATCAGCCCCATGATCGCGAAGACCGAGAGGCCCGCGGTCCGCAGCATGCCGCGGAACACCCGGTCGCCGGGCGTGGCGGGGGCGGTGATGGTGCGGGGTACGTCGGGGTCGGGCTGGCGTGGAGCCTCGGCGAACGGTGCCGCGGGCTCGGCGGCGGCTGTCATGGTCTGCTCTCCGGCGCGCTCGGTGGGAACTGCTCGGTCCAGGGATCACGGGGGTCGGGGGAGGGGGCCGGGCGCGGTTCCCCCGGGTAGGGCGCCCGGCGACGGGAAGCGGACTCGGCGGGGCCGGGACGGCGGCCCCGCCGAGTCCTCACCGACCGGGCGGTGTCAGGGGCTGCGGCGGATCCGCGCCCAGACCCCGCGGGTGGCGGCGGTCAGCCGCGCGCCGGCCGGGGTACCGCCCAGGACGAGCGCCGCCGGGCCGCCGACCAGCAACACCAGGCCGGCGATCAGGGCGATCGGCAGCAGCAGCCGGGCACTGCCCGAGCGGTCGGCCGACGGCGAACCGGCCGCCACCGGCGCCGCCGCGAGCGGGCCGCCGTTCTGGCTCGGTGCCGCGCTCGGCGCCGGCTTGGCGGCGGCCGGGGTGGTCGCCGCCGGAGCGGGCGCGCCGCCCGCCGTTCCGCCGGAACCGCCGGCGGCCGAGCCGCCCACGCTCCCCGACGTACCGGAGCTCCCCGACGTGCCGGAGCCGCCGGACGTGCCGGACGTGCCAGAGGTACCGGAGGTGCCCGAGGTACCGGACGTCCCGGAGGACGAAGCGCTGCCGTCCGTCACCGGCGTACCCGTCGTGCCGGTGCCGCCCGTCGTGCCGGTGCCCCCGGTCGTGCCGGTGCCGCCCGCGCCCGAGCTGCCGCCGGTCGAGGTACCGCCGGTCGACGTGCCACCGGTCGACGTGCCACCGGTCGTCCCGGCCCCGCCGTCCGTGCCGCCGGTCCCGGAGGGGTTCTCCCCGCCGCCCGGCGTGGTCGGGGGCTTCTGGTTGCCCGGCCACTTGCCGTCCTGCGCGGTCACGTGCTTGACCGCGTCCTGGGCCTGGGCCCGCTGCTCCTTGGTCAGCGCGAGGAAGCCCTCGGGCAGCCGGCCCGGCTCGACGCCGTACAGCTGGCCGGTGTCGGTGACGGTCTTGAGGAACGTCCCGATCGCCGCCGCCTTCTCCGCCGGCACACCGCCGGTCGGCACCATCGCGTACTGCACCGTGGTCAACGGGTACGCCCGCTGGTCACGGGCGTACGCGCTGTCCGTGGCGCCGTAGGGCAGCAGCTGCGTCCCGGTCACGGGGTCCACCGGCATGTCCGCGACGGCGGACTGCAGGGTGTCCCGGGACGGCGACACGAAGGCACCGGCCGCGTTCTTGAGCGAGGCCTCGGGGATCGCGTAGGCCTTCGCCTGGGCGCTGTCCAGGATCGCGAAGAGGGTCCGCTGGCCGATCGGCTGCGGCTCGAACGACGGGTGGTTGCCCTGGCCGTCCACCTCGGCCTTCTTGGCCGTCACCTGGCCCTGCTGGATGAACCGCAGCACCTGGTTGAGGCTGGTCTGCAGCGGGTTCCACTCGTACTGCTTCCAGTGCTTCAGGTGGTCCGGCAGCTTCGGGCCCCCGGGTGCCTCCACCGCGCCGCTGTCGTCCTCCCGGATCAGCTGGTCGGTCGGGTAGCCGGCGAACACGGGGCGCGTGTACTGCGTGTTGACGCGGGTGCCCCACGGATCCTGCTCGCCCTCCATGAACCGCGCGGCCTCCGGGTCGCTGGCGATCCACGAGGTCAGCTGGTAGGTCAGGTCGGTCGAGGTGCCCAGCACGATCGGCAGGGACTTCTCCGGGCCACCGCCGCACTCCGGCCAGGCGAGGCCGCTCGTCGCGGGCAGCGGGTTCAGCGTGCGGAACTCCTCGTCGGCGAAGATGCAGTTCGGGTTGTTGCCGACCGAGGGCATCTCGATACCGGGGGCGCGGTAGCTCTGGGTCAGCAGCTTCGCGACCAGCCGGGCGTTGAGCTTCATGTCCCGGATCTGCCGACCGGCCGGCGAGTCGACCAGGAAGGCCACCGAGATCCCGGTCGTCGCCAGCGGCGAGTAGACGTACGGCCGCGTCGGCGTGTCCCGGTCCGGGATCGCGGTGAGGCCGACGTCACGGGTCCCGCGCAGGAACGACTGCCGGGCCTGCGGCTCGCCGCCGCCGGAGGAGTACTGCACGGTCAGCGGGTCCTTGCCGAGGCACAGCCCCGTGATCCACTGCTGCATGGCGCGGTTGAGCATCTCCAGGCCGGAGGCCACGAAGTCGTTGGCACGGACACCGCAGTCGTCCGGGGTGGCGGCGAAGGTGAGCGGGATGACGACCCGGTTGGCCCAGGCGCACTGCTCGTTGCCGTTCATCCCGGTGATCGGGTTCTCGTACCCGGTCAGGATGACGTCGGTGGCCGTGTAGAAGATCACGCCGTCGTTGTCGATCGAGTGGTCGGCGCAGTCGGGCTGGCCGTTCCGCTGCGCGTAGAGGTCCAGCGGATCGCCGCCGTAGTTGGCCTCGACCACGATCGAGCACGGGTGGGAGGCGTCACAGCCGAGCGAAGGACTCAACCGCGAGGACCGCACCTCGATCGGCGCCGTCCCGGAGCCGTCCGCACCGGTGACCGCGATCGCCATGTTGCTCGGCAGGTCGGGAGCCGTGGTGCCCTGCGGCGGGTACTTCTGCTCGAAGCCCGCCGCCGGGTCGGCGCCGAACATCGTGCTGCCGTAGCAGTCCATGACCTTCGGGTCGGTCCCGCGGCACTGGTAGATCCGGACCGGGTACATCACCTGGTCCGAGTTCGGCTGGACGGCCGTGGCCTGCTCACCCGTCCTGAGGACACTCGGTGTGAAGCCGCTCCAGGAGACCTGGATGACCTGGTCGGTGAGGTTCTCCGTCTGCGAGACGGTGACGCTGCCGTTGGCACCGTACGAACCCGTACCCGGCTCCGCGCCCGGCATCCAGACCTTCGGCCCCACCACCGTCTTCGCCGAGGCCGCCCGGGCCTCGGTGACGGTGCCGAGCCCGACCGGTGCCGTCACCAGAGCACCCACCACGGCGAGGACGAGCGTGAGCGAGGGTAGTCGCCGGCGCCACCGCCCTCTGTCTCTCGGGTCGGGTACGCGGATTCTCATGGCGGGTACCTCCGGGAATCGCGAGCCGCACACGAGGGCGGCACGAGGGAATGGTCGCGTTGAGGGGTGACGGCTCCGGTTGCCTACTATTCGGCCATCCGGACATGGCCGGATCAGGTCGACCGGATGTACGAGAACACAACGCGACGACTCCGTACCGGAGTTGGGAACTCCGCATGCGAGCGGGCCCGCGCGGTGGCGCGGGCCCGTCGTCCTACGGCAGTCGGTACCGGACCGAGGGTCAGCTGCCCTGGGTGAAGGTCAGCGCGAAGGAGCCGACCGACTGGCCGCCCTTGAAGAAGGAGGTGTTGAGCTTGGAGTCCAGGTACTGCGCACCGGCGGCGTCGATCTGGAGGTCGGTGGAGGCCAGCGTCTGGGTGGTGCCGTTGCGGCCGATCTGGCTGTCGCCGGCCGGGTCCAGCAGGGCGACCGGCGCGGTGCCGCCGACCGGCACGCCGGTGATCTGCCAGTTGTCGACGCTGAAGTGCAGCTTCTTGAAGGTGGCGCTCTTGCCGGTGAAGACGTTGACGAAGAGCAGGCCGCCACCGAGGTCGATGTCGCCGTAGTAACCGGAGAGGTTCGCCGAACCGGCGGTCACGGGGAAGGTGGTGGAGATACCGGTGGCGCTGTCGTACGAGGGGGACGCGGTCGGCAGCGGGATGACGACGATGCCGTTGAGCGCCTGGTCCTTGAGGAAAGCGGTGCTGGAGTTGACCACCGCGCTGCCGGTGGACGGCGTGCTCGCCGGGGCCGTGTCGGCGACGGCCGCACCGCTCATACCGGTGACGGCGAGGACGACGGCGGTGCCGGTCGCGGCGAGACGGGCGCGGGTACGGGACATGCTGGACTCCTAAGGAGAGGTGAGATGTTGTGCTGGGTGGAGCAGGCGACCAGGAGGTCGCCCCTACGGCCGCTCGGCTCTCGCAATGCCCGGCGGAGCCCGCGGCCGAAGTCTTGTGCTTCCTGAGGGTCAGGCGCGGGTGCCCGAGGTACCGGACCCGACGGGACGGCGGGCGCGTCCGCCCGTTCGTCAGGCCGTACTGCCGCAGGCACCGTTCGGGAGCGTCAGGAATCCGTAGCTCTTGATGACCTGGGAGCCCTGGCCGCCGTTGGAGCAGATCCAGCCGCCGACACCGAAGATCGCGCGCAGCGCGGTGCCCTGGGTGTTCGTCGCGGTCCACTCGGCCTGCCGGACGATGTTCCAGAGCACCCGGCCGTAGGCGGACGCGGCGTGCTGGGGGCTGATGGTGTTGCTCGCGGTGACCGGCGCGATGCCGTTGACGCTGCGGACGGTCAGCGAGCCGGCGGCGTCGAGCGGTGTGCTGTGGCCGAGGTACACCTGGCCGACGTAGTGGCCCACCGAGTACGGGATCAGCACGTCCGGGTCGTTGAGCACCGGATCCACGCCCTGGTTCTCGCCCGGACCGGTCGTCACGCAGCCACCCGGGACGACGGGCGAGGTGCCGCCGACAGCCTTCAGGAAGAGTCCGCGCACACCCGAGTCGGCGGGCGGCAGGAAGGGCTTGATCGTCGCGTTGGGCAGCGTCGGGCTGATCTGCTGCCAGTTGGTGACCGTGCACTGGTAGACGGCCTTGAGCTGCGCCGTCGTCAGGTTGGTCGGCGCGTGACCGCCGCTCTGCGCCGCCCAGGTCACGGCGTCCTTGGCCAGGGCCACGAAGAGGTCGCTGGCCGGGTCGCCGGGCAGTCGGCCGCGGTCCGCGCGGACGAAGTCCACACCGGCCGGGAGGTTGTGCAGGTACGACTGGCCGGTCGCGATGCCGGTCGGCCGGGCGACCGGCAGAAGGCCGGACTTCAGCGTGACCGGCGACGGGCCGGTCGAGTCGTAGCTGTAGAGGCGCGGCGAGGTGGTGTTGCCGGACGCGGCCAGGAACGCGTTGTAGCCGGCCGAGAGACCGTTGAACAGCGGCCCGGTGGTCTGCGAGCCGACCCCGACGATGTCCGACGGGTTCGGCGTGACGGGCGGGTCCGCGAGCGCCGTGCCGCCGGTCGTGCCGGCCAGTGCGCCGGCGATCGCGGTGACGGCGAGCACCTTGCCGATGGTCCTGCGCATCGTTGCCCCAGCTCCCTGTGCGGCGGTGATCCGGTGTGGGCCGGCGGCCACGGGCGCGAGGCCCGTGGCCGCCGGATGGTGCGGGTGGTACCGGGGTGCTGGTGGATCAGATGTGGGTGGTGGAGCCGCAGGCGCCGTTCGGGAGGGCCAGGAAGCCGTAGTCCTTGATGATCGCGGCACCGGCACCACCGTTGGTGCAGATCCAGCCGCCGACACCGAAGATGGCGCGCAGCGCGACACCGTGGGCGTCGGTCGCGGTCCACTCGGCCTCGCGGACCACGTTGTAGATCACGCGGCCGTACGCGGTGGAGGCGAAGGAGGAGTTGATGACCTTCGGGGTGACGGCGGTGTTGACCGGCGCAATGCCGTTGATGTCGCGGATGGTCAGCGGGCCCTGGGCGTCGCTGCCCGAGGCGTGGCCGTTGTAGACCTGGCCGATGTAGTGGGCGACGGAGTAGGGAACGACCGCGTTGGCGTCGTTCAGGACCGGGTCGGTGCCCTGGTTCTCCTGGGTGCCGGAGACGACGCACGCGCCCGGGACGACGGAGGTGGCGCCGCCGATGGCCTTCAGGAAGAAGGACCGGGTGCCGGAGTTGAGCTGCGGCAGGAACGGCTTGATGGTGGCGTTCGGCAGCGAGGCGCTGATCTGCGTCCAGTTGGTGATGGTGCACTCGTAGATGCCCTTGAGCTGGGCGGTGGTCAGGTTGGCCGGCGCGTTGCCGCCCGACTTGGCCGCCCAGGAGACCGCGTCCTTGCCCAGGGTGACGAAGATGTCGGTGGCCGGGTCACCGGTCTGCGGGCCGCGGGAGGAACGGGCGAAGTCGACCGTGGTGCTGGTGTTGGCGTTCAGCGCGGTGATGCCGGCGCCGGAGCCGTTCGGACGGGCGATCGAGGTCGCACCGGTCTTGGTGGTGAGCGGCGAGGTGCCGGTCGCGTCCCAGCTGTAGAGGCGCGGCAGGGTGCTGCCGGCCGGCAGGGAGGCGTTGTAGCCGGCCGAGAGGCCGTTCAGGACAGCCTGGGTGGTGTCCGAGCCGACGCCCACGATGTCCTGGGCGAGCGGCAGGGTCGGCAGCGTCGACGGGTCGGCGACGGCGGTGCCGCTCGCGACGGTGACGACCGAGGTGGCGAGGGCGGCGGCGGCGAGCAGCTTGGCAGCGGTCTTGCGCATGTTCCTGTTCCTCCGGTGGGAGAGACGTACATCGCTTGCCCGGGTACTGGTTGTCAGTCCCGGGGCCGGTGACCGCGTCCGCGGCGGCCTCTCCGGCAGTGCCGATCCTGTCGGTCGGCGCGGTTCCGTCGGAAGGGTGGTCAGGGGCGCCGGGGGATTGTCGATATCTCGGTTCAGAGAGGTTTAACGACTGGTCAGCCCAGCCGCGCGGGGTGGTAAATCCGCAGGTCGGAGGCCGGTGACGTTCTTCTCCAGGTGGCGACTCGGGGGTTTGCCGGAAACCTGCGCTTCACCGGAAAAGGGGGAAAGGGGGGCCGGGCGGGCGGCGGCGCGAGCGGCGGGGAGCAGGCCGGGAACGCGGGGAGCAGGGAGAACGGGTGGAGCGGGCCGGAACGGGGCGGAACGCGATGGGACGGGCGGGCCGGAGCGGGCGGGGCCCGGACTACCAGGGCAGCTGCCCGTCGCGCCCGACCCGTCGCAACTCCTTTCCCAGGTACTGGAGTCCGGCGCGGAAGCCCTCCACACCGGCCTGGCACTGGTCGCGTCTCAGGTAGCCGCGGGCGCTGCGCGCCACCGGGCCGGCCGCGTCGGCGGCGCCCGGGCGGGTGCTGCGGACCGGAAGGTACGCCGTCCAGACCCAGAGCCGCGCGTCGGACTGCCCGACGGTACATCGCAGGGCGGCCCGTTCGATGATCAGTTCCCGCAGGGCGTCGGAGAGTTCCGCCTCGCCCCGGTAGGTGCGCACGCCGACACCGAGCTGCCGCCCGTTGGCGGCGCGCAGCGCCCAGCCGAGGCAGCGGTCCCCGGCGGGGACGGTCAGGAGTTTGGGACCGCGCCGCTCAGCGGACATCGGTGATTCTCAACGAGACTCCGCGGTCCGGGAGTTCGAGGGCCGGCTGCTTGGCGAGCAGCACGACGAACCGGCGGAAGGCGTTCTGGCAGGTCGCGTACCGCTCGTACGCGCGGCTGGACCGCACCTCGGGGAGGGTGCGGGAGCCGGGGATGACCCAGACCCAGCCGATGCCGTCCCGGACGTGCGTGATCCGGGCGGTGAGGCTCTCGGCCCCGGCCCGTAAGCCGTCGAAGCCGCGCTCCGCCTCCCCGGCCGTCTCGTAGGCGGCCTGGGTCACGGCCACCACCCGGCCGTTGGGTGCCTTCAGCTGCCAGCGGTACCGCCCGTCCGGTGCACGTTCGGCCCGAAACCCCCCTCGACTTGCCCCTGCTGCGGTGTGATCGCGGTTCGACGCGTCCACTGCTCCCCCACAGTCCGGTACCTCTCCGAGACGGGAGTAAAGCTATGTGTGCACACGAGACCGCCGGAAGGCCATGAAATGCACAACTTGCTCCGTTGGCCGCGAAGTTCTCTCTCGTTAAACTTTCACCGGGTGCACACCAACCGCGCGCCAACCACTCCCGTGGTCACTGCGCATCGTCCACAGACAGTTCGAACCGGTCCCATCATCCGGACGGGTGTTCAGAGCCGCGCCGTCCACCGCACCCGGGTGCCCCGCCCGTACGGCCCGGGCTCGTGCCAGGCGTCCCCGCCGAGCGCCTCGGCCCGCCGGGTCAGGTTGCGCAGGCCGCTGCGCCGGCCGCCCTCCGGGATGCCGACGCCGTCGTCGGTGACGGTCAGCAGCACGCCGGGGCGGCCGCCGCGGTCGAGGGACTCCGGGTCGCCGCCGACCGGGCGGCCGGCGTCGTCCAGGTGGACGGTCGCCTCGACCTCCACACCGACTCGGGACGCCCGCGCGTGCCGCGCCGTGTTGGAGAGCATCTCCCTCAGTGCAGCCAGGAGTTGACGTCCGGTCTTCTCGCCGACCAGGCTCTCCACCGGGCCCATGAAGGAGACCGACGGCTTGAAGCCGAGCGCCGCGGCGGCCTGGCTGCACTCGCGCAGCACCCGGGTGCGCAGGGTGTCGGGGGCGTCGCCGTGGTTGTCGTGCTGGAGGGCGTAGATGGTGGTGCGGACCTCCTGGATGGTGGCGTCCAGCTCGTCCACCGCCTGGCCGATCCGGACCTTCACCTCCGGCACCACGGCCCGCCGGGCCGCGCCCTCCAGCATCATCCCGGTGGCGAACAGCCGCTGGATCACCAGGTCGTGCAGGTCACGGGCGATCCGGTCGCGGTCCTGGAAGACGGCGAGGCGCTGCTGGTCCCGCTGGCCCTCGGCGAGCCGCAGGGCGAGCGCGGCCTGCGAGGCGAAGGTCTCGGCGAGCTGCTTCTCGGCCTCGCTGAACGGCACGGCCCCGCGCGGTCGCCAGACGCTGAGACCGCCGAGCACCCGGCCGGCGGCGACCATCGGCACGGCCAGCGACGGACCGAAGCTGCGGGCGAGCCGGATCACCACGGTCGGGTCGGTGGACATGTCGTCGAGGTGGACGCTCTCCCCCTCCAGCAGCCGGGAGGCGAAACTGTCCGGCGGGAGCAGCTCGCCGCGGACGAACTCGGCGGCCTCCCCGGAGGCGTGGGCGACCCGCATCTGGGCGGCGCCGGGGCCGGCACCGGCGTCGGCCTCCCCGGTCGGCAGCAGGATCATCCCGAGCGCGGCGTCGGCCAGCTCCCGGACCTGCTCGGCGGCGACGGTCAGCGCGACCTCGGCCTCGTCGGTGGAGAGCAGTGCCGTGGTGACGGCGGCGGCCCCGGCGATCCACCGCTCGCGGCGCCTCCCCTCCTCGTAGAGGCGGGAGTTCTCGATCGCGACGCCGGCGGCCGCGGCCAGCGCGTGCACCACCTGCTCGTCCTCGGGGGTGAAGGCGCCGCCGCCCTGCTTCTCCGTCAGGTAGAGGTTGCCGAACACCTCGTCGCGGATCCGGATCGGCTCGCCGAGGAAGGTCTTCATCGCCGGGTGGTGCGGCGGGAAGCCGTACGAGCGCGGGTCGGCGCCGAGGTCGCTCAGCCGCAGCGGCTCGGGGCGGTCGATCAGCGCGCCGAGGATGCCGCGCCCGACCGGCAGCTCGCCGATCTCGGCGGCGGTGGCGTCGTCGATCCCCACGTGGATGAAGTCGGACAGCCCGTGCCCGCCGGGGGCGATCACCCCGAGGGCGGCGTACCGGGCGTCGACCAGTTCGGCGGCGCCGGTCGCGATCCGGTGCAGGGTGGCGTGCAGGTCGAGCCCGGCCCCGACCGAGACGACCGCCTCCAGCAGCCGCTGCATCCGGTCGGTGACGGCGGCGGCGGACTGCAGCCGCTCGGCGACCTCGGTGACCAGGGTGTCCAGGCCGAGCGAGGAGATCTCGGGGACCCGGTGCGGGGCCTGGTCGGGCCCGGGATCCGCCGGCTCCGCCGGTACCGGGGGCTCCGGCCGCTCCGGGTGCTCCGCCTGCTCCGCGGGACCGCCGGGGACGGGCTGGACGGTGGGAACGGGCGGAGCGGCGGGCACGACGGGGCCGGCGGGGTCGGCGGGAACAGCGGGGTCCGGCAGGGATGGCGTGGGGTCCATGGTGATGAGCGTAGTTTGTACGGTTTTCCGCCGAAGTAGCGACGCGACGATCGGATGATCAGGCCGCCGCCGGCACCAGCAGCCCGTCCGCCTCCCGCTCGCGCTCCCGCATCGCCCGCAGCCGCCCGTCCGGCGCGTCCAGCAGCTCCGACCACCCGCCCCGCTCGACCACCCGGCCGCCGTCCAGCACCAGCACCTCGTCCACCGTGGAGTCGTCCAGCCCGGCCAGCCGGTGGGTGATCAGGACCGTCGTCCGCCCGGCGGTGGCGGTCAGCAGGTCGGCGGTGAGCGCGTCCGCGGTCGGCAGGTCCAGGTGCTCGGCGGGCTCGTCCAGGACCAGCACCGGGAAGTCCGCGAGCAGCGCCCGGGCCAGCGCGAGCCGCTGCCGCTGGCCGCCGGAGAGGCGGGCGCCGTGCTCGCCGACCATGGTGTCCAGCCCGTCCGGCAGGGTCCGCGTCCAGTCCAGCAGCCGGGCCGCGGCCAGCGCGGCGGACAGCTCCTCCTCGCCCGCCGAGGGCCGGGCGAGGCGCAGGTTCTCCCGGAGCGAGCTGTCGAAGACGTGCGCGTCCTGGGCGCAGAGGCCGATCACCCGGCGGACGTCGTCCCCGGCGAGCGACCGGCTGTCCACAGCCTGTGGACGACCGGCGGCGAGGACCACACTGCCGGAGCTCTGGTCCAGGAAGCGGAGCAGCGCCTGGGCGAGCGTCGTCTTACCGGAGCCCGAGGCGCCGACCACCGCGATCCGGCGGCCGGGGGTGAGGTCGAGGTCGACACCGGCCAGCGCGTCCGCCTGCTGCCCCGGGTACCGGGCGATCAGCCCCCGGACCGCGATCGGGAACGGCTGCTCGGGCAGCGCCGCCGGGGCGGCGGGCTCGGCGACGGCGGCGGGCGCGTCCAGCACCTCGGCGAGCCGCGCGGAGGCGGCCCTGCTGCGCCGGCGGGCCTGGACGGCGAGCGGCATCCCGGTGACCGCCTCGAAGGCGGCCAGCGGGGTGAGCACGACCACCGCCAGGCAGACCGGCGCCAGCGTGCCCGCCCCGACGCCCTGCAGGCCGACGGCCGCGGCGGCGGCCACCGTGACACCGGTGAGCAGCGAGATCAGGCCGGTGCCGAGCGCGGCGGTGGTGGCCGAGCGGGCGGCCAGGCCGGTCAGCGTGGCGTCGGCGGCGCGGACGGCGGCGAGCCGGCCGGGCAGCGCGCCGGCCACGGTGAGCTCGGCCGTCCCGCTGAGCGCGTCGACCACGGCGGTGGCGAGCCGGCCCCGGGCGGGTGCCTGCCGCCGTTCGGCGCCGGCCGACCAGCGGGCGGCCAGCGCGGGGACGACGGCGCCGGCCAGCAGCAGGCCGATCCCGAGGACCAGTCCGGCGGCGGGCAGGAAGGCTCCCATCGCCACCGCCGCCGCCAGCGACACCACGGCGGCCACGGCGGCCGGGAGCCGCCAGCGCAGGTAGTGGTCCTGGACGGCGTCGACGTCGGCGACCAGCCGGGAGAGCAGGTCGCCGCGCCGGAAGGCGGGCAGCCCGGCCGGGGCGAGCACGGTGAGCTTGCGGTAGACGGCGGCGCGCAGGGTGCCGAGGGTGCGCAGCACGGCGTCGTGCGAGACCAGCCGCTCGGCGTAGCGGAAGACGCTGCGGCCGATGCCGAAGGCGCGGACGGAGGTGACGGCCATCATCAGGTAGAGGACCGGCGGCATCTCGGAGGCGTAGGAGATGAGGTAACCGGAGGTGGCCATCAGGGCGACGGCGCAGCCGAGGGCCAGCGCGCCGAGCAGGACGGAGAGCGCCAGCCGGGGCCGGACGGCGTCGGGCCCGGGCGTGTCGTCCTCCGTCGGCGCGGCGGGTGTCGGCCGGCCGGTGGGCACCAGCGCCGGCACCGCCGGTCCGCCGGTGGCGCCGTCCGGGGCGCCGTCCGCCGCGCCGGCGGGCCCGGCTGGCGGGCCCGCCAGCCGGGCCCGCCGGTCGGCCGTCGCGAGCAGTGCGGGCCGGTGCGCGACCAGCAGCACGGTGCGCGCCGGGTCGGCGGCCAGCGCCCGGACGGCGTCGACGACCGCCGCCTCGGAGCCGCCGTCCAGGTTGGCGGTCGGCTCGTCGAGCAGGACGAGCGGCCGGTCGTCGGCGAGCAGGACGCGGGCGAGCGCGAGCCGCTGCCGCTGCCCGGCGGAGAGCCCGGCGCCGTCCTCACCGAGCACGGTGGCGAGCCCCTCCGGCAGCCGCTCGACGAAGTCGAGTGCGTGCGCGGCCCGCAGCGCCTCCCGGAGTTCGGCGGCCGGGGCGTCGGGCCGGTAGAGCGCCAGGTTCTCGGCGACGGTGCCGGCGAACAGGTGCGGGTGCTGCGGCACCCAGGCGATCTGCCGCCGCCAGCTCTCCGGCGCGAGGTCGGCGAGGTCGTGCGTCCGGCCGTCGGCGGCGGTGATCCGGACGGTGCCGGCGTCCGGCGCGGTGAGGCCGAGCAGGACGCCGAGCAGGGTGGACTTGCCGGCGCCGCTCGGCCCGGTGAGCGCGACGGTCTCGCCCGGGCGCAGGGTGAGCGAGGCGTCGTCGAGGGCGGGTGCGGTGCGGCCGGGGTGGGTGACGGTGAGCCCGTCGAGCCGGACGGTCGCCCCGGCCAGGGCGGGCGCCGGGGTGGTGCCGGCGGCGGGCCGCTCGGTCTCCAGCACCCGGAAGATCTCGTCGGCGGCGGTGAGGCCCTCGACGCTGGAGTGGTAGAGCGCGCCGACCTGGCGGATCGGGAAGTAGACCTCGGGGGCGAGGATCAGGATCAGCAGCCCGGTCTCCAGGTCCAGCGTGCCGTCGACCAGCCGGAAGCCGATCGAGACGGCGACCAGGGCGACCGAGAGGGTGGAGAGCAGTTCCAGCGCGAAGGAGGAGATGAAGGCGATCCGCAGGGTGCGCAGGGTGGCCCGGCGGTAGTCGGCGGTGATCCGGGCGATGGTGGCGGCCTGGGCCCGGGCCCGGTTGAACACCTTGAGCGTGGGCAGGCCGGCGACCACGTCCAGGAAGTGGTGCGAGAGCCGGGACAGGGCGGACCACTGCCGGTCCATCCGGGACTGGGTGGCCATCCCGATCAGCACCATGAAGAGCGGGATCAGCGGCAGCGTGCCGGCGATGATCGCGGCGGAGGTGAAGTCGGCGCCGACGATCCGCAGCAGCACGATCACCGGGACGACGACGGCGAGCGCCAGCTGCGGCAGGTAGCGGGCGAAGTAGTCGTCGAGCGCGTCCACGCCGCGGGTCGCGAGCGCGGTGAGTTCGCCGGTGCGCCGGCCCGCCAGGTAGGCCGGGCCGAGCGCGGTGGCGTGGTCGAGCAGCCGGCGCCGCAGGGTGGACTTCACCCGGGCGACGGACCGGTGCGCGGTCAGTTCGGTGAGCCAGCCGACCAGCCCGCGGCCGACCGCGGTGAGGGCGAGCAGCACCAGCGGGGTGCCGAGCTCGTCGAGCCCGGCCCGCTGCTGGAAGCCGCGGACCACGATCTCGGCGATCAGGCTCGCCTGGAGGACCACCAGGGCCGCGCCGGCCGCCCCGAGGAGGACCGATCCGGCGAGGAAGGCACGGGTGGTGCGGGCGTACCCGAGGAGTCGGGGGTCGACGGGCTTCACGGCGTCAGACCTGGTCGAGCGCGGCGGCCGGGTCGTGCCCGGGGATGTGCTGGACGCCGATCCGCTTGCGGAACACCCAGTACGTCCAGCCCTGGTAGAGCAGGACGAGCGGGGTGAACACGGCGGCCACGACGGTCATCAGCTTGAGCGTGTAGGCCGAGGAGGCGGCGTTGGTCACGGTCAGGCTCCAGCTCTCGTTCAGGGTGGACGGCATGACGTCCGGGAAGAGCGAGAGGAAGAGCATCGCGACCGCGGCCACGACGGTCGCCCCGGAGAGGACGAAGGCCCAGCCCTCGCGCCCCAGCTGGTTGGCGGTCAGCGCGCCGACCAGCGCGAGCACGGCGGTCACCAGGGCGGCGAGGCTCCAGCCGTTGCCGTTGTCGGCCTGGGTCCAGATCAGGAAGACCGCCGCCAGCGCCGCGGCCGCCAGGCCGAGCCCGAGGGCCATGGCCCGTGCCCGGTCGCGGATCTCGCCGACCGTCTTCAGTGCGGCGAACACCGCACCGTGGAAGGTGAACAGGCTGAGCGTGACCAGGCCGCCGAGCAGCGCGTACGGGTTGAGCAGGTCCCAGAAGGTGCCGACGTAGTTCTTCTCCGCGTCGATGTCGACGCCGTGGACGATGTTGGCGAAGGCGACGCCCCAGAGGAAGGCGGGGATCAGCGAGGTCCAGAAGATCGCCTCCTCCCAGTTCCGCTGCCAGCGCGGCTCCGACCGCTTGGCCCGGTACTCGAAGGCGACGCCGCGGACGATCAGGCAGACCAGGATCAGCAGCAGCGGGATGTAGAAGCCGCTGAACAGGGTCGCGTACCAGTCGGGGAAGGCCGCGAAGGTCGCGCCGCCCGCGGTCAGCAGCCAGACCTCGTTGCCGTCCCAGACCGGGCCGATGGTGTTGATCAGCACCCGCCGCTCGGCGGTGTTGCGGGCGAGCGGCTTGGTGAGGATGCCGATGCCGAAGTCGAAGCCCTCCAGGAAGAAGTAGCCGATCCAGAGGACGGCGATCAGGACGAACCAGATGTCGTGGAGTTCCATGGTCAACCGGTCCTCAGTAGGCGAAGGCGAGCGGCTTGTCGGCGTCGTCGTCCGAGGACGGTCCGCGCAGTGTCGGGTCCTCGGCGGGAGGCTGCTCGGAGGTCACCGGGCCGGCCTTGGCGTACTTGACCAGCAGCCGCACCTCGACGACGGCGAGGATCGCGTACAGCGTGGTGAAGGTGGCCAGCGCGCCGATCTGGGTGCCGACGCCCACGTTCGGCGAGACCGCGCTCGCGGTGGTCATCAGCCCGAACACCGCCCAGGGCTGACGGCCCATCTCGGTGAAGATCCAGCCGAAGCTGTTGGCGATCAGCGGGAACCCCATGGTGAGGATGCCGATCCGCCAGCTCCACTTGGTGAGGAACGGACCGAGTTCGCGCTTCGGGGTGAGCATCAGCCTCGGCACCTCGGTCTCCCCGGTGCGGAACCCCGGGGCCAGGAGCCACTTCCTCCGGGTGGTCCAGAGACCGATCACCCCCGCCACGAAGGAGGTCATCCCGAAGCCGATCATGAGGCGGAAGCCCCAGTAGGTGACGAAGATGCTGGGGATGTAGTCCTTCGGGTCGCCGCCGTACTTGGCGGCCTCGGCGTTGGCGGTGTCGTTGATGCCGGGGACGGACGAGCTGAAGTCGCTGTTGGCGAGGAAGGAGAGTATCCCCGGGATCTCCAGCTCCACCGAGTTGTGGCCCTTGCCGACGTCGCCGACCGCGAAGATCGAGAACGGTGCGGGGGCCTGGGTGTCCCAGAGCGCCTCGGCGGCGGCCATCTTCATCGGCTGCTGCCGGAACATCACCTTGGCGAGCGAGTCACCGCTGAGCGCGGTGCCCAGGCCGAAGACCACCGCGAGGACGAGGCCGAGCCGCAGCGAGGTCCGCATCACGGCGACCTTCTTGGCGTCCGCGGTCTCCGGCCTGCGCTTGGCCTTCCAGAGGTGGAACGAGGCGATGCCGACCATGAACGCCGCACCGGTGAGGAAGGCCGCGGTCAGGGTGTGCAGCACGACGGTGACGGTGGTGTCCTGGAACAGCACCCGGACGATGTCGGTGAGCTGGGCCTTCCCGGTGACCGGGTCGATCGTGTAGCCGACCGGGTGCTGCATCCAGGAGTTGGCCGCCAGGATGAAGTAGGCGGAGAGCACGGTGCCGAGCGACACCATCCACATGCAGGCGCAGTGCAGCTTCCTCGGCAGCTTGTCCCAGCCGAAGATCCAGAGTCCGATGAAGGTCGACTCGAAGAAGAAGGCGATCAGCGCCTCCATCGCGAGCGGGGCGCCGAAGACGTCGCCGACGAAGCGGGAGTAGTCGGACCAGTTCATGCCGAACTGGAACTCCTGGACGATGCCGGTGACCACGCCCATCGCGATGTTGATCAGGAAGAGCTTGCCCCAGAACTTGGTGGCGTGGAAGTACTTCTCCTTGTCCGTCCGCACCCAGGCGGTCTCCAGCCCGGCCACGATGGCGGCGAGGCTGATGGTGAGCGGGACGAAGAGGAAGTGGTAGACGGTGGTGATGCCGAATTGCCATCGCGCGATGGTCTCGTGAGCGATTGCCAGTTCCACGTCGCCCTCTCTCCAACCGACCTGTCTAGGTCACATTTAGGACAAACTTCATCTATAGCCGTAGACCGCTGCCCGACCGCGCAAGCTTGTCCGCTTGTGAACGTGAACACGTTCACAAGGCTCAGTATCCATCATCCTTACGGGTGAATTGCGGGCGGGGTGTGTGATACCGGCTACTGAGCGGCGGTGATGCCGTGCGCACAGTCTGCGAAGCCGTCCGCCCGGCCACAACGAGCGGCCGGGCAGGTGGGGAGGCGTTGTTGGACGATCCGGCGCATTGACAGCCGCCGGACCGTCCACGGCGGACTGTCCGGGCCGGACCGCCGGACGGGCGACCCGCCCTGCGCCGGACGGCCGCCACGGGGGCGGGTGCCGGCCCCCGCCCGGGCGCCGGCCGCGGACACGTCGCGCCCCTCGGCGCCGCACCGGACCAGGACGGCGGGGCGTGACCGGCCCGCCGCACCGGCCCGCGGCACCGGCCCGCGGCCGCCCCCGCGTTCCCCCGCTACGCCCGGCCGAGCAGCTGGGTGCCGGGAGCCGAGGGCGCGCGGGCGGTGAAGTAGTCGACGAACGCGCGGAGGAACTCCTCCGTCGTGATGACACCGTCGCCGTCGGTGTCCAACTGGCGGAATCCGTGCGAGAGTTCCGCTGGGTGGACGCGCCGGCCACCGAACAGCACGCGGTACTCGGCGAAGTCCAGCCGGCCGTCCTGGTCGGTGTCGGCGGCGGCCAGCACGGCCCGCAGCGCGGGGAGCAGCCCGCCCTCCAGGTAGGCCGGGTCCCGGTCGCAGCCGGCCAGGGTCGCCGCGACGAACTCGGCCTGGCTGATCCGGCCGTCCCCGTCGGCGTCCATGGACGCGCGCAGCTGCTCCCACCAGGCCTCGAAGGCGGTGTACACCCGCGACTCGCCCTCCTCGGAGAGCTCCAGCTGCCAGCAGACGTTGTGCGCCATCGCCTGCAGGTCGCGGGCGGTGAGGTGGCCGTCCCCGGTCTGGTCGAGGACCTCGCGGAAGAAGCGGTCCAGCCGGGGCGGCCGGGTGTCCCGGCCGGACGGCCGCCGGGGCTTCGCGGGCGGCCGCCCCGCGGCGGACCGGTAGCGGTAGCGGTCGGGCAGCCCGGTCGCCACGAGGCGGCCGCCGTGGTGCAGCAGCCGGGAGAGGACGGCCGCGCGGCGGGTGCGGACCAGGCCGAACCGCTCCCGGTAGACCGGCGGGAGGTCGGCGACGGTCAGCGCGGTGACCAGTCGGCCGATCACCGCCCGCGACAGCCGCCAGCCGACCGGGCCGAGGAACCGCAGCCGCCGCGGGCAGGGTGCCTCGTGCAGCATGTCGTACAGCAGGTGCCGGGCCTCGGCGGTGAACTCCAGCTCCTCGGACGCCGTCCGGACCAGGTAGGCCGGCAGGTCGGCCGCGGTCGGCGGCAACGCCCCGTCGGGCAGCCCGAAGACGCCCGCGATCCCCCTGAACTCCCGGTAGGTCTCTTCGAGTTCGTCCGGGGTGTACGGGTCACCGCCCAACTCCCGCATGGCGGCGACCGATTCGAAGAGGGTGAGCAGCACCCAGGCCCGGGTGGCCGGGTCGTGGGCGTCGTACGGGCGGCCGTCCTCGGCGGTGCCGCGGATCCGCCGGTGCGCCCGGTCGAGGCGCTGGACCTCGCGCCACAACTGCTCCTCGTCCGCCTGGAACAGCCGCCGCCCGCTGCCGAGGGTGTGCTCGATCCGGCGCCACGGGTGGCCCCGGTAGGTGGAGTGCTCGGCCATCCCGGCCCCGACGACCGGGTGGGAGGCCTGCAGCACCAGCAGCCGCCAGGCGACGAGCACGATCCGCCACTCGCCGAGGTCGCGCCGGAACGAGACCGCCGGTCCGGCCGCTGGACTGGGGGGTGACGACGCCATCCGGACTCTCCAAGGGGCTGCTGGGCCTTCCCGTGCCGGGGGCGGCATTCCCGACGGACCGCCGGGAAAACTCGCACAGCAATAGTGGGATCGTCGTACCGGATGGTGGCTCACCTCCACCCGCCACCACCGCCCGTCCCACCGCCGCCCGGCGTCGCCGAACGCCCTCGCCGCCCGCCCCGGCCCGCCCGGTCATGCCGTCGCGGCGTGCTCCTCGGCGAGCGCCCCCAGCTCCGCCAGGTCGCCGGCGTCCAGCCGCAGCCCGGCCGCGGCAATGTTCTCCACCAGGTGGGCCGGCGAGGAGGTGCCCGGGATGGCGAGGATCGCCGGCGACAGGGCGAGCAGCCAGGCCACCATCACCTGGGCCCTGGTGGCGCCGTGGCGCTCCGCGACCCGGCGCAGGGCGGGGTGGTCCGGCACGCCGGTGCCGCCGAGCGGGTAGAACGGGACGAAGGCGATGCCCCTGGCCTCGCAGTCGGCCAGCAGCCGGTCGCCGTCGCCGGTGTGCTCCAGGACGCTGAACTTGTTCTGCACCGCGACCACCGGCGCGAGCGCCTCCGCCTCCGCCAGCTGGGCGGCGTCGACGTTGCTGACGCCGAGGTGCCGGATCAGGCCCTCCGCGCGCAGCTCGGCCAGGGCGGCGAAGGGTTCGGCGATCGAGGACTGGCTGGGCATCCGGCGCAGGTAGACCAGGTCCAGCCGGTCCACGCCGAGCTCGCGCAGGTTGCGGTGGACGGCCGCGCGCAGACCGTCCCGGTCGGCCGGGTGCAGCCAGTTGCCCTCCGGGTCGCGGCCCGGGCCGACCTTGGTGGCGATCACCAGGTCGTCGCGGTAGGGGTGCAGGGCCTGCCGGATCAGACCGTTGGCGGAGACGTCCCGGTGGAAGTAGAACCAGGCGGTGTCGATGTGGTCGATGCCCAGCTCGGCCGCCCGGCGCAGCACCTCGCGGCTCTGCTCGGGGTCGCAGGCGGGACCGTGCCAGTCGTGGGAGGGCAGCTTCATCGCGCCGAAGCCCATCCGGGACACCGGCAGGTCGCCGCCGAGGAGGAAGGTGCCGGCCGCGGAGACATCGGGTGTGGTCGTCATGGCACCAAGCCTCGAACGGGCTCGCGGACCCGCCCGCCGATCTGGCAGGTTGCTGCCATGAGTACCGATCGGATCATCACCCTGCACGGCGAGCAGGAACTCGTCCAGCGGGCCGGGCACCTCTTCGTCGCCTCGCGCGAGGAGTTCCTGGTCGCGGCCGCCGATCTGATGACCTGGTCGGCCGGCGTCAACGCGGCCTTCCGCGAGGGCAAGCGGCCGCACGTCGTCCCCGGTCTCACCATGCGCAAGCTCTACACCCGGCGCGCCCTCGCCGACCCCGAGTCGCACCGGCGGCTGCTGCGGATCGCCGCCTCCGGCATCGAGGTCCGGATCTCCGACGGCCCGATCTCCCGCGAGGCGATCGTCATCGACCGGCGCACCGCGATCCTGGCCGGCGCCCCGGTCCGCGGCGTCCGCGCCTACACCGTGGTGAACACCCCGGAGGTCGTCGACGGCGTGCGCTCCCTCTTCCGCGCCGCCTGGGAGGCGGCCACCGACCTCGCCGACTGCGGCGCCGCCCCGCCCCCGCTGTCGGAACAGGCCCGCCACATCCTCCGCACGCTCGCCGCCGGCCACACCGACGAGACCGGCGCCCGCCTGCTCGGCGTCTCGCTGCGCACCTACCGCCGCCGGGTCGCGGACCTGATGACGGCCCTCGGCGCCACCTCCCGCTTCCAGGCCGGCCTGCTCGCCCAGGGTCTCCTGGAGGAACCGCTCACCCCCGACGCCCCCCGGTGACCTCCGGGCCGATCGCGAACCCCTTCGCCGGCCCCTCCGGAACCACCGCCTCCTCCCCGTACGGGGTCCGCACCGACGACGCGTAGGCCCCCCGCTCGGGATCGGGGCCGGTGAGCACGGTGACGGCACCACCGTCGTCGAAGTCGTCGATGATCACGTAGACCGGGATGCCCGCGGTGGCGTAGGCGCGGAGCTTGAGGACGAGGTCCCGGCGGCGGTTCTGACTACCTGGCGAGACAGTCTCGACGACCAGGGCGACGCCGGTTGCCGGCACGCCGAGGCCCTCGGGCTGCTCGATCTCGTCGGCGTCGTCGGGCGCCACGAAGACGTCGGGGCTCAGGGCCTTCAGCCCGGCGATCACGTAGCCCGCCTGGGCGGAGCCGTACCCCGTACCACTCAGGTACCTGTCCAAGGCGCGATCCAGCCGCCGGTTGACGCTGAAGTGGCGGTGTCCGCCGGTGAGTGACATCTCGATGGCTCCCTCGACGACCTCCGCGCGGTAGCCCTCGGGGACATCCATTGCCTTCCACACCTGCCACAGCGCCTCGTCCAGCTCCACGACGACCTCCTCGGATGCGGTCCCGGCTGCACAAGCCGCAGCCGTACGGTCGCACGCGATCGGCCGGGAGGCCTCGTGAACGAACCGGGTTCACCCGATCGGTGGGTTTCAGCGCTGGTGGGGGAGTTCGAGGCGGAAGGTGGCGCCGGCGCCCGGGGTGGTGTGGAGGGTGAGGGTGCCGCCGTGGGCGTGGGTGAGGGCGGTGGCGATGGCGAGGCCGAGGCCGGCGCCGCCGCGCTTGTCGGGGCGGCTGCGGGAGGCGTCGACGCGGTAGAAGCGGTGGAACACCAGGGCCGCCTGGTCGGCCGTGAGGCCGGGCCCGGAGTCGGCGACCTCCAGGAGGCAGAGCCCGCCGTCGGTGCCGACGCCGATCCGGACCGGGGTGCCGGGCGGGGTGTGCTTGACCGCGTTGCCGACCAGGTTGGTGACCACCTGGCGGAGCCGGGCCTCGTCGCCGAGGACGGGCGCCGGCCCGGGCGCACCGGTGCCGGCCGGGCCGGTGAGCGCGACCGGGCGGGACGGGTCGAGCGCGGTGAGGTCGTGCAGGGCGTCGGCGGCGAGGGTGCGCAGGTCCATCGGGGCGAGGTCGAGCGGACGCTCCTCGTCGAGCCGGGCGAGCACCAGCAGGTCCTCGACCAGGGTGCCCATCCGGACGGCCTCGTTCTCGATCCGGCCCATGGTGCGCTTGACGTCGGCCTCGGTGGGGAGCGCACCCATCCGGTACAGCTCGGCGAAGCCCCGGATGCCGGCCAGCGGGGTGCGCAGCTCGTGCGAGGCGTCGGCGACGAACCGCCGCATCCGGCCCTCGGACTCGGCCCGGGCGGCGAACGCGGCCTCGATCTGGGTGAGCATGCCGTTGAGCGCGACGGACAGCCGGCCCACCTCGGTGCGCGGGTCGAGCTCGGGCATCCGGTGGGAGAGCTCGCCCGCGGCGATCCGCTCGGCGCCCTCCTCGATCCGGCTCAGCGGCCGCAGCCCGGCCCGGACGGCGAAGAAGCCGAGGGCGGCGATCAGGACGAGCACCGCACCGCCGATGCCGACGAACGCCCGGTGCATCCGGGCGAGGGTGCCGTCGATGTCCTCGCGGGAGACGGCGACCATCAGGTAGGCCGGCGCCGGGGCCGCGAACATGCTGCTCGGCTGGGCGGGCGGCCGCTGGAGCGGCAGGACCAGGGCCCGCCAGCTGCGCTGACCGCGCTGGTCGGGCAGGTCGAAGGGGGCTTCGGGGTCGGTGGCGGCGGGGTCGAAGCCGGCCGGCTGCGGAGCCGGGTCGTTCTCGGAGACGGGCTGCCGGACGACGAGCTGCACCTTGCCGTCCGCCGCGAGGTACTGGACCAGGTACTGGCTGGGCAGCGCGGCCAGGAAGGGTGCTCCGGCGCGCTTGCCGCCGCCGGTTCCGGTACCACCCCCGCCGCCCCCGGTCCCGGTCCCGACCCCTCCGACGGCGGCGACGGCGGGCTGCTGCTGCTTGCTCTCCTGCCAGTTCTGCCGGGTCGGGGCGCGGCGCGCGAGCGGCTCGCCGAACCGCTGCAGCTGTTCGTCGAGCCGCTGGACCAGCTGGACCCGGACGGTGCCGAGGACCACGGCGTCGCTGACCACCAGGCCGGTGGTGACCAGGACGAGCGCGAGCACCAGCAGGCGGGCGCGCAGCGACAGCCGGCCGAGCGTCCGGGACGGGCGGCGGAGCAGCGTGGTCAGCGGGAGCGGCAGGGGGCGCATGCGGGGCGGCGGGTGGTCAGGCCTGCGGCGGGCGGCGCAGCGCGTACCCGATGCCGCGCACGGTGTGGATCAGCTTGGGGCCGTGGGCCGGGCCGGAGTCGAGCTTGCGGCGCAGGTAGGAGATGTACGACTCGACGATGGAGAGGTCGCCGCCGAAGTCGTAGGCCCAGACGTGGTCGAGGATCTGCGCCTTGGAGACCACCCGGCCGACGTTGGCCATCAGGTAGTGCAGCAGCTTGAACTCGGTCGGGGAGAGTGCGACGGCGGCCCCGCCGCGGGTGACCTCGTGGGCGACCGGGTCGAGGGTGAGGTCGGCGACGATCAGCCGGCCGTCCTCGGCCGGTCCGCCGGAGCGGCGCAGGATGGCGCGGATCCGGGCGATCAGCTCCTCCAGGCTGAACGGCTTGGTGACGTAGTCGTCCGCGCCGACGGCCAGGCCCTGGACCTTGTCGCCCACGCCGTCCTTGGCGGTCAGGAAGAGCACCGGCAGGTGGTCGCCGGGGTGGCCGTGGACGGGTCCGGCTATGAGGCCCCGGCTGGTCTGCTCGCGCAGCCGTTCAACGACGGTGAAGCCGTCGAGGTCGGGGAGCATCACGTCGAGGACGACCAGGTCGGGCCGCTCGGCGGCGATCAGTTCGAGCGCCTCGGCGCCGCTGGCGGCGGAGGCCACCCGGAAGCCGGAGAAGCGGAGCGAGGCGGAGAGCAGCTCGCGGATGTTCGGCTCGTCGTCGACGACGAGGAGGAAGGCCTCCCCCGGGCCGCCGTTGCTCACCGCCGAGGGTCCTGCTGTGGACACAGTGCCTTGCACGGGGGTTCCGCCTCCCGGTCGGACGATGGCGTTCAGCTTGAGGCTAGCCCGGGGAGGCTATGGGCCATCGATGAATGTTGGATTAACACCTTATCGGGCGGTTTTACACGGACGGACCCACCGGGTCGGCTTCGGTGGTGTGCGCACGGGTCCGACGGCGGGCGGCGGCGGGCCGTGACCGGCCGCGGGGCCGCGCGGAGGGGCCGGGTTCAGGAGGGCCCGGGGCAGGAGGGGCTCCGAACGGACGGAGCCGGGTCCCGGCAGCAGCCTGCTGCCGGGACCCGGCTCCCTGAACGCCGCTGAGCGGACGGTCAGAGCTCCTTGCGGAACGCCTCCGCCACCGCGAGGAAGATCGAGTTGCCCTCGACCTCGCCGATCGAGATCCGCACGCCCTCCGGGAACGGCCGGACGATCACGCCCGCCTCGGCGCACGCGGCCGCGAACTCCTGCGAGCGCTCGCCGAGCGCCAGCCAGACGAAGTTCGCCTGCGAGTCCGGGATCTCCCAGCCCTGGGCGCGCAGCCCGGCGACCACCCGGTTCCGCTCCTCGACCAGCGCCTCGACCCGGACCATCAGGGCCTCCTCGGCGCGCAACGAGGCGACGGCCGCGTCCTGGGAGAGCTGGGTGACGCCGAACGGCACCGCGGTCTTGCGCAGGGCGCCCGCCACCGGCTCGTGCGCGATCGCGAAGCCGACCCGCAGACCGGCCAGGCCGTACGCCTTGGAGAAGGTGCGCAGCACGCAGACGTTCGGGCGGTCGCGGTAGAGGTCGATGCCGTTGGGCACCTCGGGGTCGCGGATGAACTCGATGTACGCCTCGTCGATGACGATCAGGACGTCGGCCGGGACGGCGTCCAGGAAGCGCTCCAGCTCGGCGCGGTGGATCACGTTGCCGGTGGGGTTGTTGGGGTTGCAGACGAAGATCAGCCGGGTCCGCTCGGTGACGGCGGCGAGCATGGCGTCCAGGTCGTGGTCGCCGCCCTCGGTCAGCGGCACCGGGACCGGGGTCGCGCCGGCGACCTGGGTGATGATCGGGTAGGCCTCGAAGGAGCGCCAGGCGAAGATCACCTCGTCGCCCGGGCCGGCCGTGGAGAGGATCAGCGACTGGGCCACGCCGACCGAGCCGGTGCCGGTCGCGATGTGCTCGGCGGGGACGCCGAAGTGCTTCGCCAGCTCGGCGGTGAGCTCGGTGACGGCCATGTCCGGGTACCGGTTGAGCTTGCCGGCGGCGGTGACCGCGGCCTCCAGCACGCCGGGGAGCGGCTCGTAGGGGTTCTCGTTGGAGGAGAGCTTGTAGGCGTCGGCGCCGGCGGGCTTGCCGGGCTTGTAGGTGGGGATGCCGTCCAGCGTCGGCCTCAGGCGGGGGCCCTGTGCTGCGGTCACGGTCGTTCTCCTTCGTAGTCTCCGCTGCGTTCGCCCGCCACGGTCGGGATCGCCGCCGTGTCCGGGAAGTCGGAACGCACCCGGTCCACCCCGGTCGGGTGCCCTGAACGATACCGATCGCACTCACCCGTAGGAGTGAGATGCCCGGTCGGGTTACAGGCGCAGATCAGCCATTCTGTCGGGTTCCCATGGCACATGTCAGAGGTAAGACGGCTGGTTTCGTGCGGGTATCGAAGGGGCGCACACAGGCTCACTAACGGAGAAACGTATCTCCAAGGGCTCCCGATGCGCCGGTCACAGACCCTTGTCAGGAGCCATACGATCGGTCCGCCATGACAGCAGCAGCCAACCAGAGCGGTCGGCGACCCACCACCTCACGGCGTCTGGAGCGGGCCGGCATCCGGGATGTGGCAGCAGCCGCCGGAGTGTCGATCACCACCGTCTCCGACGCGCTGAACGGGAAGGGCCGCCTGCCCGACGAGACCAGAAGCCGGGTGCGCGAAGTCGCCGAGCGCCTCGGTTACCGCCCCTCGGCGGCCGCCCGAACCCTGCGCACCGGACGGTCCGGCCTGATCGGGCTGACCGTCACCACCTACGGCGAAGAGCCCTTCACCTTCACCGAGTTCGCCTACTTCGCCGAGATGGCCCGGGCCGCCACCAGCGCCGCCCTCGGCCGCGGCTACGCACTGGTGGTGCTGCCCGCCTCCTCCCGGCACGACGTCTGGGGCAACATCGCCCTGGACGGCACCGTGGTGATCGACCCGCCCGACCAGGACCCGCTGGTCAGCGAGCTGTACCGGTCCGGCGTCCCGGTGGTGAGCGACGGCAAGCCCGGCAACTGCCCGGTCACCGCCTGGGTCGACAACGACCACGAGGCCGCCGTGCTCGGCATCCTCGACCACCTCTCCGAGGCCGGCGCCCGCCGGATCGGCCTGCTCACCGGCACCAGCACCGACACCTACACCCGGCTCTCCACCGAGGCCTACCTCGGCTGGTGCGCCAAGGTCGGCCAGGAGCCGGTCTACGAGACCTACCCCGCGCACGACCCGGCCGCCGGCGCCGTCGCCGCCGACCGGCTGCTCGCCCGCCCCGACCGCCCGGACGCCGTCTACGGCCTCTTCGACCCCAACGGCACCGACCTGCTCGCCGCCGCCCGCCGGTACGGCCTGCGGGTGCCGGACGACCTGCTGCTGGTCTGCTGCAGCGAGAGCGACGTCTACGCCACCACCGAGCCGCCGATCACCACGCTCTCGCTCAAGCCCCGCCGGATCGGCACCACCGTGGTCAACCTGCTCATCGACGCCATCGAGGGAGTGGACTCCGGCACCGGCGTCGACATCGCCCGGCTCTTCCCGCCCCGTTTCCGCACCGCCGGCACCGGACCGCCGCCCGGCACCCTGATGCCCACCGAGCTCATCGTCCGCGCCTCCTCGCAACGGCGCAGCCCGCGCACCACGGTCAGCCCGCCCCGCCCGCCGGGCGAGGTGTGACCCCGCGACGGCGCCCCCTCGGGGTCGCGGTCTAGACCATGCCCAGTCGGGACAAAACGGACCTGACGGCCCGCCCGGCTGACGCTCCGGAGGATTGGATACCCACCAGGTGACGACGCCGGGAGAGTGGTCTTCCTATGATGGGCGAATGACACCCGAGGACCGCTTCCCCGGGCCTGAACACCCGGACTCAGGCCCCCGCCACCAGCCGGACCTCGACGTGCTGCCATACGGCACCTATTACGAACCAGAGCCCTCCGTCGGCTACTCCGAGACCCCGTACGAGGCCGAGACGTACAGCGGCTACGGCGGCGCCCGGTACCTCGAACAGCACTGGCCGGCCCCGGGAGCCGAGCACGGCCCCGGCCCCGGCAGCCACACCGTGCACGCCCACGGCCCCGCCGAGGGCCACCCCGACGGGCACGGCGGCCACCCCGACGGGCACGGCGGCCACGGCGGACACCCCGGCTACGAGCCGGGCTACGAGCCGTCCACCCTGTCCGACCACCCCTCGCCCGCGCACGCCGGCCACCAGGGCCACCCCGACCACCGGGAACGGCAGAGCGACGACCCGCCGACCATCGAACTCGGCCCCCCGCTCGCCGAACCGGGCCTGCCCTACCACCCCTACCCGGCCCCCGGACCGGGCGAGCCGCCCGGCCCGCTCTACGTCGTCGGCGACGTCCACGGCTACCTCGACGAACTCCTCGCCGCCCTGCGCCACCAGGGTCTGATCGACGCCGACGGCCACTGGTCCGCCGGCCGCTCCCGGATCTGGTTCCTCGGCGACTTCACCGACCGCGGCCCGGACGGCATCGGCGTCATCGACCTCGTCATGCAGCTCGCCGCCGAGGCCGCCGCCGCCGGCGGGTACTGCCGCGCCCTGATGGGCAATCACGAACTGCTCTTCCTCGGCGCCGCCCGGTACGGCGACGAGCCCGTCCAGTCCACCGCCGGCACCGCGTCCTTCCTCGCCGCCTGGCGGCTCAACGGCGGCCAGCAGCACGACCTGGAACGCCTGGAGGCGCACCACATCAGCTGGCTCTCCCGGCTGCCCGCGATCGCGCTGGAGGACGGCCACCTGCTGCTGCACTCCGACACCACCGCGTACCTGGAGTACGGCGAGTCCATCGCCGAGGTCAACGACGCCGTCCACGACCTGCTCGCGGACGAGGGCGTCGACGAGTGGTGGGACTGCTTCCGGCGGTTCACCAAGCGCTTCGCCTTCCGCGGCGACTCCGGCCCGACGGCCGTCCGCGAACTGCTGGACTCCTACGGCGGCACGCGCGTCGTGCACGGGCACAGCCCGATCCCGTACCTCACCGGCGCGGTCCACTCCGACGACGGCATGCCGCCGCACATCCCCGGCCCGTACGTCTACGCGGACGACCTCGCCGTCGCCATGGACGGCGGCGTCACCATGGACGGCCGGCTGCTCGTCGCCCGGCTGCCCATCTGAGGCCCGGGCCGATCCACCGGACACGCCCCGGGGGCCGGACCGATCACGGTCCGGCCCACGTCGTTTGACGCAGCGTCAACCGAACGGGTGTTCCCGGCGCCCGGACGGTCGCGCCCGCGCGGCCGGGGCGCGAAATTCCGGAAAGCCACTGTCGATCCGGCCCCACCCGCCCCTACCATCAGGGGCACACCACACCCGGCCGCCCGTGTGGCGGCCCGTCTCCGCGCCCCGCCCCCGCGCATACGCGAGGCGGAGCGAACGGGGTTCTGCATGAACGGGGTCCCCATGAACGACGCCCCGCACCTGCTCGCCGAGGACCGCCCGGACTTCGAGCGCCTCCTCGACGAAGCACTGCGCGACGACACCGTCCTCACCGCCCTGCGCGCGCCCGGCGCGCCCACCTCCGACCAGCTGCGCGCCCGCGCCCTGCACGAGGCCGACACCGCCGCCGCACCGGCGGCCACCGAGTACGAGCACTACCTGCGACTGCGCGAGAACCTGCACGCCGCACCGCCACCGCACGGGCCGCCCGGCCCGGCCGGCGAACCCACCGCGCCCGGACTGCTCGCCCAGCTGAGCTCGGCCGACGGCGGGGCCGGGCTCATCCCGGTGCTCACCGTGCTCACCCCGATCCTCGCCTGGACCGCCGCACTGGTGCTGCTCCTGCTCGGCTACGGCCTGCGCGCCGCCGACCCGGACCTCGCGCTGGGCCGCTCGCTGCTCACCGCGGGCTGGCTGGCGCTCGCCGCCGGGGTGGCCGCGATGGCCGTGGGCATCGTCGGGCTGATCCTCACCGCCCTGCGGGACGGCTCCGCCGCGCCCGTCCCGGCCGGCGCCGACCCGGACCTCGCCGCCGAGCTGGCCGACGCCCGGCTCGACTGGCAGCGCGCGCTGCGCGGGCGGGCGCTGCCCCCGTACCTGGCCGCCGCCGCCCTGGCCGGCGCCTCGGGCGGTGGCGGGCCCGGCGGCGACGGGATCGCCTCGCACGCCCTCACCAGCACGGACGACCGCTGACCGACCGCCTACCGACCGCCTGGACCGCCGACCGGCACCGACCGGCCGGGGCCGACGGCCCGGCGGCGGCTCTCCCGACGGACGCGGCCCGCTCCCGGGAGGACGGACCTCCGGGGAGCGGGCCGGGCCGGTCGCGGGTCAGCTGCTGCGGCGGCGGGCCCGTCGGGTCAGCGCGAGCGCGGCGCCGCCGACCGCCAGCAGCGCGGCCGCGACGGCCACCGGCACGGCGGGGTTCGAGGAACCGGTGTCGGCCAGCTCGGGACCGGCCGCCTTGGTCGCGGACGGCGTGGCGGCGGACGGCTTGGCGGCGGCCTTGCTGGCCGACGGAGCCGCGGCGGACTTCGACGCGGACGGCGTGGCCGCCTTGCCCGGCGTACCGGTCGCGGACGGCGTGACCGCGCCGGCCGCGCCCGGGTCCACGCACTCGGGGGCGCCGTCGACCGGCGTCGTGGTGAGGGCCTGCTCGGTCCAGAGCAGCACCGGACCCGAGCCCGGGTAGTAGCCGAAGTCCAGCTGGCTGTCCTGCGGGTTGACCTTGAAGTTCCTGCCGAGGGTGATCCGGGCGTTGATCACCTGGTTGCCGACCGGGCCGGACGCCCACTTCGTCGTGTCGACGGAACCGCCGACCATGCCGACCGCGCCCAGCGGGACCTTGTGCCAGCTGCCGTCCTTCGGGTCCTGGACGTCCACCTGGGCGTCACAGGCGGCCGGGCCGTCCATCGAGCCGACCCCCTGGCCCGCCCAGAGGTAGAAGGACGGCGGCAGGAAGTGGTAGTCGAAGGCGTTGGCCGTCTTGATCGAGACCTTGAAGGGGTGCGGCTTGCCGTCCGCCGGGACCGGCTTCGGCAGCCCCTCGATCGCGGTGGTCAGACCGGTCACCTTGACCGTCTTCCCGGTCTGCGAGACCCACTCCTTGGCCTGGCCGTCCCGGCCGAGCGTGGGGGCGAGGAAGGCCTGCACCTGGAGATCCGTCCCCGGGCCCCTGTGCTTGGACTGCACCAGCTTGAGGCGGAGCTTGAAGGTCCGCGCCGCGTGCGGCTGGACCTCCACCGCGGCACCGGTCAGGTCGGCGGCCGTCCCCTCCTGGCCGCCGGAGCCGCCGCCCAGGTCCTGCGCCACGAGCTTCACCGGCTGCCAGGTGCCGGACTCGCCGTCCGCGTACTCGGCGACGACCTGGTCCACGGCGAGCTGCTGGGAGCCGATGTAGACGACCAGGTGCTCGGCGGTGGCCGGCTGGTCGGCGTCGTTCTTCACCGTCAGCGTCCCCTCGGACCAGCCGCCGCCCGGCTCGACGGAGGCGAACCCGTCGATCCGCACGCTGTGGGCCGAGTCCCCGGGGGCCGCCTGGGCGGGCACGGCGAGGACGAGCGGGGACGCCACCAGCGCAGCGGCCATGAACGTCTGGCGAATTCTCACATCAACCTCGAAAGTCCGAAATGGCCGCGTATTTCCCGGCGGCTGCGCGGGGATTCCCCCCACCGCGCGGGCGGCAGAATATCTGATCTTCGCATTGGAATGTCAACCAACTATTTCGGTGCCACTATTCGACACAAATCGACAAAGCGGCGCCTCCTCCGGCCTGCCCCGCCCACCGCCCACCGCCCGCCGGAGCCGTCCTCCTCCCCGGCGTCCCGGCCCTCCCCCGGCCGGGGGAGGCGGTTCGCACTCGGTGAGGACGCCCCCGACCGCCTCCCGCTGGAATCGTCGGAATCAGCCGGGCCGACCACCGCCCGCCGAACCGGAGGGGACACCATGAACACCCGCACCATGCTGGAGAAACTGCACGGCCGGACGGCCGACGGTGTCCCGCGCTGGGCCGTGCGGACCGCCTGGGTCACCAGCCTGACCGCACTGCCCGCAGGCCTCTGGCGGATCGCCGCGTTCACATTCGACGCCCCGCTGCTGGAGCCGACCGCCGGGACGGACCCGAACTCCGGAATCCTGTGGTGGTACGTGATCGTACTCAGCGCGGTCAGCGAGGCACTGGCCTTCCTCGCCCTCGGACTGGTCAGCACCTGGGGCGAGCGGTGGCCGCGCTGGATCCCCTTCCTCGGCGGACGCCCCGTCCCCACCCTGGCCGCGGTGATCCCGGCCGGCCTCGGCGCCGCCGTACTGATGGTCCTCCCGTACTCCCTGGCGATGGGCGCCTTCGGCCTGGGACTCACCGGCGAGCCGACCGGCCTCGTCACCCACGGCTACCAGACCGTCGTCTTCTGGGCCTCCTACCTGCCGCTCGGCCTCTGGGGCCCGCTGCTCGCCGTCCTGACCGTGCACTACTACCGGCGCCGCACCGGGGGCTCCGTCCGCCGGCCGTCCACCGTGCTCGCCGCCTGAACACCCGCAGCACCCTCCGCCGCCGCGACCTCCGCCGCCGCCCGGACGAACTCCCGGACCCGGGCCGTGGTGTTGCCCTCCAGCCAGATCGGCCCGCGCTCGATCGGCGGGGCGTCGCGGATCGGCACGTAGGCGATGTCGGGCCGCGGGTAGTACTGCCGGGAGTGCTCCCCGACCGGCAGCACGCCCCGGCCGAGGGCGACCAGGGTGAGCATCTCGGAGAAGGTCCCGCCGGCCGGCCCCTTCGTCACCGGCCGCCCGGACGGGGTGTGGTCGGGCGTGCGGTCCCGCTTGAACGCCGCCGAGGTCACCGCCGGGTACTGCACCACCGGGTGGTCCGCGAGCACCTCCAGCGACACCGACTCCTCGCCCGCCAGCGGATGGCCGGCCGCCACCGCCAGCACCCGGCGCTCCGTCATCAGCACCGGACCGCGAGCCATCCCGTCGAACGGGTAGGAGGCGATCAGGACGTCCACCGAACCGTCCAGCAGGCCGGAGCGGGTGTTCGCCAGCTGGGCCTCGCGGACGTCCACCCGGCAGTCCGGGTGCCGCTCGGTGAACAGCGTCACCGCCTTCAGCAGCACCGGCGCCGTCCCCTCCCCGAGGAAGGCCACCCGCAGCTCCCCGGTGACGCCCCGGTGCGCGTCCACCGCCCGGCGCACCGCCTCGTCCATGCCCGCCACCAGCGGCGCCAGGTCGTCCGCCAGCCGCCGGCCCACCGGGGTGATCCGGACCGTGCGGCTGGTCCGCTCGAACAGCGGACCGCCGACCCTCCGTTCGAGCTGCCGCACCACCTGGCTGACCCGGCCGGTGGTGAGCAGCATCCGCTCGGCGGTCCGGCCGAAGTGCAGCTCCTCGGCGAGTGTCAGGAAGATCTCGACCTCCAGCCGTTCCAGCACAGGCCCCACCCCTCCCCGGCGTTTACCCCGGCTCAACGATCCTTGACCGATCCCGCCTTGATGGCACCGGCCGACCGGCGGATCGTAGAGGACACCACCCGGTGCCGCTTCCCCCCGACAGGAGCCGTCATGACCGCCGTCCGCGTGAAGGCCTTCGACCACCTCGTGCTCAACGTCAGCGACATCGAGCGCTCGCTGGAGTTCTACGGCGGCCTGCTCGGCCTGGAGCCCGTCCGGGTCGACGAGTGGCGGGCCGGCGGGGCCCCCTTCCCCTCGATCCGGATCACCCCCGAGACCATCATCGACCTGACCAGCCGGCCCCGCGGCGAGTCCAACGTCGACCACATCTGCCTGACCGTCGAGCCGCTCGACTGGCAGGAGGTCATCGACTCCGGGACCTTCACCGTCCTGGAGGGCCC
This sequence comes from Kitasatospora sp. NPDC042419, assembly GCF_056437345.1. Lineage (NCBI taxonomy): Bacteria > Bacillati > Actinomycetota > Actinomycetes > Kitasatosporales > Streptomycetaceae > Kitasatospora > Kitasatospora sp. NPDC042419. Next base: position 447,027 of record NZ_JBWKAW010000003.1, read on the forward strand.
CGTCCCCCGCTACGGCGCCCGCGGCACCGCGACCTCCGTCTACGTCCAGGACCCGGACGGCAACACCGTCGAGCTCCGCTGGTACCCGGAGGACGCGGCCTGAGCCGCCCGGCGGCAGGGGGCACCCGAACGGGTCGAGGGCGCGACGGCACGGGGGTCCGACGCGCCCTCGGCCGACCTCCTCAGCCCCCGCCCGCAGCGGTCGGCGCCCGCCCGCACCGCCCGCACCGGCCCCGCCGGCCCTCGGCGCGGGAGCGGGCGCGGGAGCGGGACCGCGGTGCGCGGTGCCGAGCGTGATGCCGAAGGCCTCGGCGGTCCGCCGACCCGGCCGGGCTCCGCATTGACAGCACCTCCTCGGATGGCTGACCGTGAAGCCGGAAGCTGATCGCACGTCAGTTCTCCTGCGGGGCAAGAGTCAGGCCGCTCACGACACCAGCCGCTGCGCGAGGAGTCCGATGATGACGGAATCGTCCGCCCTCCCCACGTCCACGCCCGGGAGCCGACGCGTCCCGGGTGCCCTGCCGCTGCTCGGACACGCGCTGCAACTCCAGCGCCGCCCGCTGGCCTTCCTGAGATCGCTCCCCCGGCACGGCGACCTGGTCGAGATCGGACTCGGGCCGCGCAGGGCCTACGCGGTGTGCCACCCGGATCTGGTGCGGCAGGTGCTCACCGACGCGAGGACCTTCGACAAGGGCGGGCCGATCTACGACAAGCTCCGGCAGCTGCTGGGAAACGGCCTGGGCACCAGCGCCCGTGAGCCGCACCGCCGGCAGCGCCGCATCATCCAGCCCGTCTTCCACACGGAACGGATCCGGCAGTACGTCCCGGCCATTCGCGACGAGGTCGCCGCGGCCACCGCCGGATGGTCGGACGGCCAGGTCGTCGACGTCGCCGAGCACGCCTACGCGATCATCACGAGGATCCTCACCCGGACGATGTTCACCGCCGAAGCGCGCGCCGAAGCAGCAGCCGTGATCGGCCGGGCCCTGCCGGTCTTCCACGAGGGTGTCGGCCGGCGGATGAACTCACCCTTCGCCTTCCTGGAGAAGGTACCGACCCCCGGCAACCGCCGCTACGACGCGGCCAGGGCACAACTCCACTCACTGGTGGACCGGGTGATCGCCGAGCACCGCCGCACCGGCGGCGACCGGAGCGACCTGCTGTCCGTGCTCATGGCCGCCCGGGACGGCCAGGCGGACGGCGGGGCACCGGCGATGACCGACGAGGAGATACACGAGCACGTGATCACCTTCCTGGTCGCCGGGATACCCACCTCCGCCGCCGTGCTGGCCTGGGCCCTGCACTTCCTGGGACAGGACGCCGACCTGGAGGCCCGCCTGCACGGCGAGGTCGACACCGTCCTCGACGGTGCGTCGCCCGCCCCGCCGGACCTGAGCCGGCTCGACCTGACCACCCGTACGCTCACCGAGGTCATGCGGTACTACCCGCCCGGGTGGCTGCTGACCCGGGTCGCCATGCACGACACCGTGCTGGCCGGGCAGCACGTCCCCGAGGGCACCGTGATCGTCTTCAGTCCGTACCTCATCCACCACCGACCGGACCTGCACCCCGACCCGGACCGCTTCGACCCGGACCGCTGGCTCCCGGAACGCCGGCACGCGATGGCACGGGACGCGTTCATCCCGTACGGCATCGGCAGCCGCAAGTGCATCGGCGAGGTCTACGGCATCACCGAGCTCACCCTCGCGCTCTCCGCGATAGCCCGCCGCTGGCGGCTGACCCCGGTGCCGGGCACGGGTGCGCACCTCACCGACCCGAAGCCGACCGCCGTCATCCGGCCGGCACCACTGATGATGCGCCTGCACGAACGCACTCCCGGCTGACCCCGGCCGCGCGGGCCGGAGGGCCGTGCTGGGAAGCCCCCTCCTCCTCCCAGCACGGCACATCGGTGGAGGGCGTCCTCAGTCGGCCAGCGGGAGGTAGACGCGGTTGCCCTGGGCGGCGAACTCCTCGGACTTGGCCTGCATGCCGGCCAGCGCCTCCGCGTCGAACTCCGTCGCCACCGCGGTCGATCCGTCCCCGTGCTCCTCGCGGATCTGGTGGGAGATCTTCATCGAGCAGAGCTTCAACAAAAGCGGCATCGGCTACTCTGCTGGCTGAAGTACTGGCTACAGCTGAGGGGGCCCGCACATGGCTGCACGTGAAGAGCTGATCAAGGCACTCCGGGGGACGCCGCCCGACCTTCCGTCCGTGGAGGAGGTGCGCGCGATGCTCGAAGCCAACCCCGGCATGAAGTGTGTTGTCTGCTACGCGCGCATCTCGTTCGACGGGCGCGTGAAGGACGCCCACGGCGTCGAGGATCAACACCGGAACCTCGGAGAGAAGGCGCGGTCGTTCGGCTGGCTGGTGGTCTACCGCTACACGGACAACGACAAGAGCGCGAGCAAGGAGAACGTCGTCCGCGACGACTTCGAACAGCTCGTCGTAGACCTCCGCGCCGGCCACACCCCCGAGGGCTACCCGATCCACGGCGTGATGGCGGACAACGACGACCGGCTGTACCGGCGGCCCGGAGACTGGGAGCGGTACCTTCGGGCGTTCACCAGCCACGAGGGCCGCGTGTACTGGGACTCCAACGGCGTCCAGGACCTCTACGCCGAGGGCTTCGAGATCAAGGGCCTCGTCGGAGTGGCGATGTCCCTCGCCGAGACGCGGAAGAAGCAGCGGCGCTCACGCAACAGCCACCGCAACCGGGCCATCCGTGGCCAGTCTGTCTCCGCATGGCGTCCGTTCGGCTGGGAGGACGACAAGATCACTCTCCGGCAGAAGGAAGCCGACGCGATCAACAAGGCCGTGAAGGACGTGATCGCCGGAGCGTCCATCTCGGAGATCACGCGGCAGTGGCACGCCGCCGGCTACCTCACCGCGCGGGGAAACCTGTTCCAGTACCAGAGCGTCAAGCAGGTACTCATGAACGCCCGTCTCTGCGGATACCGCGAGATCAAGGGTGAGTTGGTGCGCGATGGCGACGATCAACCGATCGTCGGCGAGTGGGACGCCATCGTCACTCCGAAGGAGTGGTTCGCGGTCGTGGCCGCCATCCGCAAGCGCGGGGGCACAGGCCAGCCAGGGGGCGCGCTCGTGCACAAGTACCTGCTCACCAACATCCTCCGGTGCGGCAACGTCTTGGAGGACGGCACGAAGTGCAACGCGAAGATGAAGGGTGAGAAGGCCAACCAGTGGGTCAAGTACAGCCATGGCTACTTCTGCAAGAAGACCGTTGACGGTGGCTGCAACGGCACCTGGAAGCGCGGGGACGAGACGGACAAGCACATCACGAAGCTCGTCCTGCGGAAGCTCAAGGCCGACGCCGCCGCAGCCGCCACCGAGGTTCCCGACTGGGGGCGGGAGGAAGAGTTGGAGGCCGCACTGGGACGCCGGGCAACTCTGGAACAGCGCTGGCACAACGGCGAGATCGACGACGAGCAGTTCTTCCGAAACCTGCCCGTGCTCGAAAAGAAGATCAAGGAACTGCACGCGGACCAGGCGAAGAACATAGCGGCGAAGGCCGCCGCCCAGGAGGCGACGGCCGACGTCGAGAAGGAATGGGAGTCGAGGACACTGGCGCAGAAGCGGGAGCTGATCAAGAAGGCCCTGCACGCGGTCATCGCGCTGCCGAGCGGCATGGGTAACAAGCCGTTCGACGTGGATCAGCTCATCCCCGTGTGGAAGCAGTCCGGCGGGTCAGCTGTACTCCCAGGATGAGGCCCATTTCCCGGAGCTGGTCGTCCGAGAAGCGCGGGGCCGTGGCCAAGTGCTTCTCGATCCAGCGTTCCACTGCCTCGTCATCGCAGAGGCGGGACGCCGAGCGGCGGTCAGTCATCACGGTCACTTCAAGTCCCCTTCTCGCTTGAGGCGTTGTGTGGCTTGGCGGTTGTGGCGGACGGTTTGCGCGAGGAGTTCTTCGCCGGGGGTGTAGCCGGTGGCGAGGTAGCGCCAGTGGCCGACGACGAGGGTGGTGGTGGGGTCGATGGGCGGGTGGCCGGCGCGGAGGCGGGCTTGTTCGGTGTGCCAGGTGCGGCGGGCACCGCGCAGTGCGCCGAGGGTGGTGGAGTAGCGGCGGGACTTGGTGGAGAAGTGGCCGCGGAAGCCGAGCATGTGGGCCCACTTGGTGAGCTTGAGGTCGGCGAAGTCGGGGACGCGGTGGCCGAGGTCCCAGCAGGTGCGGATCATCTGGCGTACGTGCTGGGCCACGTCGAGGTCGGCGATGGGCTCGGCGAGGCCGGTTCCCGCGCAGGAGGTGCACTCGTCGGTGAGGCCGGTGGGGGTGGGGATGCGTCCGCGTCCCTTGCAGGGCGTGCAGTACAGGGGGCGGTCGATGGTGCCGGTGCCTTCGGCGGACTTGGTGGCGTACTTGGCGACGTATCCGGCCACGGCGGCGTCGGTGAGCGGGGCGGTGCCGTCGGCGGTGTGGTCGGGGCGGGTGATCTCGCGTACGTCGAGCTGAGTGCCCCAGGTGAGGTGGCGTTCGCCGATGGAGTCGCCGCAGGCGGTGATGGAGACCCGGGTGGCGGCGTCGCGGATGGCGGTGGTGAGGAGTTCGGGGGTGGCCCAGGCGGGCGGGGTGTTGGTGGAGCCTTCGGGGCCGTCGAGGCGGACGATGGCGTGGAAGTGGACCAGGCCGCGCTTTTGGAACTCGGCGACCTTGGCGAAGGAGACGCGGCACTGCTCGCGGAGTTCGGCGACGGTGAGTCCGGCGGCGCGGGCGACCTCTCGGCGCAGGTAGGTGGTGAAGCGGGCCCAGAGGGCTCCGGCGTGGGCGTTGAAGAGGACGGCTCCGGCGTAGTCGTAGGTGGTCGGGTCGAGCGGGGTGCCGAGGGCGGGGTGGTCGGCGGAGTGGAGGGTGCCGCAGCGGCAGGGGAAGGGCTTGCCGCTCTTGGTGGTGGGGCGGTTGTGGACGGGGCCGAAGGAGGGGGCGGTGAGGGTGAGGAAGACGCGGGGGTGGGTGCGGACCTGTTCGGGGGTGCCCTTGCCGCCGGAGAGTCCGGCGCGGATGAGCTGGTAGGTGTCGGCGGCGTAGGTGCGCGAGCAGGAGGGGCAGCGGGTTGCGCGTCGGTTGCCGCAGGCGGTGAGGAGCCGGCCGAGGGGTTCGGCGGCGGTGGTGTAGTGCCGCACGGCTTCGCCGGTGGTGGTGTCGAACGTGGTGGTGTGGCCCACGAGTTGGATGGGGCTGGTGCATCCGGCGAGGCGTTCGACGGTGGCTTCGATGCGGTCGAAGTCGTCGCGCTGGGCGAGGTTGAGGAGGTCCCGGACGGACGGAGAGGGGATCTGCCGGGGGTCAAGTTCGGTCATCTGGTCTGTCCTTCCGGGCAGTTGAGGCGATGCGGGAGGCATGGGGGTGCCGTCGCGCCGACCGGGCGGGGTGTTCGCACGGTCGGCGCGAGGCGGGTGGAGCAGGGGATCAGGCGGGGGCGGCCACCAGGTGGGCGTGGGCGGCGTCGGCGAGGTGGGCGGGGACGCCGAGGCGGGCGCGCAGTTCGGGCGCGGTGATCGCATCGCCGGTGGTGGCGTGGTGGGTGTCGGCGATCCGGCGGGCAGCGGCCAGGAGCGGGCCGGGGACATCCGGCAGAACCGGGGACGGCGGGGCTGCGGGGCCGGTCAGGACAGGCGTTGCAGGTGCAGGCGGCGTGGGAAGCGCAGCGGGTTGCGGAAGGCCCGGATGGGGGCGGGGTTCGCCGGTCGCTGGTGGTTGCGGCGGGGGTGGAGCCAGTACGGGGAGGGGTTCGGGGTGGGCGGGTGCGGTCGGGTCGGGGTCGGGGTCAGGGGTGGTGTCCTTCGGGGTGGTGGGGGTGTGGAGGTGGCGCAGGAGGGTGGGGCCGACGGCTCCCCAGCCGAGGAGGAGGGTGGGGGCGACGGTGTCGAGGGCGGCGCGGTCGTAGTGGCCGGCGGCGATGGGTTCGGCGATGTTGAGGGCGAGGGTGAGGAAGCCGCACAGGTGCATCAACCGCCGGGCGGGGGCGAGGTGTTCGGGGTCGGTGCCGCTCAGGGTGAGGTGGTGGAGGGCGACCAGGAGGCCGACGACGGACAGGTCCACCATGGGGGCGATCAGCGGGGCGATCGGCTGCGGGATACCCAGGCGCAGGGCGAGGGCCCAGACGTTGCCGAAGGAGAAGACGAAGGCGAGGGAGGCGATGACCGCCATCACGGCGGTGATGGTGACGCGGGTGAACTTGCCGGGGTCAGCCGGGCCGCTCCCGTGCGCGGTGGTGGCGGTCATCGCCAACTCCCTTGTGTGGTCTGCCGGTTGTGGTCATGGGGTCAGGCGATCGGGTGGAGGTCGTCGCCCTTGAGGAGATCCGGGCGGTTGAGGAGGTCGAGGAGGCGGCCGGGGTCGGCCGTCAGGTGGGCGCAGTCCTGGGCGATGCGGGCGACCTCGGCCGGATCGACGTAGGGGATGCGGATGCGGGTGAAGCCCTCGTGTCCCTGGCGGGCCATGGTGGCCACGCCGACGTATCCGGGGTCCTGCATGATGACGGGGTTGGCGTCGGGCCAGTTGCGGATGTCCTCGCCGAGGGCGGCCACCGCGGATTCGGTGGTCTTCTGGGCGAAGGAGAGGGAGACGGGGCACACGTCGCGGATGAAGGTGGGGATGGCGTCGCCGGTGGGCTTCTGGGTGGCGACGATGACGACGATGCCGACCGAGCGGCCCTTCTTGACCAGGTCTTCGACCAGCCGGGCGTTCTCGGCGGTCAGGGCGGCGTACTTCTTGGTGGTGGGGTCGGAGCCCTTGTAGTCGCGGAAGTAGGTGTGGGCTTCGTCGATGACGAGGACCACCAGCGGCCACTTCTTGGACGGTCCGACCGACCACATGTTCGGCGTGCCGAGCAGGCGCCGGATGTTGGAGGAGCGGGAACGCCGCAGGTCCACCAGGCGCGTGAACAGCTTGTTCGCCGCTTCCAGGTCGTCACCGACGAACGCGAAGAGGCGGTCCACCACGTCCGCGTAGTCGCCTTCGTGGGCTTCGCTGACCTTGCCGTCGGCGACGGCGAACTGCACCGCATCGGAGGGGGCGAGGCGGGAGATCAGCCCGTTGATCAGGCTGGTCTTGCCGAAGCCGGGAAGGCCGGCGACGCAGACCCCGGGCACGTTCGACATCCGCAGCACGGTCGCCAGGGCGTATTCGTCCAGGCCGAGGTCCCAGACCGAGAGGTCGGCGGGGGGCTTGCCGTCGGGGGTGAAGGTGGAGGGGATGAGGAGGGGTTCGTCCCGTACGGCCCGGATCATCAGGCGGCCGGGCTTGCCGGGGTTGACGGAGACGCGGGTGCAGCCCCAGGCGTCAGCGAGGTGATCGGCCTGCTTCTGGAACTCGGCCAGGCCGACCTTGGCCACCGTCTTCACCTCCACCATCACGCCGTACCGGTCCACCTTGGTGGCCAGGGCAGGGGTGAGGACGCGGGGTTCGGGCTTGCCGCCCTTGTCGGTGGCGGTGAGCGACTGGAGGAAGGTGGGCGTGCGGTCGGTGGTGGTCAGGCCGAGGTTCCGGGCCAGGCGCGGCCAGGTCCGGCGGATGCGCCACGCCTGGACGATGCTCCGGCGGGTACCGGGGTCGGCCATCAGATACCGGCCGCAGATCACGAGCAGCCAGGCGAACAGGCCCAGGGTCAACGTACCGGCGACGTAGAGGAGTTGGGGAGAGATCGTCACGGTCCCGATGGAGGGGACGGTGGTGTTCATCGGGTCACATCCGGGGTGTAGAGGAAGCGGAAGAGGGCTTGTTGGAGGCGTACGTGGTCCGAGCCCGAGGTGATCGGCGGATAGCCGTGCTCGGCCAGGACCGCCGCGAGATCGCGCACCAGGCCGAAGGTGAACCGGTCGTCGTCGTCCAGAGCGGGCAGCGGATAGACCGCCGGGGCCGGGGCCGGGCCCGCAGACGAGGAGTCCACGGGCCCGACGATCCGGGCGGGGCGGCTGGTCACGAGACCGAGACGGGCTCGGAGGCCGACGCCTTCGCGGTGGTCTTCGGGGCGGTGGCCGGGACCACCGGGACCATGGAGGCCGCGCGGTAGGCGACGCCGGACTGCACCTGACCGTTGAACAGGTTCGCCCACGGGGTGGCGGTCAGGCCGACCGGGCGCACGATCGCACCGGGCACAAGAGCGGCGTCGAGACCGGTCTCCGGAACGGTGACCTTGATCAGCTGGGCGGTCGCCTCGAACGTCTCCAGCAACTGGACCGTGTAGAGGGACGCGCCGGTCTCCCGGTCGGTGGCGATCTGCCCGGTCGCGGCGTCGGCCAGCTTCGGGACCGGCGGCAGGACCACCGTGAGGGTCACGCCGGTGAGGTCGGGGCGAATGGTGATACGAGCCATGAAGGACTCCAAGGAGGAAGGGGAGGTGCCGGTGAACTCCGACGACCAGAACACTAGCCGAACACCTAGGACACATGCAACACATGGAACAAGCATCTGTACTGATACACCTGTCGGGGGTGTGTCATCTGTACGGGCGGGCGGCTACCCTCGACCTATGACGCTGCCGCTCGAAGACGACCCACGGCCCCCGTATCAGCAGGCCGCGGATGTCCTGCGCAAGGACATCGAGGAGGGTCGCCTGAAGGCCGGCGAGAAACTGCCGAGCGCGCGGGAGTTGCAGGCGCGGTTCGGGCTGGCCAGCGCGACGATCCAGTCCGCCCTGAAAGTCCTCAAGGACGAGCGGCTGATCTACTCGGTGCAGAGCCGGGGCAGCTACGTCCGCAAGAGCCCGGAACAGTTCAGCGACACCCGGCCCTACCCCATCCAGGGATTCCCCGACTGGCAGCCCGAGCCCGCCGACGCCCCCGACCCCTACCGCAACACGCCCTTCGAGGAAGTGGAACGCGCGGTCTACGACACCTTGCAGCCGATGCGCGAGAGCGAACTAGACGACGTCTACGAGCAGTTCATGCGGAAGCTCCGGTCGGGCGCCGAGCCCCGGCACGTGCTGCGCGACCTCGCGGAGGCCGGCTACTACCCTCCCGTCGAGCAGGCCCAGGGGCAGGCGGCCAGCAGCGAAGAGGCGTCCAGCGAGGCGGCCGGGGACGAGCAGGCCGAGGCACCGGCCGGCGGGGAGACCGTCCAGGTTTCCGCCGCCGACCTTTCCACGCTTACCGAGCTGGTCACCGGACTGGCTGTCCAGGTCCAGCAGTTCCAGCAGGAGATGCGAGAGATGCGGGCCCGGGTTGAGCGAGTCGAGCGATCCGCTCGTTGAGGTCGGCCATTTCCTCGCTGAGGTCAGCCAGCTGGCCGCCGACAGTGGCCAGCATTTCGATAAGGCGGCCGATTTCGCCGTGCATCAGTGCTCGTTCTCCCCGTACGTCGTAGCCGATTCGGTCGCCCCACTAAACCCAGCGAAACTCACCGCTTTTCTCCCCAAGCGCCGTCCCAGCCCGTAACAGTCGCGTATCGGCCACCGGTGAGAAGACCGGTGAGTTCCGCGCTGGCCCAGCTCAGGCGAGCCAGGAGCCCCGAGGTGCAGGCCCCGAAGCTCACCGTGGCACTCCGCAGGACCCGAGGGAAGCGAACGGCCGGGCAGATCCCGTCATGCGGGAAAAACGTTTCTGCGCTTCCCGCTGTGCGGGATCTGACGCACACACAACCCGAATACGGCGGACACTTCAACTCCGCGACAAGCCGGAAGAAGTTTCCCGGAAGAAACAGCGAGAAAGAACGAGACCCAACGGAACGGAATGACACAGGGTGAGACGATCCGGCATGACGCATTTCACACCCCTCCTCCCGTCGGCAAGCCCTTCCCGCCGACAACTCCGAACGGCCCGTCCGCCTGAGCAAGACTGATCCTGCACACCAGGCATGTCCTTGCGCAGGAGATGCAGCCCGTGGTAGCCGACCCCAAGCCACACCTCCCGCCGAGTCACCCAGCCATGGCCGGGCCGGTGCGGTCCGCTTCACAGTGCACTCCGATCCCCGGTTTGGTCCGGCCGGAGAACTCCGGTAGAGGCCCCTCCGCCCGCATGGCCAGTACGCCACGCACAGCCTGTGGACAGTCTCCGGCGACCGCGCCCCCATATCCGACATGCCCTGTTCCTCCCGGTTCGCTCCTGAAATGCCCCTTCACCTGATAGAGGCCGCAAAATCGGCGCCCGTGTGACATCTGCGGCGAACTTTCTTCCGCGACGCCCGGCAGCGGGACCGCACAGGCCAACCATGAGCCGCGATCAGCCCGACGTATCGCGCCGATCTTGTGCTAGGGGTCCGGGCGCGGGCAGGAGGCGGCATCGCACATAGAGGTGCCGATCAGGGCATCGGTGTGACATCGGGCCAGGACTCATCGCAGCAACCCGGAGCACCGCCAGGGCCAAGGCCGGATCACGGCGCGCGGACAGCAGTCAGGGCCCGGCCAACAGGATGCGCGCGGGGATGGGCACCGCGGATTCCTGACGCAGACGGCCCAGCAAGGCGACGGGGATGAGGAAGGTGCACGGCCGGCGGAAGGCGGCCAGATCCAGGCAGACGAAGAGGGCAGGGGGAGGCGGTGTTCAAAGTTTCATTACTGGATCAAGGGCGGCCCGCCAGAGGCGGGCCGCGCGCCGCCGCGTTTCCGCCCGCCGCTCCTGTCTCGCGCCCCGCTATGGGCGGCCCCGCTGGCGGCGCAAGAACGGGGGTGGCGGTCGAGCAGGGCCAGGACGAGCCGGACAAGCGGTCCGGCCCGGCGTGGCCCAGGTCAAGGCCGATGGTTGCCCGCCGTACGTCCAGGCTCCCCGCTGCCCGATGATCCGGGGCGGACGGAACCCGTCAAGCCCGCAACGCTCGCCACCGACGGCCAGGTACAGGCCCGTCCAGCGGGCTTGACCGAACCCGCCCGCCCCTACTCTCGGCAGCTATCGGGGAGCCCGGCCGGAATGGTCCCCGTCTGCCCTCGCCCACCAGCACGACCGGCCTGCCGCGCAACGCAAGTAGGGCCCGGCGCATCACACACGCCGAGCCCCACATGTCGGTTCACGGATGATCTGCCGGACTACCCGTTGCCGAAGGTCCCGCCAGACGCGGTCGCCGACCGGGCACAGCGAGCGCACCTCATCCTCGACCAGATCACCAACGGGCCACGGACCACGTCCTCCACGCCGCCTTCCAGCGACAACCTTCCGGCGGGCAAGCCGCAGTCCAGGCAGACCCGATCCGCCTCGCGCCGGGTGAAGCAGTCCAAGCAGAGGAGCACGTGCGGCACCTCCGCGAGGATGGCGGCCGGCTCCGGCGCATTCGTCAGGTGACGGCACGCCTTGAGGGTGTTCTGCTGCCTCGCCGCATCCATCGCGGCCACCGCTTCACGCTGCCATGCCGGGACCAGGGCCGCAGGAACGGAAGTCTCCGGCCCTCTGCCCTGACGGGCCAGGAAGCCGGCCGCGTGAGCACCCGCAGCACGGATCTGATCCTCCATGGCCACCCACCCGGGGTCCTCAGACTCGTTCATCTTGCCCGTCTCACTCTTCCGAATCGGCTGCGGGAGCGCCCCGCCCCGGTCGTCCGTGGTCCACAAGTCACGTCACCGGGGCGGGGATTGTGCCACCCGGCGGTTGCAGGTGCCGCCGGGAATCGGGAGGTCTCCCCTGTCCGCTACCTCAAGCAGACCGGGGCGACCCAGCATCAGGCAGCGGCGCCGTACTGGCTCGTCAGCCGCCGGACTTCGGCATCCTTGAACGCCTGGACCTCTTCCACGATGCCGCTCTTCGCCAGCTCGGCCACGGGCACGCAGAGGTCCATCCGCTGGATGCAGACGCCGACCATGTACTCCCCCTGTTCGGTGAGGTAGAGCCGGACGCCGTAGTAGCCCTCTTCGCAGTCCGTGTCGTTGTTGAAGGTGCACGACGCGCAGGTGTCCGGCAGTCGCACCGGCAGCAGGCGCTTGACGTAGACGGCCCGGCTGCCGAGCGCCCGATAGAGGGTGCGTTCGTCGGAGGTTCCGGCGGTGAACGTCCGGAGCACCGGTTCCGCGCCCACCCGGGCCAGCACTTCGGATATCGCCGCGATCGACTCCTGCCCGTCCTGGATGCTGGTGAGCATCCGCACGTCCGCGAACTGGCCGTACGACTCGACCAGGTTGACGACCCGGTCCACGTGGGCCAGGCCGGGCACGACGATGTTCACGGAGACCTTCACACCGTTGGACACGGCGGCTCGGATGGTCTGCTCCGCAGAACGGATCTTCGCATCAGCCAGGCCCGCCGACTTGAAACGCTCGGACTGCACGGCCTGGAGCTCTTCGGCGGTGGTGCCGAAGACCGAGACGTTGACCCGGTTGAGGCCGGCCGCCGAGCACTCCGGCATCACCTGCCGCCCGCGCTCCCCGTTGCTGGTCATTCCGACACTCAGTCCCATTCCGGTGAGCGCCGAGACCAGCGAGGACACCTCAGTGTGGAGGGTGGGTTCCCCTCCCGTGAGGTGAACCTCGCTGGCGTCGAACGCCTTCGCCACGGTCCGCACCGCCCGCCGGAAGGCCATGTCCGGGGCCATCTTCGCGGAGAGGAAGTTGACCCTGTTCGTCTCGCTGTAGATCGACACGCGCCCGGTCCTGCCCGGCCCCGACACGAAGGGCAGCAGGGTGCGGCCCTTGTTGTCAGCCGTGACCGGCGTTCCCTCGTTGTGGCAGAACGTGCAGGCCAACCCGCAGTCGTCGATCACCTTGACGCGGATGGTCTTGTCCCGGACGACACGGACCGCCGGGTGTTGGGTCACTGACAACGCTTGTCTCCTGTCACTCGAACGTGAGCCGGGGGATCGACTCGATGTCGATCCCGTACCGGCGGTAGACCTTGGTGGTGTTCTCGCTCGTCAGCTCGGCCAGCGGCAGCCCGAGCGCGAGTGCCGTCGAGTGGACGTGGTCGGCGCTGTCCCCCTCGATCTCCAGGTACGCGGGGATCAACGGCCACTCATCGATCTCGATGGCCGCGCCGCCCAGCGTCCAGGAGGACCGGCGGTTCTCCTGGTACGCCTTCGGCTGGTACCCGAGCTTGGCGAGAAGCGAGTTGGTGGTGTCGAAGTCGCCTACGGTCGTCTCGGTCTCGGTCACGCCGTCGATTGCGTCGGAGTGGATCTCCTTGACGCACAGCGTCACGTCGCTGCCGGTGTCGCGCAGGCGGACCCAGGTGCCGGGCCGGCCGGGGATGTCATAGACGTAGCGGCGCTGGAACCGGTCGCCCAGGTGCTCCGCCCCGGCCTCCGCCAGGCGCACGCGCATCTTCTCCGGCTCGATGGCCAGGATCTTCGCTTCGAACTCAGTTACGGTCATGGGAAGTTGCCCTTTCTAGACGAGGGTTCGGAACACGCGAGCGCACGATATCGGCTATCGCGTCGCCCACCTGTTCCGGCGTGCGGCCGGTGCTGTCCACGGGCACGAGGCCGAATGCCCGGTACACGCGGCAGCTCTCGGCGACGTTCGGCTCCTCACGCTGATGCCAGTAGCTCAACGTCCCCTGCTCCGCCCGTCGGCGAAGGCGCTCCCGTCGTGCACGCTCGTCCACCTCCAGGAGGACCGCCACGTCCGGCACGAGGACCCCGCTCGGGTACTCCGGGGCGCAGTCGTGCCCCATGGCGCTGTGCGTGGCGACGGTGCGCGGGAAGTAGGACTCGACCACCACCGTCCGACCGCTCTCGATGATCTGACGGGCCGTCTCGGACTTGAGGTGGTTCGCCATCATCCACCAGTGGTACCGCGCCGACAGGTTGCCGGTGGCGTCCACCTCCGCCCTCACGCGGGAGAACGTCGGCAAGGTGCCGTCCGTGAGGTGGACGCCGTTGAGCAAGGCCGCGAGCAGCGGGGCGACGGTGGTCTTCCCGCTCGCGCTGAGGCCATCGAGGGTGACGAAGGACCCGCGGGCCACGTCCATCTGAACTCCATTCCTCGGTCGGTTTCCGGGTCGTACGGAGTTGCGGAACCCGCCCCGGTCGGCGAGGGGGTTGCAGGCCGGGGCGGGAGCCTTGAGGCGCGTCACTCAGGCAGGCGGTTCGCGGTCCGGAACCGACTGGGCGGTCTGCACCGGTCCAAGGTGGTCAGGGTCCAACTGGTGGGCCACGGAAGTGCCGAGGAGAAGAACGGTGACCACGTGGCCGAGCGCCCAGAAACCCGTCAGCACCGCGCCGACGGGATCGCGGTGTTCGCCGCGGTGACGACCGCCGGCCGAGTTGCGCTCAGTCATGCCTTCACCGTCCTCAGCTCGAACCAGACCCACTTGCCGAACGGCGCCCAGGCCACGCCCCAGCGAGCGGAGAGGTCTTCCACCAGCCCCAGGCCATAACCGGATTCCGCCTCACAGGCCGGGGCCGTGCGGCACGGCAATGCGCCGGACGAGTCCCGGACGCCGACCCACACCGACGCCTTCTCCCGGTTCACCGCGACGGCGATCCGCGTGCACCCCGTGTGCCGAACCGCGTTGGCGACCAGCTCGCTGACCAGCAGCTCCGCGACCTCTCGCAGCCCCTCAGCACCCCACGCCTTGAGGGCAACAGTCACCAACTGGCGTGCGGTACGCGCCGATTCGGGACGGCAGGGCAGTTGCAGCAGGCACCCGAGGTCATCAGGCTGCACTACCGGGATCTCGATCAGCGCGGCGTCAGAGGGGCCGGCAGACGTTGTGCTGACGCTGACAGACATGCGGCCTCCGGTCTGTGAGTGCAGGTCAGGTCTTGGTGACGCCGCCCGGGGGTCCTTCCCGACAGGGCCGGAGTGACCGACCCATTACCCCGGGCGACTGAGAACCATCAAACGCCTGCGGTTCGGGTAGGGACAGGGCGATGCTGTAGGCAGACGCTAGGCACTTCACTAGGCTGTCTGGCTCCCACCAACGGCACCGCAGAGACGGGCCTCAGATGACCAACGACGCACTACGACGGCTTCGTCTCGGGCGAGAGTGGACCCAGGGCGAGGTCGCCGCCCGAGTGAACGCCCGCATCAAGGCAGCAACCGGGCGAGACAGGGCGATTGACGCCAACGTGATCAGCCGATTAGAACGTTGCGTGATCACGTGGCCGGAGCAGGAGGTCCGCGACGCCCTGCGCGGAGTCTTCGGCGTGGCCACGAACGCAGAGCTGGGGCTGTTCCCGAAGCGGACCCGGCGGGACCGCGAGGAGGTGAGTGAGTCGAAGCGCCGCGACTTCTTGGCCGTCTCCTTGGCAGCCATCCTGCCCGACGTGATGCCGTCGCCAACTTCCTTAGGCATGAAGGACATTGACGATATCGCAGAGCGGACATTCGCCCTGGAGGAGTGGGACCGACGAAGCGGAGGCGTCGCCACACGCCATCTCGCGTTCGGCGAGCTGCGAAGCACCGTTGACCTGACCAAGTCCTCCATGGGACCGCGTGTCCGCGACCGGCTCTGCGGTCAGATCGCCAACCTCGCCGATCTGGCCGCCTGGTCAGCGTTCGACGCGGGGCAGAGTGCGCCCGCTCGCAGCACCTTCGGGCTCGGTATCAAGGCTGCCCAAGAGGCCGGCGACGACGGCCTGTTGTGTCACGTCGCAACCGGCCTCGCCCGCCAGGAGATCGCCGAGCGCAAGCCGAAGGACGCCGTCGCCCTGGCCGACATGGCGATGGGGAATGTGCCCCTGTCTGCACTGGCGATGATCGCGGCGGTGAAGGCCCAGGCATATGCCATCCAGGGCGACGAGGCCGAGGTGATGCGACAGATCAGCCTTGCCGAGTCGATCTACAGCCGCGTCACCGACCTTCACAGCGAACCACGCTGGATGTGGTACTTCACCCCGCACAAGCTGCACGGGGAGACCGGCCACGCCCTCTACCTGCTCGCCACGGTCACCGGGCGTCCTGTCTCCGATCTGGTGTCCCGACTCCGCCGGGCCGTGGATTCGCAGACCTCCAACCGAGCCCGCTCGAAGGCGATCGACACCGCCCAACTGGCCACCGTGCTCTACCGGCAAGGTGCTCAGGAGGAAGCCGAGCACTACGCCCGCACCGCAACCGACCTTTCCACCGTGGTCCGCTCCGCACGACTGGATGCCGCACTGGCAGAGATGAGGAGAGCCCAAGCATGACCATCGAAGACGTGATCAAGGAAGCCGCCGCCCGTGGAGTCCCGGGCCTGCCGGAGCCTTCCCGATTGACGCACGTCCGGGTGTGGCCGGGTGCGTCACAGTGGGTCGGCGAGGTCGGCGAGCCGCCCCACAACGAGACCGTGGGCGAGGGCATGTTCGACACCAAGGACGAGGCTCAGGAGGCCGCGTTGAAGGCCGTCGCCGACAGCCGGTCCTTGTTGGTCGCGCTCTTGCCGTCGGATCTCGCCGCGACGGCCGACGAGTGGCCGGAGCCGATCGTGACCGCCTGGGACGCCTGACGCACGTCGAAGCGCTGCCCTGGGAAGCCCCCTCTTCCTCCCAGGGCAGCGCGGTATCGGAGACGCCGGATCAGTCGGCGAGCGGGAGGTAGACCCGGTTGCCCTGAGCCGCGAACTCCTCTGACTTGGCCTGCATGCCAGCCACGGCCTCAGCGTCGTACTCGGTGTTCACGGCCTTGTCGCCGTACAGCTCTGTGATGCTTTTACTAATCTTCATCGAGCAGAACTTCGGGCCGCACATGGAGCAGAAGTGCGCCGTCTTGGCGGGCTCGGCGGGGAGGGTCTCGTCGTGGAACTCGCGGGCCGTCTCCGGGTCGAGGGCCAGGTTGAACTGGTCCTCCCAGCGGAACTCGAAGCGGGCGTCGGAGAGCGCGTCGTCCCAGGCCTGGGCGCCGGGGTGGCCCTTGGCGAGGTCGGCGGCGTGGGCGGCGATCTTGTAGGTGATGACGCCGGTCTTCACGTCGTCCCGGTTGGGCAGGCCCAGGTGCTCCTTGGGCGTGACGTAGCAGAGCATCGCCGTGCCCCACCAGGCGATCATCGCGGCGCCGATGCCCGAGGTGATGTGGTCGTAGCCGGGCGCGACGTCCGTGGTGAGCGGGCCGAGCGTGTAGAACGGGGCCTCGTCGCAGATCTCCTTCTGGAGGTCCATGTTCTCCTTGATCTTGTGCATCGGGACGTGGCCCGGGCCCTCGATCATCACCTGGACGTCCTTGGCGCGGGCGATCCGGCCCAGCTCGCCCAGCGTCTGCAGCTCGGCGAACTGCGCCTCGTCGTTGGCGTCGGCGATCGAGCCGGGGCGCAGGCCGTCACCGAGCGAGAAGGTGACGTCGTAGGCCGCGAGGATGTCGCAGAGCTCCTCGAAGTTGGTGTAGAGGAAGTTCTCCCGGTGGTGCGCCAGACACCAGGCCGCCATGATCGAGCCGCCGCGCGAGACGATGCCGGTCTTGCGACGGGCCGTCAGCGGCACGTACCGGAGCAGTACGCCGGCGTGGACGGTCATGTAGTCGACGCCCTGCTCGCACTGCTCGATGATGGTGTCGCGGTAGACGTCCCAGCTGAGCTCCTCGGCCCGGCCGTCGACCTTCTCCAGCGCCTGGTAGAGCGGCACGGTGCCGATCGGCACGGGGGAGTTGCGCAGGATCCACTCGCGGGTGGTGTGGATGTTGCGGCCGGTGGAGAGGTCCATGACGGTGTCGGCGCCCCAGCGGGTGGCCCAGGTCATCTTCTCCACCTCCTCCTCGATCGAGGAGGTGACGGCGGAGTTGCCGATGTTGGCGTTGATCTTCACCAGGAAGTCGGTGCCGATGATCGCCGGCTCCACCTCCGGGTGGTTCACGTTCACCGGGATGACGGCGCGGCCGCGGGCGACCTGGTCCCGCACGAACTCGGGCTCCAGGCCCTCGCGCAGGGCCACGAACTCCATCTCGGGCGTCACGGTCCCGCGCTTGGCGTAGGCGAGCTGGGTGACGGCGGTACCGCTCCGGCCGCGCAGCGGGCGGCGAGGCCGGCCGGGGAACACCGCGTCCAGGTTGCGCAGGTTGCCGCCGCGCGGCGAGGTGTGCTTGATGCCGTCGTCCTCGGGGCGCGACTCCCGCCCGTCGTACTCCTCCACGTCGCCGCGCTGGCGGATCCAGGAGTCGCGCAGGGCCGGCAGGCCGCGCCGCACGTCGGGTTCGTAGGCCGGGTCGGTGTACGGCCCCGAGGTGTCGTACAGCGGGACGGTCTTCCCGTCGGTGAGCACGACCTCGCGGTACGGAACGCGCAGGTCGGGGCGGGATCCCTCGCGGTGGGCCTTGCGCCACGCCGGGGTCGGGTAGCCGGTGCCGGCACTGGAGGCGGCGGAGTTCCGGGCAGACTGCGGCTGTGCGTCGAACGTGGTCATCAGACCTTCTACTCCCTACGCCGGCATTACCCGGTCAGGTTCCTGCGGTCGACGCAGCGGTCGGCACGTCCAGTGACGTTCCGGTCAGCGCCCTCTCAGCCCGGTGCTCCGAGCTCCCGTGTCCGCAGGCGGTGTTGCCTGCGCATGACGTCCAACACCGTAGCGAGCCGATCGCCGGAGGTCCAGAGGGGGTCCGGACGGTGGCCGCGGGGTGACGGCCCCGACCGGACGGGCCCGCGGTCCGGGCCGGGCGGACCGGCGGAGGACCGGACGGGCGGACGACCGGGCGACCGGAGGGGCCGAGCGGAGGACCGGACGGGCCGAGCGGACGGGCAACCGGTCCCCGGGCGGGCAGACTGGCAGTCACAGGGTCGGCGGCGGGGTCGGCGGCGGGGACGACGAGAGGGAGGCCGGCGTGGTCGGAAGCACGGGACGGGTCACCGGGGTGGTCGGCGCGGGGCTGGTCGGCGAGGTGATGGTGCACGTCCCGGAACGCCAGGGCGCCGAGGCCTTCCTCGCCTACCTCGCCGTCCCGGGGGACCGGCTGCCGGTCGGCACGCCGGTACTGGTGATCGAGTACCAGCCGCCCCGAACCGTGTACGTAGCTCCCATCGGGCCGTGACGACCTTGTGACGGGCCGTCATGTCACTTCCCTTTCCATCGGATTGGCCCGAGCGGACAATCCGAATCGGCGCATCTTCTGCGCCGGAAGGGGGAGTTGAACCATGGTGTACCTCATCCCCGGAGCAGTGGCCGCGGTGCTGCTCATCGGGATCACACTCTTCAAGCTCATGTGGCGGGTGGCGGAGCCGAACGAGGCGCTGATCATCTCCGGTTCCCGGCACCGGAACGAGGGGGTCGGTGACGGGCTGGGATTCCGGATCGTCACCGGCCGGGGGACCCTCGTCACCCCCGGGCTCCAGGGTGTCCGGCGGCTCTCGCTGGACCTCAACGAGGCCGAACTGAACGTCGAGTGCGTCACCACGCAGGGCATCCCGGTCCGGGTGAAGGGCGTGGTGATCTTCAAGGTCGGCGACGACGACGTCTCGATCGCCAACGCCGCCCGCCGCTTCCTCGACCAGCAGAAGCTGATCAGCCAGCGCGTCCACAACGTCTTCGCCGGCCACCTGCGGTCGATCGTCGGCGGGCTCACCGTCGAGGACATGATCCGCGACCGCGAGCGGCTCACCGGGGAGACCAGGGCCGCCTCGGGGCTGGAGATGGAGAAGCTCGGGCTGATCATCGACACCCTGCAGATCCAGGAGATCATCGACCCGACCGGCTACATCAAGAACCTCGCCATCCCGCACGCCGCCGCCGTCCAGCGGGACGCCCGGATCGCGCAGGCCAACGCCGACCGGCTGGCCACCGAGGCCGAGCAGGAGGCGGCCGCCCGGAAGGCCGAGGCGACCCGCAACAGCGAGATCCAACAGGCCTCGTACCAGGCCGAGATGGACACCGCCACGGCCCGCGCCCGGCAGGCCGGACCGCTCGCCGACGCCGCCGCGCGGCAGCAGGTGGTGGTCCAGGAGACCCGGGTCGCCGAACTGGAGGCCCAGCGCAAGGAGCAGCAGCTCCAGATCGACGTCCGCAAGCCGGCCGACGCCAGGGCGTACGACACCCGGACCACGGCGGAGGCCGACCGCGACGCCCGGATCTCCGCCGCCCAGGCCCAGGCCCAGGAGACCGAGCTGAGGGCCGCGGCCGAGGCCGGCCGGGTCAAGATCGCGGCCCAGGCCGAGGCGGAGTCCACCAAGCTGCGCGGCCTGGCCGCCGCCGAGGCGACCAGGGCCACCGGTGAGGCGGAGGCCGCGGCCGCCGAGGCCCGCGGCCTGGCGGACGCGAAGGCGGTCCAGGCGCTCGGGCTCGCCAAGGCCGAGGGCATCAAGGCCCGCGCCGAAGCACTGGCCGAGAACCAGGAGGCCGTGGTGGCACAGGAGTTGGCGGAGAAGTGGCCGGACATCGTGCTGGCCGCCGCGGAGTCCTTCGGCCACGTCGAGCACATGGTGCTGCTCAACGGCGCCGACGGGATGGGCGAGTTGTTCGCCAAGGCGCTCACCATGGGCGGCACCGGACTCGGCCTGGCCCGCCAGTTGCTGGCCACCGTCGGCCCGGAGGCCGCCCCGGCGCCCGCCGCGGTCCCCGCGCCCGCGCAGGCCGTCCCCGTCCAGCAGGTGCCGGTCGACCGGGTACCCGCGGACCGGGTGCCCGGGGAGGAGTGACGTGATTGGGTAGCCCGCCCGCGCCCACCTGAGTACGGGTACTCAGGTGGGCGCGGGCGCGTCCGCCGGACGATGGGGGCATGCACCCTGCAGCCACCGCGCGGATCGGCATCACCGCCGTCGGAGCCCACCTCCCCGCCCGTCGCCTGACCTCCCAGCAGCTCCAGGACGAGGTCACCGCCGGCGGCCGGCTCCGCCTGCCGGAGCGGACGTTCGAGAAGGCGACCGGCATCGTCACCCGGCACTTCGCGGCCGAGGGCGAGTACGCCTCCACCCTCGCCGTCGGAGCCGCCCGGCGCGCGCTCGCCGCCCGCGGACTGGACCCGCTCGACCTCGACCTGCTGCTGTACGCGTCCGCCACCCGGGACGTCTGCGAGCCCGCCACCGCCCACCTCGTCCAGGCCGAACTCGGCTCCCGCGCACACGCGCTGGACGTCAGCAACGCCTGCAACAGCTTCCTCAACGGCATCGACCTGGCCCGCGCGATGATCCTCGCCGGCCGGGCCCGGCGGGCGCTGGTGGTCACCGGCGAGACGCCGAGCCGGGCGATGCGGCGCGACCCGGAGGGCCTGTCCGACTTCCGCGACGGGTTCGCCGGCTACACCTTCGGCGACGCCGGCGCGGCCGTCGTGGTCGAGGCGGTGGAGCGCGGCGGCATCCTCGACATCGAGACCGAGACCGCCTCCGAACACTGGGAGGTCGGCGGCATCCCGGGCGGCGGCTCGCGCCACCCGCGCGGCGACGAGTACAGCTACTTCCGGGGCGGCGGCAAGGAGTTGCGCGGCGTCTTCGAGCGGATCGGCGGGCACATCCTGACCCGGGTGGCCGCCCGCACCGGCCTCGGCTGGGACGACTACGCCCGGGTGCTGGTGCACCAGGTGACCCTCCCCTACCTGGAGCGGTTCGTCGAGCTCACCGGCGTGCCGGCGGAGAAGCTGGTGGTCACCGTGCCCGAGCTGGGCAATGTCGCCAGCGCGACGCTCGGCATCCAACTGGACCGAATACAGCACGAGTTGAACCCGGGGGACAAGGTGCTGCTGATCGGCCTGGGCGGCGGCGTCAGCCTGATGACGATGGTCTGGGAGGCGTCGTGAGCACCCCGCCGGCCTCCGGAACCGGCCCGGCCCCCGGTCACGGTCACGGTCAAGGCCCCGGCCCCGGCCCCGGTCACGAACTCTGGGTCGTCGTCCCCGCCTACCAGGAGGAGGCCCGGATCACCGGCACCCTGAACGCCCTCGCCGCCCAGCGGGACCGGGAGTTCACCCTGCTGGTCGCCGACAACGGCTCCACCGACGGCACCGTGGCCGCCGTCCGGTCCTTCGCCGCCCGGGCACCCTTCCCGGTGGAGGTGCTGGTCGAGCCGGAGAAGGGCGTCGGCTCGGCGGTCGACACCGCCTTCCGGCACGCCATCGCCCACGGCGCCACCCTGCTCGCCCGCACCGACGCCGACTGCCTGCCCGAACCCGGCTGGAGCGCCGCCGCCCGCGCCGGGCTGCTCACCGGCGGCGGGCTGGTCTGCGGACGGGTCACCGCCCGCCGGGACGAGCACGGGCCGGCGGGCCGCGCCGTCTTCCTGGTGCTGGTCGCGCTGGGCGCGTTCTTCGGCCGGATCCGGCCCGCGCACCGCCGCCGGCACGGCTACCTCACCCCGTACCGGATGCACGCCGGCAACAACATGGCGATCACCGCCGAGCTGTACCGGGCGGTCGGCGGCATGCCGCGCCGGCCCTCGCCCACCGACCGGACGTTCATCAACAGGGTCCGCCGACACACCACGGCGATCGTGCACCGCCGCGACATGGTGGTGCAGAACTCCACCCGCCGGATCCGGGCCTACGGGGTGGTCGGCACCGCGCGCTGGTACCTGGAGCGCGGCGCCGGCCCCCGTTCGGCGGACGTCCGCTGAGCCCAGCGAAGGGCCCGCCCCGACCAGACACCGCCTCCCGACCCACCCGACCCGCCACCTCACCGACCCGCCCCGCCAGACTCCCTCGCCGAGGAAACCGATGCTCGACCGGCTCGCCCACGCCCTGCGCACCGTCCACCCCGACCGCCCGGCCGTGCTGCGGCACACCCGGCTCGGCACCACCCGGGTCGGGATCCGGCGCGGCGAACTCGCCGACCTCGCCGACACCTACGCCACCGCCCTGCACGCCCGCGGACTCACCGACGGCGACACCCTCGGCGTCGCCGTCCGCCCCGGCCCCCGGGCGCTCGCCGTCATGCTCGCCGCGCACCGGCTCGGCCTGCGGATCGCCGTGCTCGACCCGGCCGCCGGCCCCGACGTCCTGGCCGCCCGGCTCGCGCTGGCCCGGCCCGACCTGGTGCTCGCCGACGCCGCCGCCCAGGCGGTGGCCGGCTGGGCCGGACCGGTGGCCCGCCGCGCCGGCCTCGCGCTGCCCCCGCTGGGCGCGCTCGGCCCGGTCGCCACCCTCGGCCGGCGCCTGCCCGGCTGCGCGCCCCGGCTGCGGACCGGCCGGTTCGGCGCCTCCGTGCCCCGCGTCCCGGGCCACGACACCCACGAACGCGACGGCGACGCCGTCATCGTCTTCACCTCCGGCACCACCGCCCGCCCGCGCGCCGTGGTGCACACCCGGGACGGCCTGGCGGCCGGGCTGCGGACGGTCGGCGCCCTGGTCGGGCCCCGGCCGGGGACGACCGTCCTCGGCGGCACCTTCTTCGTGCTGGTCCCGGCCCTCGCCGCGGGCGCCGCCGTCGCGCTGCCGGCCCGCACTCCGGCCGCGCTCGCCCGCCAGCTCGCCCGGCTGGCACCGGCCCACACCTACCTCACGCCGCCGCAGCTGCGCGCCGCCCTGGCCGCCGGGGCCCGGTTCACCGGCCGGGTCTGGACCGGCTCGGCACCCGCCGACGCCACCCTGCTCCGCCGGGCCAAGCAGGCCGGCGCGGACCAGGCGTGGGGCGTGTACGCGCTCACCGAGCTGTTCCCCGCGGCGGCCGTCGAGGAGGCCGAGAAGAGCGCCTTCACCGATCCGGGGGACCTGGTCGGCGCCCCGCTGCCGGGCGTCCGCACCGACCTCGGTCCGGACGGCGAACTGCTGCTCACCGGCCCGGGCGCGCGCCACCGCTACCTCGGCGAGGAACCCGATCCGTGGGTGCGCACCGGCGACCGTGCCGTGCTCGCCCGGGACGGCCGGATCGTGCTCGCCGGTCGGCTCAAGGACATGGTGCTGCGCCGCGCCGACAACATCTACCCCGGCCTCTACGAACCGGCGCTGCACCTGCCGGGCGTCGAACTCGCGGTACTGGTCGGCGTCCCGGACGGGGACGGCGACGAGCGGCTGGTCGCCCTCGTCCAGCCCGCCCGCGGCACCGACCCCGGCCGGCTGCGGGCCGCGCTGCACGGCCCGCTGGACCGGATGGGAGCGGCCCGCCCGGACGCCGTCCTGTTCGGCGAGGTGCCGCTGGCCGGCCGCTCCCGCAAGCCCGACCGGGTGGCCGCGTCCGCTTACTGCGCAGGGGAGTTGTCCGCATGAGCAGACCCGCCCCCGGGCCGGCCGCCGGCGCCCCGGCCACCGCGAGCACCCCTGCGGCCCCCACCACCCCTGCGGCCCCCGATCTCGCCGTCCTCGAACGGGCGGCCTCCGACCGCACGGCCCGCCGGCGCGACCGCCGGGTCTACCTGCGCAGCCACCCGGTGCTGTTCGCGCTGCTCGTCGCCACCCGCCGGCGCCCGGTGGTCAGGCTCGGCCGCACCGTCCTGGTGCACGGCGCCGAGGCCTACCGCGAGGCGCTCACCCGGATCCCGCTCGACCGCACCGCACCCGGCACCACCGGCGGGGCCGCCGCCCGACTCACCGACGGCGGGCTCCTGTTCGACCAGGACGGCGCCGAACACCGTTCCGCCCGGCGGGCGTTGGCGAGCGACCTCGGCTCGGCGGCGGTGGAGCGGATCCGCCCGCGCTGGCAGGCCGTACTAGCCGAGCGGATCCCGGAGCTCGCCGAAGGGCCCATCGAACTCGTCTCCCTGGCCGAGGAGTTGGCCGGGGTGACGGCCGCCGCGCTGACGGGTTCGACGGCCTGCCCGCACGCCCTGGCCGGCGCCGCGACCCGGGTCGCCGCAGCCGCCGCCCGTGACCACCTGCCCGGCCCCCGCCCGCGCCGCACCGCCCGGACGTCCGCCGCCCGCGCCGCCGAGCTGGCCGCGCTGCTGCCCGACCCGCTGGACGCGATGGTCGCGGTCGCCGCCGTCAACACCACGGTCGCCGCCCTCCCCCGGGCCGCGGCCTGGTGCGCGGACGCCGGGATCTGGCCCTCGGTCGACGCCGCCACCGCTCCCGCCCTCGCCGCCGAACTGCTCCGCCTCACCGCCCCCTCGCCGCTGCTCCCCCGGGTGGCCGGCGCCGACGCCGTACTGGCCGGCCGCCGGATCCGGGCCGGCGACCGGCTGATCCTGGTCGCCCGGCACGCCGCCCTGGCCCACCGGCCGGAGCCCGCCCCCGGGCCGGCCGCCACCCAGGCCGTCTTCGGCGCCGGCCCGCACGCCTGCCCCGGGGCGGCTCCGGCCCGGGCCCTGCTCGCCGACCTCCTGCTCGCCCTCGCCCCGTACCGCCCGGTGGTCGCCCGCGCCCGGGCCGACCGCCGCGCCGCCCTCCCCGGCTGGGCGGAACTCACCGTCCGCAGCACCCGCGCCCCCGGCGCCCCGGCCACAGCCGCGCCCACATCCACATCCACCGCCGCCGCAGGAGCAGCAGCAGCCGCCGCACCCCGCTGCCCCCACACTCCGGCGACCGACCCCGCCCCCGACCGAGGAGCCCCCCGATGCGGATAGCCGTCACCGGCGCGAGCGGCTTCTGCGGCTCGCACGTCGTCCGCGCCGCCGTCGCCCGCGGCCTCGACGTGGTCTGCTACGGCCGCCGCCCCGGCCCGGCCGGGCGCCACGTCCGCTGGGACGCCGCCATCGCCGACCCCGACCTCACCGGCGTCGACGCCGTGGTGCACTGCGCCGCCGCCGTCGCCGACCTGCCCCCGGGTGCCGCGGCCGAGAAGACGCAGTACGCCGTGAACGTCACCGGCACCGAGCGGCTGCTGCGCGCCGCCGCCGACCGCCCGGTCGTCTGGGTCTCCAGCGCCAGCGTCTACGACCCCCGGATCGACCGCGAGTCCGTCCAGGAGCACCACCCCACCGAAAACGGCCACCTCAACGCGTACGGGCGCACCAAAGCCGCCGGCGAGCGTCTCGCACTCGCGGCGGGGGCGGTCGTGCTGCGCCCGCGCGCCGTCTACGGGCCGGGCGATCCGCACCTGGTGCCCCGGCTGCTGGAGCGGGTCCGGTACGGGCGGCTGCTGCTGCCCGGCGGGGACGTCCGGCTCAGCCTCACCGCCGTGCAGAACCTCGCCGACGCCTGTCTGGCCGCCGCCGGCTCCGGCCGGCCCGGCCGGCGGCCCTGGTCACCCGGCGCCTACAACATCGCCGACGCCCGGCACTACCTTCGCGACGAGGCGGTCCGGGCGGTGCTCGCCGCCCACGGCGTGCGCGCACGGATCCACCACGTCCCGGCGCCGCTGGCCCGGCTGGCCGCCCGCACCGGAAGGGTCCCCGGCCTGACGCCGTACGCGGTCGACCAGCTCTCCCGCAGCGTCACCCTGGACCTGGCCCGCGCCCGTACCCAGGGCTGGCACCCGCTGTGGGACCTCGACACCGTCCTGCTGCTCGACGACGGCGGACGCCCGCACCCCCGGTGAGGGTGCGGGCGTCCGTGAACGGCCGGTTCAGTTCCTGGCGGCCTTCTTCACCAGGATCACCACGGCGGCGGCGATGCCGACCACCACCAGCAGCTTGACGGCCAGGCTCAGCAGGGCGCCGACGACGCTGAACACCAGGCCGAGGATGTTCCAGGCGAGTACCAGCACCAGTACCGGGACGACGATGTTGCGCACCCACGAGGGCAGCGACTTCCAGAGCTCAGCCATGTCCGTTCCTTCTCTCCCCTTGGGGCCGGCTGCCGTCCGGTGCCGCATCCCGCTCGTTCTCGGTACTTCGATCGTACGGCGACGCACGTGGCCGGACGAGGGACAACGGCCCGGAGAGAACCCGGAGATCACCCCTACCCGGGCCCCCGGGGGAACCCCCGGGCCGACCCCCGCCCGGCGCCCTGGCAGCACCGCCCGGAGCCCCGGTCGGAGCCGTGGTCGGAGCCCCGGTCGGCTCACCGCCCGGAGCACCGGGAACGACCTGCGGGGAAGAGCCCGCGGCAGGGTCAGACCGGCCAGGTCTCCCGCCGCCACGCGGCGTCCCAGAACATCCACTCGTACCGCGAGGTGGTGACGAAGTGCTCCACCACGCGCCGCCGTTCGGCCGGGGAGATCTCCTCGCCGAGCCGGTCGGTGAGCGCCAGCACCCGCCGCACCACCGACTGGAACGCCTCGTCGCCGTAGGTGGCGATCCACTTCGCGTAGAGCGGGTCCGGGGACCCCTGGGCGAGCAGCCGGTCGCCGACCCGGGCGTAGATCCAGTAGCAGGGCAGCACCGCGCCGACCGCCTCCGCGAACGAGCCGCCGTAGACGGTGGCGAGCAGGTAGCTGGTGTAGGCGCGGGTGGTGGGCAGCACCGGTTCGGCGGCGGCCTCCTCGGCGGTGTCGCCGAAGGCGTCGAGGAACTCGGCGTGCATCCCCTGCTCCGCCGCCAGCGCGCCGATCGCGTCGTCGGCGAAGGCCCGCACCTCCTCCTCGCCCGGCGCCTTGGCCGCGCAGACGGCGAGCGCGCGGGCGTAGTCCCGCAGGTAGTGCGAGTCCTGCACGACGAAGTGGCGGAAGGCCTCGCGCGGCAGGGTGCCGTCGGTGAGGCCGGCGATGAAGGGGTGGTCGAGGATCTCGGCGTAGACCGGCTCGATCGCCGCCCAGAGTTCTTCCGTCAGGCTCAGGCTCATGCCCCGACCCTAACCGGCGGGTCCGGCCCCCACGGGTCCGGTCCCCGGGGGTCCTGACCCCCGGTGCCCTCCCCGGTTCAGTCCTCCGGCGGGGAGAACACCACCAGCACCCGCAGTTCCTCGGTGATGTGGTGGAACCGGTGCGGCACCCCGGCCGGCACGTAGACGACGGTGCCCCGGCCCACCGTGGTCGTCTCGTCCCCGACGGTCAGTTCGGCCCGGCCGCTGACCACCTGGTAGATCTCGTCCTGGGCGTGCGCGGTCTGCGGATCGGTGTCGCCGGGGGAGAGCGCGTAGAGGCCGGCGGACATCCGGGGTTCGCGCAGGAACCGCAGGTACGCGCCGTCGTTGGCGGCGCGTTCGGCGTCCAGTGCGTCCAGTCGGAACACCTTCATCGGGGCACCCCTCCTCGTCCGGGCCTCGGTCCAGGGGCATTCAACACCAAACATCCGGGTCAGGGCCGTCGCCCGCCCCTTGACCGACCTGGGACGCTGGCCCCATGAAGGGTTTCCTCATCAAGACACTGATCAACGCGGCGGCCATCTGGGTCGCCGCCTGGATCGTCCCCGCGATCTCGCTGACCGGGGACGACTGGCAGCACAAGACGCTCACGGTGATCGCCGTGGCGCTGCTCTTCGGGGTGGTGAACTGGCTGATCAAGCCGGTGGTGAAGTTCTTCTCCTTCCCGCTGTTCATCCTCACCCTGGGCCTGTTCACCTTCGTCGTGAACGCGCTGATGCTCTGGCTGACCTCCTGGGCCTCGGACAAGCTCGACCTGAACTTCCACGTCGACGGCTTCTGGGCGGCGCTGTTCGGCGCGCTGATCATCAGCCTGGTCTCCTGGGGCCTCAGCCTCGCCCTCGACGACGACTGAGCGAGCCGCCGTGCCCGCCCGCGAGCAAGGGCCCCCACCCGGTGACGACCGGGGAGGGGCCCTTCTTCTTCCCGCTTCCGACCCGGGTGCCGGCCGCTCCGGCGGAGCGCGGCCGGTCACCCGGCGTTCTCATGCCCCCGGAGGATGAGTGCGAGTTGGGCGTCGAGTTCGCCGGCGGTGGTCTCCTGGCCCATCGGCACCAGCCGGTCGGTGCGGGCCAGGAACGCGACCAGCGGCGGTGCCGGGGCGCGCAGCACGGCGTCCCCCTCGGGGGAGTGCAGCACGACGCACACCTCGGCGAGTTCCCCGCCGACCGGATGGATGTGCACGTCGCCCTCGCCGGCCGGCCGGCCGATCCCGTCGAGCAGCAGCTCGCGCCCGAACACCCAGGCCACCGGCTCGTCGCCGGGCAGGTGGAAGGTGAAGCGGACCGCGTACGGGTCGACGGCGTCGTACGCGAGGTCGACCGCGATGCGGAAGGAGAGCTCGTGCGAGACCACCAGGTTCATCATCAGGCGGCCCTGGACTGTGCTGTGCTGCATGGCGCCGGTACCTCTCGTTCTGCCCGGCCGTGCGTGCTGCGGGTCCCGCAGGCGGCCGGGCGGTGCAGTTCGCTGACAAGGGGAGGGGGTGCGTGCGGTACGTCCATCCTCATCGTCCACGTTTGGGGACGTAGTGGACAAGACGTGCTTTTTCAAATGGTGAACGAGGGGCCCCGTGCGGGACAGGCCGGGCCGGCCGGGGGCGTCAGAGGACGAACGACGGCGTCATCGCGCCGACGCTGCGGCGCAGTTGCCCGGCCGCCGCGGCGAGCCGGTCGACCTGCTCCACCGGCAGCGAGAGCGCCATGGTGGCGACCACCGAGCCGACGGTGATGGGGACGGCCGCGCAGACGGTGCCGAGCGCGTACTCCTGGCGCTCGACCACGGGCATGGTGGGCCGGAGCGCGGCGAGCCGGCGCAGCACGGCCGACTCGTCGGTGAGGGTGGAGGGGGTGAGGCCGACCGGGGGGTGGCGGGCGAGGTGGTCGCGCCTGGCCTCCTCCGGCAGCTGGCCCAGCAGGCACTGGCCGATGGCGTGGGCGTGGGCGGTGGCCCGGAAGTCGGCCCACGGTTCGACGGCGGGCTGGTGCGCACCGGCCGCGACGTCGACCACGGTGATCTCGCCGTCCCGGTAGAGCGCGAAGTAGACGGCGGCGCCCAACTCGTCGCGTAACCGCTCCATCCGGGCGCGCAGGTCGAAGCGTTCGGACTGCCGGTCGTCGGCCCGGCCTATCCCGTCGACCGAGTCGCCGTAGTAGAAGCGGCCGTCGGCCCGCCGCAGGTAGCCCTCGTGGGTCAGGGTGCGCAGCAGGTGGTACGTGGTGCCGAGCGGGAGTCCGGCGGCGCGGGCGAGCTGCTTGGCGGTGGCCCCCTGGAGGAACCCCCCGACCGCCTCCAGCAGTCGCAGCGCCCGCTGGACCGAGGCGATCAGGGTGGGCTGCCGCTCCTTGCGGGCGGGACCCGACGGACTCGAAGGGCCGGTCGGACTCGAAGGGCTCGTCAGGCTCGTCGAACCCGAAGGGGCGGTCGGACCCGCGGAACCCGCGCGCCGTGGCGCCGGTGACGTGCGCTCTGCGGTCCGATCCATGGCCACGCCCTGCCCCCAGCCCGAGTCATTGCACAGGAGGGCATGCGGAGTGAATCGCTCCGGTTTGCCCGATAGTCGCTCATTGCAGCACAGCCACGACGCCGCTGCAATCACTCTTGCACTGTTCACTCGGCAAAATCCTTTGAATCAAAGGCAAGATAGCAACGATGAATGCAATTCAAAGATCCGTTTAAGGTTCATCTTCGCTATCCAAGATCCATCCCGGCTCCGAACCCTCCCCGAACGGACGCACCCCGGGCGGGCCGCGTTTCGGCCCGCCCGGGCCGCGGGAGACTCCCGCACAACGCTCCAGCCCCGGAGGCCGCCATGCGCACCCCGCCTCGCCCCGTCGTCAAACGAACCGCCCGGGCGATCCTGCTGGAGGTGGACCCGGGCGACCCGTACGGACCGGCGTCGATCGTGCTGATCAAGCGGACCCGGCCGGGCTCACCGCACCCGTACTGGATCACCCCGGGCGGCGGCGTCGAGCGCGACGACCGCACCGTGGTCGAGGCCCTGCACCGCGAGGTCGACGAGGAGCTCGGCGGCAAGGTGGTCGACGTCGTGCCCGCGTTCGTCGACACCATCAGCCACACCCACCACGACGACGGCACCCTGCTCCACCCGCACGGGGTCAAGGTGCAGCACTTCTTCGTCTGCCGGCTCGCCTCGATGGACCTCAGCCGCCGTCACGGGCCCGAGGTCGAAACGCCGAACGGCGCGTACGAGGTCGTCCGGGTGCCGTTCACCCGCGAGGGCGTCACCTCGGTCAACGTGGTGCCGCCGAGCCTGCGGGCGTACCTGGCCGCCAACATCGAGGGCGTCCGCGCCCTGCTCGCCCCCGACCTGGCCTGACCCCGTCCGCAGGGGCCCGACGCCGCCCGGACCCGCCGGGCCCGCGGAGCCCGGCCGGCTGCTATCCGGCCGCCTGGTCACCCACCAGGTCGTGCCGGATCCGCTCCGCCGGGACCCCGGCCCGCAGCAGCACGCCGACCGCGCGCCGGACCATCGCGGGCGGCCCGCTGAGGAACGCGTCCCGGCCGGTCCACGGGCCGAACCTGCCCACCACCTCCGGGAGTTCACCGGTGAGCAGGCCCGCCTCCGAAAGCCGCCCGGCCGGTCCGGCCGGTCCGGCCACGGACGCCAGCGGCGCGGGGCCGGACAGCACCGGGCGGACCGAGAGCCAGTCGTGCCGCTCGGCCAGCTCGCGCAGCGCCGCCAGCTCGTACAGCTCGGCGGCCTGCCGCGCCCCGTAGAAGACCTCCACCGAACGCCCCGCGGCGCCGTGCTCGGCCACCTCCTCGACCAGCGCCCGGACCGGGGCGATGCCGGTGCCGCCGCCCAGCAGCAGCAGGTCCGCGCCGGCACCGTGGTCGAGGGTCATCCCGCCGGCCGCCGGACCGAGCCGCAGGACGTCCCCGGGCGCGGCCCGGTGCACCAGCGCGTTGCTCACCCAACCCGCCTGCACCGCCTTGACGTGGAAGGTCAGCAGACCGTCCGGCCGGGGCGCCGAGGCGAACGAGAAGTGCCGCCAGACCCGCGGCCACCAGGGCGTCTCCAGGCTGGTGTACTGCCCGGCCCGGTACGGGTACGCCTGGTCGGGGCGGACGGTGAGCACCGCGACGTCCGGGGTCCGGAGCTCGTGCGCGACCACCTCGCCCTGCCACCAGGCCGGCGAGGTCCGGGCGTCCTCCTCGGCGGCCTGGATCATGATCGAGGAGACCAGCCGGTAGACCCGGCGCCAGGCCAGCTCGGTCTCGGCGGTCCACCGGGTGCCCGCGTACCGGGCCAGCGCCGCCACCAGGCACTCGCCGACCGGGCCGTAGTGGCCGGTCAGGGTGCCGTACCGGCGGTGGCCCCGGCCGAGCGCGCCCAGCCGGGTGCGCAGGCCGTCGGGGTCGTCGGCGCTGCGGGCGGCCATCAGCAGAGCGCGGAAGAGGCGGTCGCGCTGGACGTCCATCGCGGCCGGGAAGAGCGCGCGGACCTCGGGGTGGTGCAGGAAGATCAGAGCGTAGAAGTGGGCGGTGGCGCGGTCGGCGACCGGCTCGACCACGGCCAGGCTGGTCCTGATCAGCTCGATGTCCCGTGCGGTGGGCGGCTGTTCGGCCCCCGCCTGCGGGTCGGCCGCCGTCCGGAGGTCGGGCACGGGCGCCGGGGCGGGCGCCGCCGCGGGGGCGGGCGCCGGGGCGGACGCGGCGTCACCGAGCGTCTGCAGTGCCCAGGCACGGGACCACTGGTCGCCCGGGCCGGCCCAGTTGAGGCCGGGCGCGCGGGTGAACAGCGGCTCGATCACGGGCCCGACCGCGGGGCCCGTCACCGGCCCGGTCGGGTGTGGCCGGGGCGACGGGGGCGGCGACGGGGCGACGGACGGCACGGACCCGGCGAAGGACGCGGGGGCGGGCGGCGCCGGAGCGGGCACGGCCGCCGCGGCGAGGACGGCGGGCGGCGCGGCGGGCGGCGGCGGGATGACGGGCGGGACGACGGGCGGGACGACGGGCGGCGCGGCCGGCGGGTCCGGGATCACCGGCCGGACGGCCCGCACCGGCTCGGCGGCGGCGACCGCACCCGGCGGGACCTCCGGTCCGGCCGCGGGCGGACTCGTCGGCGGGTGGACCGACGGGTGGACAGGAGGATGAACCGGCGGATGAACCGGCGGGAGGTCCGGCGGATCCAGCGGCGCGGGGGGCGGCACCGGCGCCGCGTCCGGCAGGCCCGGAACGGCCGCGACCGCTGCCGAACCGTGTCCCGTACGGACCAGGAGTGTTCTGCGGGACTTCACCGCAACGTTTCGAGTACCCAAGAGAATCGTTTCGCCTCCGGCCGGCCTGCGCCACCACCTGGCTTGTCCCTGTTGACGCCTAGGCAGCGTGGCACGCCCGAACTGCTCATCCGACAAGTCGCGCGAATCCCGGACACCCGCCCCTCGAACGCGCTACTCTCACTCGATCCGCGGGCACCCTGGGTGGCACAGCCACCACCCAGGGCGACCCCTCCCAGCTCAAAGCTGCCGCAACAGCACCCCCGGCTGCTCCACGCAGTCCGCGACGAACCGCAGAAACCCTCCCGCCGTACCGCCGTCACAGACCCGGTGGTCGAAGGTGAAGGACAGCTGGGTCACCTCACGCACAGCCAACTCCCCCTGGTGGACCCAGGGTTTGGCGACGATCCGGCCGACGCCGAGCATCGCCGCCTCGGGGTGGTTGAGGATCGGGGTGGAACCGTCCACGCCGAACACCCCGTAGTTGTTCAGCGTGAACGTGCCCCCGGTCAGCTCGGCCGGGGCGATCGACCCGGTCCGCGCAGCCTCCGTCAACCGGCCCAGCTCGGCGCCGAGTTGCTCGGTGGAGAGCCGCTGGGCGTCCCGCACGACCGGCACGACCAGCCCGCGCTCGCCCTGCGCGGCGAAGCCCAGGTGCACCGCGGAGTGCCGCAGGATTCCCGAACCATCGCCGGTCACGCTGGAGTTGAGCTCGGGGAAGCGCTCCAGCGCAGCGGTGCAGATCCGGGCGAGCAGGGCCAGCACGCTCACCTTCGGCCCCGGCGCCGCGTTCAACTGGCGTCGCAGCGCCATCAGTTCGGTCGCATCGGCGTCCACCCAGCAGGTCGCGGCGGGAATCTCCCGGTGGCTGCGGCTGAGCTTCTCGGCCACCGCCTTCCGCAGGCCGCGCAGCGGCACGACCCCCTCGGCGGACGGTGCGGACGCCGCCGGGGCCACCGCCGGAGCGACCACCGGGGCCACCACCTTCGCCGCGACCGCCCGTTCGACGTCCGCACGCATGATCAGTCCGTCCGGCCCGCTGCCGGTGACCGCCGCCAGGTCGACACCCTGCTCCCGGGCCAGCCGTCGTACCAGCGGCGAGATCACGGGCAGCACGACCGGGCCCGCCGCAACGGCCGCCACCGCGACCGGCGACGCCGACGGCACGGGCGCCGCAACCGCGACCGCGACCGGCGCGGGCGCGGGTGCGGGCGCGGACACCGGCGCACCGGGGGCGGACCCGCCGACCCGGCGCCGCCGGCCGACCCGCCCCGGCTCCGCGACCCCGTACCCGACCAGCGGCCGCTCCACCTCCGCGGCGAGCTCCGACCCGCCCGCCGACACCGCCGCGAGCGGCGGCACACCCTCGCCCGGCGACACCGCGACCGTCACCAGCGGCGCGCCGACCGCCACCTCCTCACCGACCTCACCGAACAGCGCGGTCACCACCCCGCCGTACGGGCAGGGCACCTCGACCACCGCCTTCGCGGTCTCCACCTCCACCACCGGCTGGTCGACCGCGATCACCTCGCCGACCTCGACCAGCCAGCGCACCACCTCGGCCCCGGTGAGTCCCTCACCGAGATCGGGCAGGGTGAACTCCCGTACGACGGGCATCATCCTCAGTCCTCCCACTGCAGCCGGGCGACCGCGTCCAGGATCCGGTCCACCCCGGGCAGGTGGTGGTGCTCCAGCATCGGCGGCGGGTACGGGATGTCGAAGCCGGTGACCCGCAGCACCGGCGCGGCCAGGTGGTGGAAGCAGCGCTCGGTGACCCGGGCGGCGATCTCCGCTCCGGTCCCGCCGAAGCCGCCGGCCTCGTGCACCACCACGGCCCGGCCGATCGAGCGCACCACCCGGCAGACCGTCTCGTCGTCGAACGGCACCAGGGTGCGCAGGTCCAGCACCGCGAGGTCGCGGCCCTCGGCCTTCGCCACCTCGGCCGCCTCCAGGCAGACCGGCAGCGAGGGACCGTAGGTGATCAGCACGGCGGAGGTCCCGGTCCGCCGGAGCACGGCCCGCCCGATCGGCTCGACGGGCACGGCCGGGTCGAACTCGGTCTTGCCCCAGTACATCCGCTTGGGCTCCAGGAAGACCACCGGGTCGTCCGAGGCGATCGAGGCCCGCAGCAGACCGTACGCGTCGGCCACCGTGGCCGGCGTGACCACGTGCAGGCCGGGGGTCGCGGTGTAGTACGCCTCGGAGGCGTCGCTGTGGTGCTCCACGCCGCCGATGCCGCCGCCGAACGGGATGCGCACGATGATCGGCAGCGGCAGCCGGCCGGCGGTGCGGTTGCGCATCTTGGCGACGTGCGAGAACAGCTGCTCCAGCGCCGGGTAGGCGAAGGCGTCGAACTGCATCTCGACCACCGGGCGCAGCCCGTACATGGCCATGCCGACGGCGGTGCCGAGGATGCCCGCCTCGGCCAGCGGGGTGTCCAGGCAGCGGTCCTGGCCGAACTCGGCGGTCAGCCCGTCGGTGATCCGGAAGACGCCGCCGAGCGCGCCGACGTCCTCGCCGAGCACGTGCACGGCCGGGTCCTCGCGCATGGCGTCGCGCAGCGCGGAGTTGAGCGCCTGGGCCATGCTGGACGTACGGACGCCGGCGGTGCGGTCCGGTGCGGCGGCGGGGCGCCGCGCCGCGGACCCGCCCAGGACGGGGGTGGACGACAGGTGGGAGGTCATCAGTGCTGCACCTCGGCCTCGGCGGCCAGCTCCTCGGCCAACTGCGCAGCCTGCTCGCGCAGTTGCGGGGTCGGCTCGGCGTAGACGTGGGCGAACAGGGACATCGGGTCCAGCTCCGGCTCGGCGTGGAACTCGGCGCGCATCCGGGCCGCCAGCGCCTCGGCCTCGTCGGCCGCCTCCTGCACCAGGGCGTCGTCCAGCACCCCGAGCCCCCGCAGGGAGCGCTCCATCAGCAGGATCGGGTCGTGCTCCCGCCAGGCGGCGACCTCGGCCTCGTTCCGGTACCGGGTGGCGTCGTCGGCGTTGGTGTGCGCCTCGACCCGGTAGGTGAGCGCCTCGACCAGGGTCGGCCCGCCGCCGGTCCGGGCCCGCTCGACCGCCTCGGCGAGCACGCTGTGCACGGCCGGCGCGTCGTTGCCGTCGACCAGCCGGCCGGGCATCCCGTAGCCGACGGCCTTGTGGGCCAGGCTCGGGGCCGCCGACTGCGCGCTGAGCGGTACGGAGATCGCGTAGCCGTTGTTCTGGACCAGGAACACCACCGGGGCCTGCAGCACCGCGGCGAAGTTGAGCGCCTCGTGGAAGTCGCCCTCGCTGGTGCCGCCGTCACCGAGCAGCGCGAGCGCGACCACCGGATCGCCGCTCAGCCGCGCGGCGTGCGCCAGCCCCACGGCGTGCGGGGCCTGGGTGGCCAGCGGGGTGCACAGCGGCGCGGTGCGGCCGGCGCGCGGGTCGTACCCGGTGTGGGCGTTGCCGCGCAGCAGGGTGAGCGCCTCCAGCGGATCGATGCCGCGGGAGACCACCGCGAGGGTGTCCCGGTAGCTGGGGAAGAGCCAGTCCTGCTCGCCGAGCGCCAGCGCGGCGGCGACCTGGCAGGCCTCCTGGCCGGTGGAGGCCGGGTAGACGGCCAGCCGGCCCTGCTTGGTGAGGGTGGTGGCCTGCTGGTTGTAGCGGCGGCCGACCACCAGGCGGCGGTACAGCTCGCGGAGCAGCGCGGGGTCGTACTTCTCCAGCGCGGGGGTACCGAGCACGCGGACGGGAGCGGCGTCCGGGAGGAGCGGGGCCGGGTCGGTGCGCGGGGCGGTGGCCCCGGGCAGCCAGCCGGGCAACGCCGTGTGGTGTCTGTGGTCGAGAACGGTCATCTCGGGCACCTCCAGGGGTGGCGGGGGCTCCCTACCGATTGTTCGGTCGTCTGTTCATCTTGACCAGAAGCGTGACAAGGTGGTGGACAATCGGCCCGGGTGGCGGTCGACTGGTGGCAGTGTGTCCAATCGTTGAGGGTGGGGGGTCATGTCGACTGAACAGACGTCCAGACTCGACCGGGTCGACCGGGCGATCCTGCGGCTGCTGCAGCAGGACGGTCGCGCCTCGATCCGCTCGGTGGCCGAGCGGGTGCACGTGTCCCGGGCCAATGCGTACGCCCGGATCTCCAGGATGGTCGAGGACGGCGTCATTCGCGGCTTCACAGCCAGGGTCGACCACGAACGCGCAGGTCAGGGCGCATCCGCGTACATCACCCTGAAAATCGTGCAGAACTCCTGGCGGACGGTCCGCGAGCAGCTGCTGGCCCTCCCCGGGGTCGCGCACATCGCCCTGGTCGGCGGCGACTTCGACGTGCTGCTGCTGGTCCACACCGCCGACAACCACGCCCTGCGGGAGCTCGTGCTCAACCGCATCCAGTCCATCCCCCAGGTGCTCGGCACCCGCACCATGCTGGTCTTCGAGGAGACCGACCAGGTCCCGCCGCTCTAGTCGCCCGCTCGCCTCCGGGCTGTGTTGTCGCCCGCTCGCCTCCGGGCCGCTTGATCCGGTGCCGACGGTCGTCGCTCCAATGCCGCTCGTTCCTCGCGGCCTCCTCGCTCCTTCCTTTCGGCACCGGCGCGGCCCTTCGGCTCGGGGCGGGTTCGGTGCGTGGCGGGGCTTGGCGGGGTGGGCGTGTGCTGTGGGGTTGGGTGCGTGGCCGGGGTCGGCGGGGCGGGCGGGCGCCCTTCGGGTCGGCTCGGGTCAGGCGCGGGCGCGCAGGCCGTCGAAGGCCAGGTGGACCACCGCGTCCGCGACCCCGTCGGCCCCCTTGAGGCCCGGCCGGTACCACTCGACGATCGAGTTGATCATGCCGAACAGCAGCCGGGTCGCCAGCCGCGGCTCGACGTCCGCCCGCAGCGAGCCGTCCGCGACCGCGGCCCGCAGCAGCTCGGCCACCTGGTGGTCGAACTCCCGCCGCCGCTCCAGCGCCCACTGCTCGGTGGCCGTGTTCCCGCGCACCCGGAGCAGCAGGGTGACGTACGGCAGCTCCTCCAGCAGCACCTCGGCGGTCCGCCGCACCACGTGCTCCAGCCGCTCGACCGCAGGACCCTCGACCGCGCCCGGCTCCGCCAGGATCGCGGACAGCCCGTCCAGGGCCCGCCCGACGGCCAGCCGGAGCAGTTCCTCCTTGCCGCGCACGTGGTGGTAGATCGACGACTTGGAGATGCCGGCCGCACGCGACAGGTCCTCCATCGAGGTGCCGTCGTAGCCGCGCTCGTTGAAGACGTCGACGGTCACCGCGAGCAGGGACTCCACGGTGTAGGCGGTGCGCGAGGTGTGATCGGCCATCCCCCGAGTATCCCCGCCCGGCCCAGCGCGGGTGCGCCCGGGTGGCCTGGTCCACACCAAAGGGAAGGGCCACGCCCTAGACTCGGCGGACGATCCGTCCACGGCCGAGCAGGGTGGGGTCCAGTCTGATGAGCGCAATACCGGCGGTCGCCTCCGACGTGCCCGAACAGCGCAGCGACGAGTCGGCGACCGAACCCGGCGTCGACTGGCGCGAGCGTGCCCGCGGGGTGGTCCTCCGCTTCGGCCCGGCCGTCTGGTGCTACGCCGTCCTGAAGCTGGTCGGCTTCACCGTCTTCATGAAGCTGCTCTCCTTCTCCGGGGACTACCTGGAGAAGCACCCCCGCTTCGGCGGCGGCGCCAACCCGTGGGACGTCCTGGCCAGCTGGGACGGCTGGTGGTACCAGCAGGTCGCCCAGTTCGGCTACCACCCGGCGCTGGTGGCCGTCCCGAACGGCACCCCGGGGTTCACGATCGAGCAGAACTCGGCCGCGTTCTTCCCGCTCTACCCGGGTCTGATGCGGCTGGTCTCGGACGGCACCGGGCTGGGCCTGTACGGCGCCGGGATGCTGATCTCGGTGGTGGCCTCGCTGTTCGCGGCGGCCGGCATCTACGCCGTGGTCGACAAGCTGGCCGGGCCGCGGGCCGGCGTGGTCGCGGCCGGGCTGTGGGCGATCGCCCCGGGCTCGGGCGCCGAGTGGGCGCTCTACTCGGACTCCCTGTTCATCGCGCTGGCCGCCTGGTCCTGCTACTGCGTGATGACCAAGCAGTGGGTCGCCGCCGGTGTGATCACCCTGGTCGCCGGCCTCAACCGGCCGACCTCGGCGGCGCTGATCGGCGCGGTCGGCCTGGCCGCGCTGGTCGAGCTGTACCGGCGGGACAGCGGCGTGCTGCGCCCGCTGGCCGCGATGCTGCTGGCGCCGCTCGGGCTGCTCGGCTACGTCGGCTGGGTCGGCTGGCGGATGGGCGAGTGGGGCGGCTACTTCACGCTCCAGCGGGACGCCTGGCTGCACTACTTCGACTGGGGCCAGGGCACCTGGAACGCGATCCGCGGGATCCTGCTGGGCCGCAACGACTACCCGTTCGCGTACCACACGGCCGACATGCTGGCGACGCTGATCGTGTTCAGCCTGCCGGTGCTGATCGTGCTGCTGGTGCGGCTCCGCCCGCCGCTGGTGCTGACCGCCTACACGCTGGCCACCATCGTCTCGGTGCTCGGCAGCCTGGGCATCTTCGGCAACACCTCGCGCTACCTGCTGCCGGCCTTCCCGCTGCTCATCGCGCTGGCGGTGGCGATGCGGAAGCTGAGCTGGCCGGTGCTGGCCGCGGTGCTCGGCACCGGCGCGGCCGCCTCCGGCTGGTACGGCGGGTACGTGATCTTCGAGCTGGGCATCCCGTAAACCGCCGCCCTCCCGCCCGCACGGCCCGCAGCAGGGGGCGCGTCCGCTCCGGACGCGCCCCCTCGCGTTTCCCCGCTCCGGTTCCGTCCGCCCTCTTGAGCCGACCGATCGTTCGGTTACCCTGTGACGTGTCCCGTCCTCCCCTCTGAGGAGCGCACACGATGTCCGCAGCGGTCACCCACCCTGTCGTCGCCGAGCTCGTCGAACGCCACCAGGCCACCCTGGACGCCGCACTCGCCGCCGCCGCAAAGCGCGACTACTGGTCGCCCTACCCCGAGTTCCCGAAGGCCTACGGCGAGAGCGCCGCCGCGGACGGCAAGGCCGCCTTCGAGGCACTGCTCAACCAGCCGTTCGCGCTGCCCGGCCACCCGGCCGACGGCGACCTGATCGGCGGCGAGGCCTCCCCGTACGGCGTCGAGCTGGGCATCGGCTACCCGCACGCCGAGCCGGACACCCTGATCGCCGCGCTGCGCGCCGCCCAGCCGGCCTGGGCCGCCGCCGGCCCGCGCGCCCGGGCCGCCGTCTGCCTGGAGATCCTCGCCCGGATCAACGCCCGCTCGCACGAGTTCGCCAACGCCGTGATGCACACCACCGGCCAGGCCTACGCGATGGCCTTCCAGGCCGGCGGGCCGCACGCCCAGGACCGCGGTCTGGAGGCGGTCGCCTACGCGTACGCCGAGCAGACCCGGCTGCCGGAGAGCGCCGGCTGGACCAAGCCGCAGGGCAAGCGCGACCCGCTGGTGATGACCAAGGAGTTCACCGTCGTCCCGCGGGGCCTGGCGCTGCTGATCGGCTGCAACACCTTCCCCACCTGGAACGGCTACCCCGGCCTCTTCGCCTCCCTCGCCACCGGCAACCCGGTGCTGGTCAAGCCGCACCCGCGGGCCGTCCTCCCGCTGGCGCTGACCGTCCGGATCGCCCGCGAGGTCCTCACCGAGGCCGGCTTCGACGCCGACCTGGTCTGCCTGGCCGCCGAGCACGAGGGCGGCACGGTCGCCCAGACGCTCGCCGTCCGCCCCGAGGTCAAGCTGATCGACTACACCGGCTCCACCTCCTTCGGCGACTGGCTGGAGGAGCACGCCCGGCAGGCCGAGGTCTACACCGAGAAGGCCGGCGTGAACACCGTGGTCGTCGACTCGACCGACGACTACAAGGGCATGCTGGCCAACCTGGCCTTCTCCCTCTCGCTCTACAGCGGCCAGATGTGCACCACCCCGCAGAACCTGCTGATCCCGCGCACCGGCATCGAGACCGACCAGGGCGCCAAGTCCTACGACGAGGTCGTCGGCGACCTCGCCGCCGCCATCGAGGGCCTGCTCTCCGACGACGCCCGCGCCGCCGCCATCCTGGGCGCCGTGGTCAACCCCGGCGTGCTCCAGCGCACGGTCGCCGCGGCCGGCGGCGAGTACGGCGAACTGGCGCTCGCCCCGCGGGTGGTGGAGTCGCCGGAGTTCCCCGGCGCGGCCGTCCGCACCCCCGCCCTGGTCAAGCTGGACGCCGACAAACCGGACGACCGGGCGGTCTTCCGCAGCGAGTGCTTCGGCCCGGTCTCGTTCGCCGTCGCCGTCGAGAACACCGCCGCCGCCGTCGACCTGCTCCGCGACACCGTCCGCACCCAGGGCGCGATGACCGCGGCCGGCTACACCACCTCGCCCGAGGTCGAGGCCGCCCTGGTCGGGGCCGCGCTCGACTCCGGCGTCTCGCTCTCGCTCAACCTCACCGGCGGGGTGTACGCCAACCAGACCGCCGCCTTCTCCGACCTGCACGGCACCGGCGCCAACCCGGCCGCCAACTCCGCCTACTGCGACGGCGCGTTCGTCGCCAACCGGTTCCGCACGGTGGAGGTCCGCCGCCACAGCTGAGCGCCGCCCGCCCCGCGCGGGTGACCGCCCTCCCTCCGGGCCCCGGACGCCACCGGGGCCCGGAGAATTCACAGCGCCACCCCGGGGCGGCGATGATGGAGGCCGGGAGCACGCCGAACGCGGCGTCCAACCTCTGTCCGAGCACCGGGAGCTGACACATGACCGCGAAGCAGACCGTCACCGACGTCCTGATCGTCGGCGCCGGACCGACCGGCCTGCTGCTGGCCGGAGACCTCGCCGCCGCCGGGATCGGGGTCACCGTCCTGGAGAAGCGCGGCACCGAGTCCAACCTCACCCGGGCCTTCGCCGTGCACGCCCGCAGCCTCGAACTCCTCGACGCCCGCGGCCTGGCCGACGACCTCATCGCCACCGGCCGCCCGCTCACCTCACTGAAGATCTTCGACAAGTTCCGGGTCGACCTCGGTGAACTCCCCAGCCGCTTCCCGTTCGTCCTGATCACCCCGCAGTACCGGACCGAGCAGCTGCTGCACGACCGCGCGGTCAAGGCCGGCGCGACCGTCCTGCGCGGCGCCGAGGTGGTCGCCCTGCGCCAGGACGCCGAGGGCGTCACCGTCGAGGCCCTGGAGAACGGCGCCGTCACCACCCACCGGGCCCGCTACGCGGTCGGCGCCGACGGCGTCCACTCCGCCGTCCGCGACCTGCTCGGCATCCCCTTCCCGGGCGAGTCCGTGGTCAACTCCGTCCTGCTGGCCGACGTCCGGCTGGAGCGCGAGCCCGACGAGGCCGTCACCGTCGGCGCCAACGAGAACGGCTTCGCCTTCCTGGTGCCGTTCGGCGACGGCTGGTACCGGATCATCGCCTGGGACCGCACCGAGGAGCGCCCCGACGGCACCCCGCCGTCGCTCGACCGGATCGCCGCCGTCGCCCTCGGCGCGCTCGGCGAGGACTACGGCCTGCACGACGCCCGCTGGAGCTCCACCTTCCACAGCGACGAGCGGCAGGTCCCCAACTACCGCTCCGGGCGGGTCTTCCTGGCCGGCGACGCGGCCCACTGCCACTCCCCGGCCGGCGGCCAGGGCATGAACACCGGCCTCCAGGACGCCGCCAACCTCTCCTGGAAGCTCGTCGCCGCCCTCCGGGGCCGGGCCACCGACGCGCTGCTCGACACCTACCAGACCGAGCGGCACCCGGTCGGCAAGGCGGTGCTGCGCAGCTCCGGCGCGCTGATCCGGCTCGCCCTCGCCCAGTCCGCGGCCACCCGGGCGCTGCGCGGCGCGCTCGCCTCGCTCGCCGACCACCTCGACGTGGTCGCGGAGCGCGGCGCCCGCACCGTCTCCGGCATCGGCATCGCGTACCCGGCGCCCAAGGACTCCCACCCGCTGGTCGGCAAGCGCGTCCCGGACCTGCGGCTGACCGGTCTGGAGCCGCCGCGCGAGGGCGGTCCGGCCGCCCCCGAGCGGCTCTACGAGGCGCTCCGCGCCGGGAGGTTCGTGCTGGTCAGCAATGACGAGCTGGCCGCCGCCGAGCCGTGGGCGGACCGGCTGACCACCGCCGCCCCGGCCGACCCGCACGGCAAGCTGCGCGACACCGTCCTGCTGATCCGCCCCGACGGCTACGCCGCCTGGGCGGCCGTCGACCCGGGCCGGGGCGAGCTCCGCGCCGCCCTCACCGACTGGCTGGGACAGCCGGCCTGACGGCCGCCGCCGGAACCCCTGCGGCGGGCACCTTCCGGGGTGCCCGCCCACGGTCCTAGCCGTGCACCTTCTCGTAGTGCCGTGCCGCCTTCGCCCGGTTGCCGCACACCGCCATCGAGCACCACCGCCGCCGGCCGTTCTGCGAGGTGTCGAAGAAGTGCAGGATGCACGCCTCGTGCGCGCACTTCTTGATCCGCTGCGGCCCCTGTCCCAGCAGCCCCAGGAAGTCGTCCACCGCCAGCCAGGCCGCCAGCCGCTCGGGCCCGTCCACCTCGACCCGGTCCACCGCGCCCGTCGCCGAGGCCTCCCGCCGGACCCGCCCGTGCCGCAGCACCGCGTCCAGCCCGGCCAGCGCCGCCGCCCCGACCCCGCCGCTTCCGTCGAGGTCCCGCACCGCGGCCGCCAGCGCCCCCCGGGCCTCCCGGACGGCGGCCAGTCCGGCCGCGTCGGCCGCGCAGCGTCCGGCCAGCCCGGCCGAGGAGAGCCAGATCTCGTACCCGTCCGGCTCGTCCAGCAGGTCGTTCACCGGCGTGCCCGCCCAGCGCGTGTTCAGCAGGTCGAGCGCGAGCGGCTCGCCGGTCAGCGGGCGCGGGTCCCGCGGGTCTGCTCTCCGGTCCGTCATCGGCCATCCCTCGCTCTCGCCCGGGTCCCCGAGTCTACGTCGGGCCCGCGCTCCCGGAACCGGCCCGGAGCGGTCGGCCCCGCCGCCGGCGGGGCCGTCTGTTTCCGCACTGTTTCAAGATCGCTCATCCTGTGGTCGACCCACCGTGGCCACTGTCATCCGCACGACTGATGACGTAGCCTCTCGACCGTGCATAGGGTTCC
The DNA here is from genome assembly GCF_056437345.1 of Kitasatospora sp. NPDC042419. Lineage (NCBI taxonomy): Bacteria > Bacillati > Actinomycetota > Actinomycetes > Kitasatosporales > Streptomycetaceae > Kitasatospora > Kitasatospora sp. NPDC042419. The sequence goes on from NZ_JBWKAW010000003.1 coordinate 490,590, forward strand.
CCACAGCTCGGCGAGGCCGTTGACGGCGCGCTCCGGCGCCGAACCGGCTCTGCCGAATCCGCCCGGTGGGGAGAGTAACCGCATGGCCTCACAGAACCCCCAGGACGCACGGCTGAGACAGGTCGGGCCGCGCCCCGGCGCGCCCGCCCCCGTTCAGCCCGCCCTCCAACCGCCCGCCACCGCGTCCGCCGGGCGCCCGAGCCCGACCGGCGGCTTCGCCGACACCCTGCACCTGGCGATCGAGGCCAGCGGCCTCAGCCTGGACCGGATCCGGGCCGCCCTCGCCCAACGGGGCGTCAGGGTCAGTGTCACGACGCTGAGTTACTGGCGGCGCGGGCGCAGCCAGCCCGAGCGGGCCAGCTCGCTGCGCGCCGTGCACCTGCTGGAGGAGCTGCTCGGCCTGCCGCACTCCACCCTCTCCTCGCTGCTCGGCCCGCCCCGGCCGCGCGGCCGCTGGGCCGCCAACGCCAGCGCGAGCCACCTGCGGCTGGAGGACGTCTGGCCGGGTGAGCAGGAGATCGCCGACGTCTTCGCCGAGCTGGACGCGCCGCCGGCCGGCGAGCTGGAGCGGCTCTCGATCCACGACTCGTACTACGTGGACGCCGACCGGCGCGGCAACCTGCTGCGGATGCGGCAGGTGGTCCGGGCGACGGTGGCCGGGGTGACCCGCTGCCTGGTCGTGCACAAGGCCGACGAGGAGGCCACCGGCTGCCCGGAGATCACCGGGGTCCGGCACGGCCGGCTCGGCCGGGTCCGCCGCCGCCCGGACGCCGGCCTGATCGTCGGCGAGGTGATGCTGGACCGGCCGCTGGGGCTCGGGGACAGCACGGTCTTCGAGTACGAGGTGGAGATCCCGTCCGGCGGTGCCGAGACCACGGAGTACAGCCGCCGCTTCGCGACCCCGGTGCGCGAGTACGTGCTCCAGGTGCACTTCGACCCGGCGAAGGTGCCGGCGCACTGCGAGCGGTACGACCGCGACCCGGGTGCGGACGTCGACCGCCGCCGCGAGCAGCTCTGGATCGGCGCGTCGGCCAGCGCCCACGTGCTCGCCCCCGACCAGCAGCCGGGCCACATCGGCATCCGCTGGGAGTGGGAGTAGCCCCTCCGCCGCCGCCCGGCGCCGACTGCCCGCTCCACCCGACCCCTCTATTGTCATGGACCCGCCATGGCCGCCACGCCTAACCACTTCACCTCCCGATACCGGTTGACGACCTCCAGTCTAACCATTACTGTCGTTCACAACGGTTAGCCAGTGGCGCCCCAAGGCGCCCTGACCAGGGGAGTCAGGCATGTCCGGCACCATCAGCAGCACCCTTCAGACCGGCCACGTGGGCCTGAACGTCACCGACCTCGTCCGCTCGACGGCCTTCTACCGGCGCGTGCTCGGCCTGGAGCTGCTCAAGGAGGGCACCGACCCCGAGCAGCGCTTCGCCTTCCTCGGCCGCGACGGCCGCCCCGTGCTCACCCTCTGGCAGCAGAGCGAGGGCACCTTCGCCACCGCCGCCCCCGGCCTGCACCACCTCTCCTTCCAGGTCGACTCGCTGGACGAGGTCCGTGCCGCCGAGGCACTGCTGCACGAGCTGGACGCCTCCTTCGCCTACGACGGCGTCGTCCCGCACGGCGAGGGCGCGGCCTCCGGCGGGATCTTCTTCACCGACCCGGACGGCATCCGACTGGAGATCTACACCCCGCAGGGCGTCGACGGAACGGGCGCCGAGGCCCCCGCCAAGTCCGCCCCGACCTGCGGCTTCTTCTAGACCGGACGAGCACCGGGAGGCGCGCCATGACCACCGCCACGCCCTACCACCCCGGCGAACGGGCCGCCCAGGCCCGGGCCGGCCGGCTGGACCGGGCCGACCACTCCGGACGCGCCATCGGCAGCACGATCCCGGCCGTGGCCGCCCGCTTCCTGACCGAGCGGCGGATGCTGGTGGTCGGCGCCGCCGACGCCGACGGCCGGCTCTGGGCCACCCAGCTCAGCGGCGCACCGGGCTTCCTCCGGGCCGCCGGCGAGCAGACCCTGACGGTGGCCGCCCGCCCGGCCGACGACGACCCGCTGGCCGCCGCCCTGGCCGGCCCCGCCGAGGTCGGCACCATCGCACTGGACCCGGCCGCCCGGCGCCGGATGCGGCTCAACGGCCGCTCCGCACCGGACGGCCGGGGCGGCCTGGTGATCACCGCCGACCAGGTCTACGCCAACTGCCCGAAGTACATCCAGCGCCGCAGCCCGGTGGACCGCCCGGACGCCGGCGCCCCCCGCCGGGTCGCCGCCGGCTCCGCGCTGAGCACCGCCCAGCAGCTGCTGGCCTCCACCGCCGACACCTTCTTCGTCACCACCGCCGGCCCGGACGGCCGGGTCGACGCCTCCCACCGGGGCGGCGACCCGGGCTTCCTCCGGGTGCTCGGACCGGACCGGCTGCGCTGGCCCGACTACGCGGGCAACAGCATGTTCATGACCCTGGGCAACCTGGAGCTCGACCCGCGCGCCGGACTGCTGATCCCGGACTGGGAGACCGGCGGGTCGCTGCTGGTCACCGGCGAGGCCCGGACCGACTGGTCCGACCCCGCCCGGGCCGGCCTGCCGGGCGCCGAGAGGGTGGTCGACCTGACCGTCACCGGCGTCCTCGAACTGGCCGACGCCACGCCGCTGACCTGGACCGACCCCGAGTACTCGCCGGCCAATCCGCGGGCCGGGAGCCGGCTCCCCGAAGGCTGACCGACCGTCGGGTCGTACCGGCACTACCGCCTCCCGCACCCCCGCGCCACGCCCGGGCCGCCGAACGGTCGTCACCCGGTCGGCGCAGCCCGCCGCGCCGACCGGCCGCCCGATTTGGGACTTTGGTCCCGATGACACGCGCTGTCGCCCTGGGAAGGACCGTCCTGTCACGCCGTCAGCGGTGACAGCCTGACCAGGAGAAAGAGGCGGAGTATGAGCCTGACCGACCGACCGGCCGCGTTGCTGGAGTTCGACGAGGTCGAACCGGACGACGACTGCATATGCGGGGGCTGCGCCGCCCGCCGCCGCGCCCGGCTGCACGCCGCACCGGTGCACGAGGGCGGACACGCCGCAGCCCGCAGCGTCCGCCGCCGGGCCGCCGTACTGATGGCCGCCGTCGGCACCGCCCTCGGCGGCGGCGCGGCCGGCGCCGCCGCGGCCCCCGCGCCGGGCCCCACCCCCGGCGGCTCCACCACCGCCCAGCCGAAGACCCCGCAGGGCGAGGTCGGCGGCCTCCACGGCACCTCGCCGTCCGCCCGCGGCCCCGCCTCCCCGCGCGCCGCCGCCCAGCCGCCCACCCGGGCGCAGATCATCGAGCGGGCGCAGCGCTGGGTCGACCAGAAGGTGCCGTACAGCATGAGCCGGTACTGGTCGGACGGCTACCGCCAGGACTGCTCCGGCTTCGTCTCGATGGCCTGGGGCCTGGGCAGCAGCCAGACCACCTGGACGCTGCCGGACTTCGCCGACCGGATCACCAAGGCCGACCTCCAGCCCGGCGACATCCTCGTCCACAACAACCCTGCGGACCCGCAGGCCGGTTCGCACGTCACCGTCTTCGGCGGCTGGACCGACTCCACCCGCACCCGCTACCTGGCGTACGAGCAGACCTCACCGGGCACCACCAAGCGGTCCACCCCGTACGCCTACTGGAACAACTCCGGCTCGTACGTCCCGTACCGCCACAAGGCGCTCTCCCCCGGCGGGAACGGCGGCGGGACCACCGGCGGCGGCAGCAGCGACGGCTCCTCCTCGACGGCCTTCCCCGGGGCCGACAAGTTCGGCCCCGGCGCGGACAACGCCTACGTCACCAAGCTCGGTCAGATGCTGGTGCAGCGCGGCGGCGGCCGGTTCTACAGCACGGGCCCCGGCCCGCGCTGGAGCGAGTCCGACCGGCGGGCCACCGAGGCGTTCCAGCTCGCCCAGGGCTGGCGCGGCAGCGAGGCGGACGGCATCCCCGGCAAGGACACCTGGGACCACCTGGTCAACGGCAAGGGCCGGAACATCGACGGCGGGACCCCGCTCCCGCCGCCCCCGGTCGGCCCGGGCACCGGTACCGGCACCGGGGTGCCGCCCTTCCCCGGCCGGGCCGCGTTCGGCGCGGGCGCCGTCAACGACGGCGTCCGGCAGCTCGGCGAGCAGCTGGTCCGCAAGGGCTACGGCCGCCACTACACGCAGGGCCCCGGCCCGCGCTGGACCGAGTCCGACCGGCGCAACGTCCAGGCCTTCCAGGAGGCCCAGGGCTGGCGCGGCGCCGAGGCGGACGGCTACCCGGGCCCGGACACCTGGAAGCGGCTCTTCTCCTAGGGCCCCGCCCTGGCCGGGGCGGGGCCCCACCGGGGCACGTCCCGGCTAGGGCACGTCCGGGCGCCCGCCCGGCAGGGGATCACCGGGCGGGCGCCCCGACATCCAGTGGAAGAGCCCCATCGCCACGCTGGTCGCCAGGTTGAAGCTGGAGACCCCGGGCCGCATCGGCACCGCGACCAGCCGGTCGGCGCGCGCCTTCAGCTCCGCCGAGACGCCGTGCCGCTCGGTGCCGAAGGCGAGCACCGCGTCGTCCGGGAAGGCGGTCGCCCGGATGTCCGCGCCCTCCGGGTCCAGCACGTACAGCGGGCCCGCGGGCAGCTCCGGCAGGGCCAGCCGCTCGACCGCGGTGGCGAAGTGCAGGCCGGCGCTACCCCGGAGCACGTTCGGGTGCCAGGGGTCGAGGTCCCCGGTGGTCACCACGCCGGCCGCGCCGAAGCCGGCCGCCAGCCGGATCACCGCGCCGACGTTGCCCAGGTTGCGCGGGTCCTCCAGCAGCACGACCGGCGCCGACCGCGGCCGGCGGGCCAGCGCGGCCCGGTTGGCCTCGGCGGTCGGCCGGGCGGCCAGCGCGATCACGCCGGTCGGGTGGAGCCGGGGCGCGAGCGTGCGCAGCGCCTTCTCCGGCAGTTCGGCGGCCAGTTCCTCCAGCGCGGGCGCGACGTCCGGGGCCAGCTCGGCGGCGAGCGCCAGCAGCCCGGCCCGGTCGGCGGTCAGCACCTGCCGGACGGCGCCGCCGAACCGCAGCGCGTGCTTCAGCGGGTGGAACCCGTCCAGCAGGACCGTCCCCGGCTCGTCGGCTCCGGCCCGCCAGGCGCGCAGCAGTTCCTCGTTCACGCCGCCCACTCTGCCACCCCGGGTTCGCCCGGCCGGCCGGGGCCGCAGGACACGCCCTACCGGCCCGTCGGCTCCGGTTCGCGCTGTGCGGCCGAGGTCGCCGTGCCGCCGCCGCGCAGCGCCCGCTCCAGGTCCTTCAGTGCCTGGAGCAGCAGCCGGGCCCCGGTCCGCAGCACGTCCCGCTGCACCCCGGCCGGCTCCTCCGCGAGCCGCCGCTCCAGCCGCTCCCGCGCCTCCCGGACGGCACCGAACTCCACCGGCTGCCCGGTCAGCAGCGCGCCCGCCGCCAGCGCCGTCGCCAGCCGCAGCTCGTCGGCGAACTCGATCGCCCCCGGTACCGGCTCGGCGTCGTCCGCGGGCAGGTGCGCCTCCAGCAGTACCGCGACCCGCCCGAGGTGGCCGACCGCCGCCCGGGCCCGGTCCAGCTGGCGGCGGCTCACCCCGGGCAGCCCGGAGGCGTGCCGGCCCGGTTCGGCGTCGGCCCGCTGCATCGCCTGGAGCAGCTCGGAGCGCGCCTCCCGGGAGTCCAGCAGCGCCGCCCGGACCGCCCGTCCGCGCGGCGCAGCCGGGCGCTCGTAGACCGCGATCACCTCGGCCGCGTACCGGCCGGCGGCGGCCAGCCACTCGGCCAGCCGTTCGCCGAGCCGGGCGGTCTGCCAGGTCGGGAAGAGCGCGTAGACGAACAGCGCGACCGACCCGCCGAGCAGGGTCAGCCCGACCCGTTCGAACGCGGTCGCCAGCGGGTTCCCGGCCTGCAGCCCCAGCAGGAAGACCACGTACGAGGAGATGCAGGCCGTGATGACCGCGTAGCCGGTGCGCAGGGTCAGGTAGGCGCCGCCGATGCTGAGCACCGCGAGGGCGGCGAGCACCCATTCGCCGGGCCTCGCCAGCTGCACCACGAGGGTGGAGACGGCGACCCCGGCCATGGTTCCGACCAGCCGGGCGACCCCCCGGCTGTAGGTCTGCGCGAAGTCCGGCCGCATCACCATCGCGGCGGTCATCGGCGCCCAGTAGCCGTGCTCGAAGCCGGCCAGCCGGGCCAGCAGGTAGGCGGCGGTGACCACCCCGGTCAGCCGGACGGCGTGCTGGAACACCGCCGAGCGCGGCTGGAACTGCCGCCGGACGGCGCGCAGCGCGGTGGGCAGCATCCGGAACAGCGGCGGCTTGCGCAGCGCCCCGCCGGCCTGCACCACGGGGGTGTCGATGGTGTCCTCGGCACCCCGGTCCAGCGCGTCGGCGGCCTTGCGGAGCAGCCCGGCCAGCCGGCGGGCGGAGCGCCGGGCGGCGCCGCGCAGCTCGGGGCCCTCGGTCCGGGCGGCGAGGGTGAGCGCGGGCGCCGAGCGCGGGAGCTGCAGCGGGTCGCCGGTGCGGATCGCCCGGGCCAGCGCGTCCATCGCCTCCGCGGCGGCGGCCAGCACCTCCCGGGCCCGGTCGCGTTCCGGTCCCTCCTCGGGGGCGCCGACCTTGGGGTCGGCGATCGCGGCCAGGGTCGGCCGGATCCGTTCGGCGAGGCCGCGCAGGCCCCGCAGCTCGGGCGGCCGGTTCCGGTCCTGCCAGGGGGTCAGCGCGGCGGCGTGCCGGGCGGTCATGAACGGCTCCGGGTCGACGTGCGCGGTCGGGTCCTGGCGCAGCCGGCGGGCGTAGTCGGCGAGTTCGGCGTAGGTGTCGGCGAGCGCCTCCCGCTGCACGGTCCAGCTGCCGATCGGCCAGACGGTGATGACCAGGGCCTGGACGGCGCCGCCGAGGGCGCAGACCAGCCCGTGCCCGAGCGCGGTGAGCGGGCTGACCGGCAGCTGGACGACGACCAGCATCACCGAGACGGTGTTGGCGGCGACGACCCCGGCGGTCGGGCCGATCGCCCAGGCCAGTCCGGCGCCGAAGGCCCAGACCGCCAGCAGGACCGGGAACAGGCCGGTCACGCCGGCCGCCAGGTAGCCGAGGAAGGTGCTGACGCCGAGTCCGATCCCGGCGGCGACGGCGAGCGTCGCCCGGGGCCGGAAGCTGCGCTGGAAGGTGGCCGTCCCGGCGATGAACGCGCCCATCGCGGCCGAGGTGGCCAGCTCCGGCCCGCCCAGTGCGAGGGTGGGGAAGAGCACCGCCGCCACCGCGACCGCACCGCGCAGCGCCCGCTTGGGGTCGGTCAGCGCCCGGTCGATGGTCAGTCCGGTCCGCGCGGTGTCTCGAAGGGCGGCGAACCAGGACATAACGGTCAGCTTAGGGGAGTGCTGCCCCGCTCCCCGCCAGGGACCCGGCCCGCCCGGCCGGCCCGGCGGACCGGCCGGCCCACCCGTTCCCCCACCCAGCGCAGCGCCGCCGTCGGCAGGAAGACCGCGTCCGCCGCGATCATCGCCAGCGAGAACACCGGCAGCCCGAGCAGCACCGCGATCCCCAGGTGCTCGGCCATCATCACCACCAGCAGGGCGTTCTTGACCCGCCGGCTGACCAGCGTGAACGGGAACGCCACCTGGAGCAGCACCGTCCCGTAGGTGATCAGGAAGACCGGCAGCAGCATCGAGCCGACCAGCCCGGACAGCCCCGGCCAGGGCGTGAAGTAGTCCAGGTGGAGCGGGTAGTAGAGCGCGGTGCCGTCCTGCCAGCGCGAGCCCTGCACCTTGTACCAGCCGGCGGTGGCGTAGATCAGCACCACCTCGGCGGCGATCACCAGCATCGCGCAGTTGTGCACCATGGTCGCCAGCGCGTCCAGCACCGCCCGCGTCTCGCCGTCCGGCGCCAGCCGCCCGGCCAGCCACCAGAGGCCGGCCACCGCCCAGAGCGCCCAGAACACCGGGCCCCACCCGAGGTACGGGAACGTCCCGCTCGTCCAGGCCAGGCTCTCCCCGGAGAAGCCGCCCAGCTGGCAGACCAGCAGCACGGCGCCGAGCAGCGTCCAGAGCGGTACCCCGGTCCGCCCGGACCCGGTCCGCCGGGCGTCCAGCGACCAGACCTCCGCGCACCGGGTGAAGACCAGGTAGACCGCCATCAGGTGGACGACGTTGTCACCGCCGTCGCCGAGGAACACGTTGCGGTTCTGCAGCGAGAGCACGGTGACCAGGAACAGCACCGTGGCCGCCCTGGTCCGCCAGCCGAGCAGGACCGCCAGCGCGGCCAGCAGCGCCAGGTGGTAGACCAGCTCGAACCAGGGCCGCCCGCCGAACCAGGGCAGCACGGTCAGCGCCCCGTTGTCGGCCAGCAGCCGCTCCGCCAGCTCCGTCGACCAGGGCGAGGTGTCGCCGTACAGCAGCCGCCGGTTGGGCCACTCCCGGAGCAGGTACACCAGCCAGACCAGCCCGAAGCCGATCCGCACCGTCGCCGCCTGGTACCGCCCGAGCACCCGCCCGGTGAACACCGCGAACGCCCGGGCGGCGAGGTCCGCCGGGCGGCTCCGGCGCGGCTCCGGCGCGGCGCCCGGCGGCGTACCGGGCTGCCGGGGGATCCCGTCGAGCAGCCGCTCCCCGGCCTCGGCCGGCGTGGCCCCGCTCACCCGAGCCCCCGGAGGTCCCCGTCGGCCACCGGCCACCAGGGCAGCTCCCGGACCTTCGGCGCGGGCGGCGCCGCCTCGTCGCTCCACTCCGGCGGCGGGACGGTCGTCGTGGTCACCCGCAGTTCGACCTCCAACACCGGCCGCCCGTCCACGCTCCCGCCGAGCCGCTGCAGCACGATCCGCTTCAGGTACTCCTCGGCGAGGCGGCCGCGCGGATTGACGAGCGACTCGTCCTGGGCGCTGTGCGAGCCGTCGTAGAAGTCCCAGGCCCGGCGGAGCAGGTTCTGGTCGGCGTGGCTGGGTGCCGGGTTGCCCCGTATCGCGGCGAGGTCCCGGGCGGTCAGCCCGACCCAGTCGTGGGTCCGGACGCCGCCGTCCTCCGTGGCCGTGCGCACCCGGGCGTCCACCGCGACGTTCTGCTGCAGCGGGTTGGGCGCGAACAGCTTCCAGTTCTGCTCGAACTCCGGGTAGACCAGGCCGTCGACCTGCTCCCGGTACTCGCGGGAGAGCGAGTTGGCCGGCGCCACGTGCAGGAAGACCGCGCCCAGGAAGAGCCCGGTGACGGCCGTCAGCACCACGGCGGCCACCCCCAGGACGGTCCGCGCGGGCGCCGACCAGGTCCGGCGGACGGGCGGCGGATCCGTGCTCGCGGCGCTCTCGGCGCTCGCGGCACTCTCGGCGCTCTCGGCCATGAACTCCCCCGGGGAAGGGTGGGGCCGGCACGTCACCGGCCCGGTCGCGCGCCCATCCTGCCCTACTCCCCGGAACGGCGGGATCCGTCCGGGCCCCCGAAAATCAGCGGAGCACGTCCGGCGCCGGCGGCGGGGCGAGCGGCGGCGCCCCCGGTCGACCGCTACAGGACGAAGGCCTGCTGCCCGCCGCTGCTCACCATCGGACGGCCCGCGCCGTCCCAGGCGTACATGCCGCCGTCGACGTTGACCGCGTCCCGGCCGTTCTGCACCAGGTACTGGACGACCTGCGCGGAGCGCCCGCCGACCCGGCAGAGCACGTACAGCTTCGCGTCCGGCAGCTCGCCGATCCGCGCCACCACCTCGCCGATCGGGATGTGCTGCGCGCCGTCCACGTGCCCGGCGTCCCACTCGTCCTGCTCGCGGACGTCCAGCAGGGCGGCGTCGGCGGGCACGGCGGCGGCGTCGATGGTGGGGATCTGCGCGAACATCGTCTGGTTCTCCTGGGCTTCGGGATCGGCTCCGCCATTGTCCCCCACCGGCGGCCGGCCGCCGAGCAGCCGCTCCAGCTCGGCCTGCTGGGCGGCGGCCTTGCCCAGCAGCTGCTCGGCCAGCTCCTCCAGCAGCCGGTCCGGGTCCTGCGGGGCGAGCGCCAGCAGCTCGCCCATCGCGGTCCGCTCCAGCCGGACCTGCTCGGCGGCGAGCTCGCCGATCCGGCCGGTGAGCCACTCCAGCCGGCGGCGGAGCCAGCCGAGCCGGTCGGGGGAGTCGAGGGCCGGCGCCGCCTCGGGGGCGGTGGACCACTCGGCGGCCAGCGTCTCCAGCGCACCGGTGTCGCCGTACGCGTACGCCTCGTTGACCCGGACCAGGAAGGCGGCCCGGCGCTCCTGCTCGGCCGGGTCGGTGGTGAGGTCCGGGTGGGCCCGGCGGACGAGCTCCCGGTAGATCCGCTGGGCGTCCCGGCCGGGCCGCACCCGGGCCGGTGCCGCGGGCGGCGGCGGGGCGTCCTCCTGCTCCCGGACGGTGTCGAACAGCGCGTCCAGGTCGGGGAGTTCGTCCACCCGCCGACGCGCCTCGGCGGCCTTCCGGAGGTCCTCCGGGTGCCCGGTGAGGGCGGCCGCGGCCTCGGCGACCAGGGCGTCGAGCTCGTCCAGCCGGGCGTACAGCGGGCCGAGCAGCTGGTGGTGGATCAGCGCGAAGTTGTCGATCTCGACGCGCAGGGTCTGCACGTCGACGTCCATGGTCAGCCAGGCGAGTTCGGCGGCGGCGACCCGCTCCTCCAGCTCCTGCTGCTCCGGATCCGTCCAGCGGACGGGGCTCTGCGCGGTCACTTCTCGCCTCTGTCTCGTCCTGGGTGGTCCCGGTCCCGTCCTGCGACCCTACCCCCCGCGCACGCCGTACCGGCGGGGTGGACGGGGAGTGCGAACCGGCGCACGCCCCGTGACACGCAACTGATACCGAGGAATCTCCCCGTTTCGCTATCGACTCGCGGCCCGTCCGTGCTTCGCTGGTATCCGCACAGCATGCCTTCCTCCGGAGAATCGGCCGTCTCCAGGCGTGGCGGCCAGGCGGGAGCAGACCGAATCCATGGTGGACGAGCCCAACTCCACATCGCGTCCGGCGGGCACCGAAACGGGGCCCGGCACCGCACCGGGTGACCAGCCGTCAGGCGTGGTCGCCCTGGTCCGGCTCGCCCTCGTGCTGGTCGACCGGAGCGGCCGGGTCACCCAGTGGAGCCGGGCCGCCGAAGAGCTGTTCGGACACCGCGCGGAGGTCGTCCACGACCGCCCCGCCTCCGGCCTGCTGCCCGCCGCCGAACCCCGCAGCGTCCCCGGTCCCGCCGGGGCCGGTGCCCCCGCGTCCCGCCGCCGGGACGCCTTCGACACCCTCGCCGAGCTGACCGCCGCCGGGGCCGCCTGGGCCGGACAGCTGCCCGTGGTCGACCGCGAGGAGCGGCTGCGCGACGTGCTCTGGTGGGCCTACCCCGTCGACGGGCCCGCCGGCGGACTGCTGGCCCTGGCCGCCGACGCCCGCCCGCTGCGCTCGGCGGGCCCCCGGCTGGCGCTCGGCGAGCGCCTGCTGCCGTTCGCCGCCGCCCCCGGCGCCCGCGGCGGGTTCCACCGGCTCTCCGCCGCGCTGACCACCCCCGGCCGGCCCGTCCCCGAACCGTTCACCGCGCTGCTGCCCGGATCGGCCGAGCGGCGCGGGCAGCTGCTGGACGCCCTGTCCCGGGGCGGCCTGCCCGCCCTGCGGCCGGACCCGACCAGCGTGCTGCCGGTCCGGCCCGCCGACCCGGCGACCGGCACCGCGCACGCCGCCGCCGGGATCGGCCGGCGCTACCCGACCGCACAGCAGCGCGCCACCCGGCTCGGCCCGCCGCCGCAGCCCGAGCAGACCGCCCCCGGCCGCCGCCCGGCCGGCCCGCTGCCCGGTCAGCGCGAGGCCGCCGGCGCCGCCACGGCCGCTGCCGCCCAGACCACCGCCGCCCAGACCACCGCCGTGCCGGCCGCCGGCACCACCGTCCCGGCACCGCCGAGAGGAGGCACCGCCATCGAGCAGACCGCCGTCGAGCAGACCGCCGTCGAGTCGTCCGCCAACGGACGCCGGCTCCACCCGGACGAGCCCGCCGCACCCGTACCGGTCCCCGCGCCCCTGTCCGTGTCCGCCCCCGCGGCCCCGGCCGGCCGGTTCGGCCCGTTCCTCACCAACGGCCACGCCGGCGAGCAGCTGGCCCTGCTCAACGAGGTCGGCGGCAAGGTCGGCACCACCCTCGACCTCGGCTTCACCGCCCACGAGCTCTGCCAGGTACTGGTCCCCCGGGTCGCCGACTTCGCCTGCGTCGACCTGGTCGACGGGCTGATCTCCGACTCCGAGCTGCCCGCGGCCCGCCCCGACGACGACACGATGCTCCGCCGGGTCGCGCTGGCCTGCAACGAGTCCGTCGGCCAGTGGGACCACGTGCTCGCCGAGGGCTCGCTGGTCGCGATGCCCCGCCGCACCCCGCCCGGCATGGCCCTCCAGCTCAACCAGCCCGTCCTGGTCCCGGTGGTCACCCGCGACGTCGCGGTCGACTACGCCGCCGCGCTCGGCGGCCCCAGGCTCGCCTCGGTGGTCTCCGGCCGCTCCATGCTGGTGGTGCCGCTCTCCGCCCGGGGCACCGTGCTCGGCATCCTCAAGCTGCTCCGGCTGCCCGACCGCGACCCCTTCGACGAGGGGGACGCCGCCACCCTCAAGGAGCTGGCCGCCCGGGCCGCGCTCTCGCTCGACAACGCCCGGCTGCACCGGGCCGAGTCCCGGGTCGCCACCACCCTCCAGCGGTCGATGATCCCGACCCGCCCGCCGCAGATCCCCGGCGTCCAGATCGCCCACCGCTACCTGCCCGGCGACTCCCGGGCCGAGGTCGGCGGCGACTGGTTCGACGCGATCCAGCTGCCCGGCAGCCGGGTCGCCCTGGTGGTCGGCGACGTGATGGGCCACGGCCTGCACTCGGCCGCCGCGATGGGCCGCTTCCGCACCGCGATGCAGACCCTGGCCGCCCTCGACCTGCCGCCCGGCCAGTTGCTGCGGCACCTGGACAACCTGGCCCACAAGCTCGGCGACGACCACCTCGCCACCTGCCTGTACGCGGTCTACGACCCGATCAACCGGACCTGCGAACTGGCCAGCGCCGGCCACGTCCCGCCCGTCCTGGTCCACCCGGACGGCACCGGCGAGCTGCTGGAGATCCCGGCCGGCGCCCCGATCGGGGTCGGCGGCGTGCCCTTCGTCGCCAAGACCATCGACGTCTCGGACGGCTCCATGCTGGTGCTCTGCACCGACGGGCTGGTCGAGGTCCGGGGCGGCGACATAGGGGCCGGACTGGCCGCGCTCTGCGGCAACCTGATCGACCCCCGGCAGAGCCCCGAGCAGGCCTGCGACGTGGTGCTGGACCGGCTGCACTCGGACGACCGGAAGGACGACGTCGCCCTGCTGGTGGCCCGCTTCGACGGGGTCGCCCCGACCGAGGTCGCCACCTGGGACCTCACCGTCGACCAGCGCGAGGTCCGCCGGGCCCGTGCGCTGGTCCGCGAGCAGCTGGCCGGCTGGCACCTGGAAGCGCTCAGCGACACCACCGAACTGCTGGTCAGCGAGCTGGTGACCAACGCCGTCCGGGTCGCCCGGGACCGCGTCCAGCTCCAGCTGATCCGGGTGGACAAGCTGCTGGTCGAGGTCAGCGACGACAACCACAACCTGCCCTCGCTGGAGCCCGCCGAACAGCTCGGCGAGACCGGCCGCGGGCTGACCCTGGTGACCAAACTCGCCGAACGCTGGGGCACCGCCCGCAAGGCGGTCGGCAAGGTCGTCTGGTTCGAACTCCCCCTGCCGCCGCCCCGCTGAGGCCCGCCCGCCCCCGGGCCGGCGGGTCTACGGCACGGCCCGGACCGGCGTCCGGCGCCGGGCCTCCGTGGCGACCTCGATCGAGGCGGCCGCGGCCACCGCGGCCGCCGCCCCGACCCCGGCCAGCACCCGCGGCCAGAAGTCCCCGAAGACCTCCACCGAGACGGCGATGAGCAGCGCCGCGATCACCGCGACCACGTGCTCCAGGCCCGCCAGGTTCGGCAGGACGACCGCCTCGCCGACCATCAGCGCCACCACCAGACCGGCGGTGAACCAGGCCCGGCTGCGGAACGCGATGCAGATCGCCAGCGCCACCACGGCCGCCGACGGACCGGTGTCCCGCACGTGCGCGACCCACTTCGGGAAGCCGAAGACGTGGTCCGGCCCGATCGCCACCCCGACCCGGGCGAACAGCGTCCCGGCCAGGGTGCAGGTGTAGGCCACCACCAGGGTCAGCCGCCGGCCGAGCACGATCTCGGCGATGCCGAAGACCACGAAGACCTGCGCCAGCGCCCCCCACACCGGCAGGTCCAGGGCCGGCACGTACAGCGACAGCGGCGTGCGCAGCAGCGAGACCTCCAGCGGCAGCGCGGCCTTCACCACCCCGATCTGGGTGACGAACCGCTCGCCTCCCGGGAGGTGCTGGACGACGCTGAACATCAGGATCAGGCAGGTCGCCGCGGTGGCCAGCGGGACGGCTGCGAACTTCTTCCGCGCCACCCGCTCCCGGACAATCCGGAACAGTGTTCCCCACTCGGCGACAGCGGCCTCTCTGGCAATTGCCACCGGCCCCTTTCGCACGCCCCCCGCGTGGGTCCTCTGATTCACAGCCGTCTCTCCAAATCCCCGTAGCCGCGAACGCTTTCCCGGCTACCCCAACATTAGAAGCCGGTCCGGGAATCCACATCGGCATAGATGTGGATCGAGGTCATCCTCAGGGGGGAGAGCTCACCCCGAAATCCCCCCATCCGGACGCCCGGTTCCCTCCGCCCCCCGGCGGAGGGACTACCCCTTCCCGTCCCGCGCCGCCACCGGGACCCTGGGCTCCGCGACGGCGGTCCCCACGTGCCGGCGACGGAACAGGGCGGGCAGACTCGGTGCGGTGATGAAGCCCTCGGCCCGGGCGCTGGCGATGCCGATCCGCGGAATCTCGCTGCTCTTCTCGAACAGCAGATAACGCGGCTCCCAGATCGGCCGGTACTTGGCGTTGGCCCGGTACAGGGATTCGATCTGCCACCAGCGCGAGAAGAAGCCCAGAACGGAGCGCCAGAGCCGCAGCACCGGCCCGGCGCCGAGCTTCGAACCCCGCTCGAAAACGGAACGGAACATCGCGAAGTTCAGCGAGACCCGGGCCAGATTCACCTCGCGGGCGCGCTGCAGGAGTTCGATCACCATGAACTCCATCAGGCCGTTCTCGGTGTCCCGGGCCCGGCGCATCAGGTCCAGCGAGAGCCCGTCCGCACCCCACGGCACGAAGCTCAGCAGCGCCTTCAGCTCACCGTCGCCGTCGTGGCACTCCAGCATCACGCAGCGGCCGTCGCCCGGATCCCCCAGCCGGCCCAGCGCCATCGAGAAGCCGCGCTCCGTCGCACCGTCCCGCCACTGGTCGGCCTTGGCGACCAGCTCGGCCATCTCCGACTCGGGGATCTCCTCGTGCCGACGGATCCGGACGGTGTACCCGGCCCGCTTGACCCGGTTGTACGCCTGCCGCACCACCCGCATCGCACGGCCGTCCAGCGAGAACTCGTCGAGCTCGACGATCGCCTCGTCGCCCAGCTCCAGCGCGTCCAGCCCGTGCCGGGCGTAGATCACCCCGGCCTCCTCGGAGGCGCCCATCACGGCGGGTGCCCAGGCGTGCTCGCGGGCCTCGGACAGCCAGGCGTCGATCGCCCCCGGCCAGGCCTCGGGGTCGCCGATCGGGTCGCCGGAGGCCAGCGAGACCCCGCCGACCACCCGGTAGGTGACCGCCGCCTTGCCGCTCGGCGAGAACACCACCGCCTTGTCGCGGCGCAGCGCGAAGTAGCCCAGCGAGTCCCGGTCGCCCTGCCGGTCCAGCAGGCCCCGCAGCCGCTCCTCGTCCTCGGCGGTCAGCAGCTCCTTGTTCCGGGGGCTGCGGAAGGCGACGTAGAGCACCAGCAGGAAGAGCAGCGCGCCCATCGCGTTGATGACCGCGTTCACCCAGGTCGGGGCGTCGATCACGGAGCGCAGGTGCTCGGACGGCGTGACGGTGACCATCCGGCCGACCGAGTAGCGGAACATGTCCCAGAAGCCGGCGCCGTCGAGGTCGTTGGTCATCGCGACCAGCGCCGCGCCGACCACCCCGCCGAAGCCCAGGCCGGCCACGAAGGTGGCCGCCGCCGTCTTCGGGTTGGAGCGGTCGCCCTTGGAGGTGAACTCCTTCCGGCCGACCAGCAGCGCCAGCACGAACAGGCAGGTAAGCACGGTGGAGACGTAGTTCAGCGGGTGCTCGTTGAACCCCTCGCCGGGCAGTGCCATGGCGATCAGGTAGAGCAGCGCGAACAGTCCGGCGAGCGCGGTGTTGAAGATCCACGCGGCCCGCTTGCGGCGCCGCATCGCGATCGCCAGGAAGGCCGACAGCACCGCGCTGCTCAGGCCGGCCGTCATCAGGTACGGGGTGAAGTACTCACCCTCGTTGTGCGTCTCGACCTGGTCCCGGAACGGCACCAGCAGTACGGTGACCAGGTTCAGCAGGGTCAGCAGGCGCAGGTACCAGACGGTCGCCGCGGCGGCCCGCGGGCGCCAGCGCTCCAGCAGGCCCGGCCGGGACCCGGAGGAGGACGTGGACGGCTCCGGCTTCAGAGTGGACGACACAGCTCAATTCCAAACGATCAGATGGTGGGGCGCATCCGCACACGGCCCGACGCCGGGCACCCGCACAGGCCCGACGGACTCACCGGCCGCCCGCCTGGGCCGGCAGACCGATGGAGCGGCAGCCAACTCAATGGTTCCCCACCGCGGGTGAGAATCGCGTGAACCAGGTAGGCGATTCACACCCCCGCCGAACGGCGGGGGTGCCGCGACCAGGCCGAACCGCCGGTCCCGGCTCCCCAGGCCCTACCCTCGAATCCAGTCATGCGGACCGGCCCGGCCCCGTCCGCCGAACCGAGGAGGGACCATCACCACCACCCGCGTGCTGATCGTGGACGACGAGATCCTGGTCAGGTCCGGCCTGGGCCTGATCGTCGGCTCCGCCCCCGACCTGGAGGTGGTCGGCGACTGCTCCGGCGGACAGGCCGAGGAGTACGTCCACCGGCTGCGCCCGCACGTGGTGCTGCTCGACATCCGGATGCCCGACCTGGACGGCATCTCGGTGCTCCGCCGGCTGCGGGCGCTGCCCGACCCGCCGGCCGTGGCGATGCTCACCACCTTCGACACCGACGAGTACATCGGCACCGCGCTGCGGGCCGGCGCGTCCGGCTTCCTGCTCAAGGACACCGCCCCGGACCAGCTGGTGCACGCCGTCCGGGTGCTCGCGGCGGGCGGCAACATCCTCTCCCCGACCGTGACCCGCACGGTGATCGGCGGCTACGTCGACGGCGGCGGCCCGGACGCCGAGGCGGCGACCCTGGCCCGCACCCTCACCGGCCGCGAGCTGGACGTGCTGGCACTGCTCGGCGAGGGCCTGTCCAACGCCGAGATCGCCGACCGGCTCTTCCTCGGCACCGGCACGGTGAAGGACCACATCAGCGCGATCCTCGGCAAGCTCAGCGCCGCCAACCGGGTCCAGGCCGCCGTCATCGCCCACCGGGCGGGCCTGGTCCGGCCCAAGCCGAGCGACGGGGCATGAGCGACCCCTCCCCCGGCAGACGGCTCCCGGCCCGCTTCACCGCGCCCTGGCTGATGCTCCTGCTGCCGGCGCTCTACTCCCTCGTCGACGCCGCCCTGGTGGCCCGGGGAGCGCCCCTGTGGCAGACCCTGCTCTCGGTGCTGGCCGCCGTCGCACTGCTCTGGCGGCGGCGCTTCCCGGTCACCGTCCTGCTGCTGGTCATGCCCGGCAGCTACCTCGACGACATCTGGCTCGCCCCGATAACGGCCGTCTACACGGTGGCGGCCGAGCGCCCCAGCCCCCGGGTGGTGGTGCCCTGCGCCTCCCTGTTCGCCCTCGTCGAGTTCTTCCACTGGCCGGTCTACGAGCAGACCTTCGAGCTGAGCCGGGACACCGCGCTGTACGCGATCCAGTCGGTGATGCTGGCCGCCGGCCCGGCCGCCACCGGCCTGCTCTCCCGCACCAGGCGCGAGCTGGCCGCCCGGCTGGACGAGCTGACCCGGGGCCAGGAGCGGGAGAGCCGGCTGCTCGCCGAACGGGTGCTGAGCGACGAGCGCGGGCGGCTCGCCCGGGAGATGCACGACGTCGTCTCGCACCAGGTCAGCCTGATCAGCATCCAGGCGGGCGCGCTCCAGGTCTCCACCCCCGACCAGGCCGCGGTGACCACCGCCCGGACCATCCGCGAGCTCTCCGTCCGCACCCTGGAGGAGCTGCGGCAGATGGTCGGGGTGCTGCGGGCCGGCGGCCCGCGGATGGACACCCCGCTGGCCCCGCAGCCCCGGCTGGCGGACCTGCCGCGGCTGATCGAGGAGAGCGGGCTGTCCGCCGACGCCGAACTGGCGCCCGGCGACCGCCCCTGGCCGGAGGCGGTCGAGCGGGCCGCCTACCGCACCGTCCAGGAGGCGCTCACCAACATCACCAAGTACGCGCCGGACGCCGCGGTGCACGTGCGGGTCAAGGCCCGGGGGCGCAGGCTACGGGTCGAGGTCCGCAACGAGGCCCCGCCGGTCCGTCCCACCCAGACCCTGCCGGGCGGCGGCCACGGCCTGGTCGGCCTGCGCGAGCGCGCCCAGCTGCTCGGCGGCTCGCTCGCCGCCGGCCCCACCGCGGACGGCGGCTTCGAGGTCCGGGCCGAGCTCCCCGCCAGCCGGAACTGACCGGCCGGGGACTCCGGGGCTCCGGGCCTCTGAGCCGAAGGGGCGCGCCGGTGCCGAGAGGGAGAAGCGAGGAGGACCCGAGGAACGAGGGGCCTTGGAGCGCCGACCGTCGGCACCGGGTCGGAGCGCTCCGGAGGCGAAGAGGCCCTAGAAGCAGCCCCGACAACGAGAAAGCCCCGCAGATCCGAAGATCTGCGGGGCTTCGCTGTGCGCGAGGGGGGAGTTGAACCCCCACGCCCTTTCGGGCACTGGAACCTGAATCCAGCGCGTCTGCCTATTCCGCCACCCGCGCATGGGTGTTTGTCGTGGTTGCCAGCCGATCAGCCGACCCGCTCGGTACCATGTGGCCCTTGCGGTTCTTCGATCCGGCCCCCTTGCGGGTGCCCCTTCCGACGTGGAAAACAGTAGCACGACCTGCGGGCCACCTCCGAATCCGTTCCCCGGGGAGGCCGGGCGCATCCGAACGGATGCCCGGCGAACAGGCGAGCGAGGGATGGCGGCCCCTTCCGGCGGGTAGCCCTGGCATGCTGCCGCCCGAATGCGTCACCCTGTGTGTCCGAGCCCACCCCCGGGCACCACGTGCTCCGGGAACCGTACGGATGGCCCCGGCGTGGATACGATCAGTACGGAAGTACCGCAAGTAGGCGCGACCGGCTCCCCGGAATCCGGTCGGCAGGCAGGCGAACGAACCCTGGAAGGGGGTGCCCCATGGGAGTGCTGAAGAAGTTCGAGCAGCGACTCGAGGGTCTCGTCAACGGCACCTTCGCCAAGGTGTTCAAATCCGAGGTCCAGCCCGTGGAGATCGCCGGAGCGCTGCAGCGCGAGTGCGACAACAACGCGAGCATCTGGAACCGCGAGCGCACCGTCGTGCCCAACGACTTCATCGTCGAGCTGAGTCCGCACGACTACGAGCGGCTGAGCCCCTACTCCGGGCAGCTGGGCACCGAGTTGTCCGGCATGGTCCGCGAGTACGCCGAGGCCCAGCGGTACAGCTTCATGGGCCCGCTCCAGGTGAACCTGGAGAAGGCCGACGACCTGGACACCGGCCTGTACCGGGTGCGCAGCCGCACCCTCGCGGCCGAGGAGCAGCCACCGCCGCAGCAGCAGGCGCCCGCGCAGCCCACCCAGCCCGGCTACGGGCGGCCGCCGGCCGCCCCGGCCCCCGGCGCACCGTGGCAGCAGCAGGGCGCCGCCCCGTACAGCGCGCCCCCGCCGCCGGCCGCGCCGCCCACCCAGCCCCCCGGGCCGCCCGCCCCCGGCGGCGGCAACGTGCGCCCGTTCCCGGGCGCCGGCCACGGCACGTCGGTGCGCCGCTGGATCGAGGTGAACGGTGCCCGGCACCAGATCACCGGGAACGTCTGCGTGCTCGGCCGCTCCACGGAGGCCGACGTCCGCATCGACGACCCCGGGGTCTCCCGGAAGCACGCCGAGATCCGGCCCGGCACCCCCTCGATGGTGCTCGACCTGGGGTCCACCAACGGCATCGTGGTGGACGGACAGCACACCCAGCGCGCTACGCTCCGCGACGGCTCTCGAATCGTCGTGGGCTCCACCACCATCGTCTACCGACAGGTCGAAGGGTAGTGTCCGATTTGTTCGCTCGCTTCGCTCACTCACGGGCGGGCCGGCCATGTCAGAACTGACCCTGACGGTCATGCGGCTGGGCTTCCTGGCCGTGCTGTGGCTGTTCGTCATCGTCGCGGTCCAGGTGATCCGCAGCGACCTGTTCGGGACCAGGGTGAACCCCCGCGCGTCCCGCCGGGGCGCCGCCGCACCCGCGGCCGGTGCCGCGGCCCCCGCGCCCGGGCGCCCCGCGCAGGCCCAGCCCTCCGCCGGTCCGCAGACCCAGGGCGGCGGGCGCCGTCGCGGCGCACCGACCCAGCTCGTCGTGGTCCAGGGCTCACTGGCCGGGACCACCGTCGCGCTCCAGGGCCAGACCATCACCCTGGGCCGGGCCCACGACTCCACCATCGTGCTGGACGACGACTACGCGTCCTCCCGGCATGCCAGGATCTATCCCGACCAGACTGGGCAGTGGACGGTCGAGGATCTAGGCTCCACCAACGGCACCTATCTGGACCGTCAGCGCCTGACCGCGCCGACCCCGCTCCAGCCGGGCATGCCGATCCGTATCGGCAGGACCGTCATCGAACTGCGGAAGTAGTAGCGCATGAGGGACAGCATCCCGTCCATGACCCAGAGGGGGGCACAGGTCGCATGACCCTGGTGCTGCGCTTCGCCGCCGGCTCCCACAAGGGACTGATCCGGGAGGGGAACGAGGACTCCGGCTATGCCGGCCCGCGGCTGCTGGCCGTGGCCGACGGCATGGGCGGCGCGGCGGCCGGCGAGGTCGCTTCCTCCGAGGTGCTCGGCTCGATCGTCCGGCTGGACGAGGACGTGCCCGGCGCCGATCTGCTGACCCTGCTCGGTGACGCGGTCCAGGGCGCCAACGACCGGCTCCGCCAGATGGTCGAGGAGGACCCGCAGCTCGAAGGCATGGGCTGCACCCTCACCGCGATGCTCTGGACCGGCCAGCGGATGGGCCTCGTCCACGTCGGCGACTCCCGCGCCTACCTGCTGCGCGACGGGTCGCTGGTGCAGATCACCCAGGACCACACCTGGGTGCAGCGGCTGGTCGACGAGGGCCGGATCACGCCCGAGGAGGCCGAGACCCACCCGCAGCGGTCGCTGCTGATGCGGGCGCTGGACGGCCGCGGCCAGGTCGAGCCGGACCTGTCGATCCGCGAGGTGCGGGCCGGCGACCGCTACCTGATCTGCTCCGACGGCCTCTCCGGCCCGGTCAGCCACCAGACCCTGCAGGACACGCTCGGCAGCTACTACTCGCCCGAGCAGACCGTGCAGGAGCTGATCCAGCTCGCCCTGCGCGGCGGCGGTCCGGACAACATCACCTGCATCGTGGCGGACGTCCTCGACGTCGGCGCCACGGACACCATGAGCGGCCAGTTCACCGACGTCCCGGTGGTGGTCGGCGCGGTCGCCGAGACCCCGCCGTCCTCGGCCGCCGCCGACCAGTCGATCCGCGACACCCCGGCCGGCCGCGCCGCCGGGCTCGGCCGCGGCCCGCAGGGCGCGTTCGGCCCGGCCGCGGGCTACGACGCCGGCTACCAGGGCGACGGCCAGAACGGCTTCGGCCCGGCCGAGGGCTACCCGGAGGGCTACGGCGCCGGCGAGCCGGCCGCGCACCCCGCCGAGGGCTTCGACGACGAGGAGCCGCGGCCGAAGCGGAAGAACCGCGCGCTGACGTTCTCGCTGATCGGCCTGGTCACCGTGGGCCTGCTCGGCGCGGGCGGCTTCTTCGGCTACCAGTGGACCCAGAGCCAGTACTACGTCGGCACCGAGGGCGACCACGTCGCGGTCTACCAGGGCGTCAACCAGAACCTGGCCGGACTGAACCTCTCCTCGGTGCACACGCCGTACAAGGAGATCGAACTCAAGTACCTGCCGAAGGACCAGCTCACCCACGTCACCAACACCATCTCGGCGAGCAGCCTCGGCGACGCCGACGACAAGGTGAAGAAGCTGGGCGAGCAGGCCGCGTTCTGCCGCAAGGTCGCCGACGCCCGGGCCGCCGCCGCCAACCCGACCGCTCCGGCGGCCCCGCCGGCGGTACCCGCGGCGCTCTCCGGCCTCACCGGCGGGACGGCCGTGCAGGCCGGGTTCGTGACGGCCACCACGCCGCCCAGCCCGTCCGCGAGCGGCCGGGCGCCCGCGGCGGGCGTACCCACGGCGAGCCCCACCCCGAGCACCCCGACCCCGAGCGCTCCGGCAGCCGGCACGCCCTCCGCGGTCGCGCCCAGCCAGAGCGCCGCCGCCCCGGCCGCCCCGCAGGGCGACCTGCCCGGCCTGAGCGACGAGGAGCGGCAGCGGGCCGACTCCTGCCCGAAGCCGTGACGGCCGCGACCCGACATAGGTCCGCCCCGCGCGGGCCCGCCGGCCGGCAGGGAGCGGCCACCACGTGAGCGAGCAGACCATCGAGAGGCGTGCCCGGGCGAATGCCCCTGCCGAGTGGACCGAGGCGGGAGCATGAGCACCTTCGACCTGAGCAGTGATGCGAACAACCGGTCCGACGGACACACGGCCGGCGGTGTACCCGCCGACCGCGCGTCCTCACGGCGCCGGGGCAACACCACGATCTCGCCGCAGGGCACGCCGAACCGGCGCAACACCGAGCTGGCGCTGCTGGCCTTCGCGGTGGTGCTGCCGGTCCTGGCCTACGCCAACGTGGGCCTGGCGATGGACGACAAGCTGCCCACCGGCATGCTCGGCTACGGCCTCGGCATGGGGGCGCTCGCACTGGTCGCCCACCTGCTGATGCGGAAGTTCGCGCCGTACGCGGACCCGCTGATGCTGCCCATCGCCACCCTGCTCAACGGGCTCGGACTGGTGATGATCTGGCGGCTCGACAAGGCCGGGCCGCTGCTGCACAAGAACTTCGCGGCGGCGCCCAACCAGCTCATGTGGTCGGGCCTCGGCGTCGCGTTCTTCATCGTGGTGATGGTGTTCCTGAAGGACCACCGCGTCCTCCAGCGCTACACCTACATCTCGATGGCGGTGGCCCTGGTGCTGCTCGCCGCGCCGGCCTTCTTCCCGGCGCGCAAGGAGGACTTCGGGGCCAAGATCTGGATCCGGATGGGCGCCTTCTCGATCCAGCCCGGCGAGTTCGCCAAGATCATCCTGACCGTCTTCTTCGCCGGCTACCTGATGGTCAAGCGGGACGCCCTGGCCCTGGCCAGCCGCCGCTTCATGGGCCTCTACCTGCCGCGCGGCCGCGACCTCGGTCCGATCATCGTGATCTGGCTGCTCAGCCTGCTGATCCTGGTCTTCGAGAACGACCTCGGCTCGTCCTTCCTGTACTTCGGCCTCTTCGTGGTGATGCTGTACGTCGCCACCGAGCGCACCAGCTGGATCATCTTCGGCCTGCTGATGTCGGTCGGCGGCGCCGTCGCGGTCGCCTCCACCACCAGCCACGTCAAGACCCGCATCGACGCCTGGCTCGACCCGATGGCCGCCTTCGCGCCCAAGCCACCGGACGGCGCGACCGAGCAGATCGGCCAGTCGCTGATGGCGCTCGGCTCCGGCGGGGTGACCGGCTCCGGCCTCGGCCAGGGGCGCTCCTGGCTGATCGACTTCGCCGCGAAGAGCGACTTCATCCTCGGCTCCTTCGGCGAGGAACTCGGCCTCACCGGCATGATGGCGATCTTCATGCTCTACGCCCTACTGATCCAGCGCGGCCTGCGCACCGCGATCGCCGCCCGCGACCCGTTCGGCAAGCTCTTCGCCGTCGGCCTCTCCTCGGCGATGGCGCTCCAGGTCTTCGTGGTGGCGGGCGGCGTCACCGGCCTGATCCCGCTGACCGGTATGACCATGCCGTTCCTCGCCCAGGGCGGGTCCTCGGTGGTCGCCAACTGGGCACTGGTCGCGATCCTCCTGAAGATCAGCGACAGTGCCCGCCGCCCGGGCGTGGAACCCGCGCCAGCCACCGAGCTCCAGGGGGGAGCAGCCGCGTGAACAAGCCGATCCGCCGGGTCTCGATCTTCTGCCTCGTCCTGATCCTGGCCCTCATGGTGCGCACCAACTGGGTGCAGGGCGTCCAGGCCGAGGCCTGGGCCACCAACAAGAACAACAAGCGCCAGGTCTACGACCGGTACGCCCACCCGCGCGGCAACATCATCGTCGACGGCCAGCCGGTCACCCAGTCCGCCTTCGTCAACGGCCTGCGCTACAAGTACAAGCGGTCCTGGGTGGACGGCCCGATGTACGCGCCCGTCACCGGCTACTCCTCGCAGGCCTTCGGGGCCAACCAGCTGGAGCAGCTGGAGGACGGCATCCTCTCCGGCAGCGACGACCGGCTCTTCTTCCGCAACACCCTGGACATGCTGACCGGGGAGCCGAAGAAGGGCGGCGACGTCGTCACCACCATCAACGCCAAGGCGCAGAAGGCCGCGTTCGACGGCCTCGGCAGCAAGAAGGGCGCGGTGGTCGCGCTCGACCCGCGCACCGGCGCGATCCTGGCCCTGGTCTCCACCCCGTCCTACGACCCCGGGGTCTTCGCCGGCAACGAGGCCGCCGACAGCAAGGCCTGGACCGACCTCAACGCCGACCCGAACAAGCCGATGCTCAACCGGGCGCTGCGCGAGACCTACCCGCCCGGCTCGACCTTCAAGCTGGTCACCGCGGCGGCGGCGTTCGAGAACGGCCTCTACCAGAACATCGACGACACCACCGAGACCCCGGACCCGTACATCCTGCCCGGCACCAAGACCGAGCTGAAGAACGAGTCCGAGTTCGAGAAGTGCGCGAACGCCACCCTGAAGTCCGGCATGGACCAGTCCTGCAACACGGTCTACGGCAAGATCGGCGCCGACCTGGGCAAGGACAAGATGCGGGCGCAGGCCGAGAAGTTCGGCTTCAACAGCACCGTCGACACCCCGGTCCGCTCCGAGAAGAGCGTCTTCCCGACCAACTCCACCCCGGACGGCACCGCCCTGGACTCCATCGGTCAGCACGACACCCGGGCCACCCCGCTGCAGATGGCCATGGTGTCGGCGGCGATCGCCAACAACGGCTCGCTGATGCAGCCCTACCTCGTCCAGCAGGAGCGCTCGGCCTCGCTGACCACCATCTCCCAGCACACCGAGAAGCAGTTCTCCCAGCCGATCAGCCCGGGCACCGCGGCGAAGCTGCAGGAGATGATGGTCTCGGTGGTCGAGAACGGCACCGGCAAGAACGCCCGGATCCCCGGCCTCACGGTCGGCGGCAAGACCGGTACCGCGCAGCACGGCGAGGACAACGCCGGCCTGCCGTTCGCCTGGTTCACCTCCTACGCCAAGGCGGCCGACGGCCGCTCGGTCGCGGTCGCGGTGGTGGTCGAGGACGGCTCCAACAACCGTGACGGCATCAGCGGCGGCCGGCTGGCCGCGCCCATCGCCAAGTCGGTGATGCAGGCGGTGCTCGGGAAGTGACCCGGCAGCTCCGGGGCCCGTCGGGCCCCGGACGGACGGGTGGTTCCGGCGGTCCGGGGAACGGGCGCCGGGGGTTCCGCGGGTGAGTGAAATGTCACGATCGGCACCCCTGTCCGGATACCGGTCTGATATCGGCCTGCGGTCGACTCGGGTCCGGCACGGTGCGACCGGTAGCGTATCCGCAGCAGCGGGTGTACCCGTTGCCGCCCGCGAGGCGCCGCACGGTCCTGAACGCAGAACCACCCGGGGCCCGGGCAGCGTCACACGGAGCGTGCGGGGACACCTACGTCACAACCTCACCGGCGGGTGAGGGAGAGGGTCGGAACTATGGAAGAGCCTCGTCGCCTAGGCGGCAGGTACGAGCTCGGCGGCGTCCTGGGACGCGGCGGCATGGCCGAGGTGTACCTCGCCCATGACACCCGGCTCGGCCGTTCCGTCGCCGTGAAGACGCTCCGGGCCGACATGGCCCGGGATCCGTCGTTCCAGGCCCGCTTCCGTCGTGAGGCACAGTCTGCGGCGTCACTCAACCACCCCGCCATCGTCGCCGTCTACGACACCGGCGAGGACTACATCGACGGCATCTCCATCCCGTACATCGTGATGGAGTACGTCGAGGGGTCCACGCTGCGCGAGCTGCTGCACTCCGGGCGCCGGCTGCTGCCGGAGCGCGCGCTGGAGATGACCATCGGCATCCTCCAGGCCCTGGAGTACTCGCACCGCGCCGGCATCGTGCACCGCGACATCAAGCCCGCCAACGTCATGCTGACCCGGCAGGGCAACGTCAAGGTCATGGACTTCGGCATCGCCCGCGCGATGGGCGACGCCGGCATGACGATGACGCAGACCTCCGCCGTCATCGGCACCGCCCAGTACCTCTCCCCGGAGCAGGCCAAGGGCGAGCAGGTGGACGCCCGGTCCGACCTCTACTCCACCGGCTGCCTGCTCTACGAGCTGCTGACCGTCCGCCCGCCGTTCGTGGGCGACTCCCCGGTCGCGGTCGCCTACCAGCACGTGCGGGAGGAGGCGCAGCCGCCGTCCGTCTTCGACCCCGAGGTCCGCCCCGAGGTCGACGCGATCGTGCTCAAGGCGCTCGCCAAGGACCGCGACTACCGCTACCAGAGCGCCGACGAGATGCGCGACGACATCGAGCGCTTCCTCGACGGCCTGCCGGTGGCCGCCGCCCAGCAGGCCGCCGCCTACGGCATGGGCGCCGCCGGGTACGGCTACGACCAGAACGGGTACCCGCAGCACGACCCGTACGGCCAGACCAACATGCTGCCGCAGCAGACCGCCGGCGGGCCGACCACGGTGCTGCCGCAGGCCGCCCCGGGCGGCTACCCGCACGCCCCCGCGCCCGGCTACGACGACGGCTACGGCCAGAACTACGCCGCGGCCCCGGGCAACGGCGGCAACGACGGCTACGACGACGGGTACGGCCGCGCCGGCCGGCGCGGCGAGGAGCCGCCGAAGAAGAGCAACACCTCCTGGATCGTGCTGGCGGTCGCCGCCGTGCTGGTCCTGGTCGGCACCTTCTTCGTCGCCCAGGCGATGTTCAGCAACAAGAAGTCCGACGACCCGAAGGAGGCACCGAAGATCGCGGTGCCGAACCTGGTCGGCAGGAGCCTGGCGGACGCCAAGACGCTCGCCTCCCAGGCCGGTCCCAAGCTGGTGGTCACCGAGGGCGAGAAGCTCGCCTGCCCGGACACCAACGTGAAGAAGGACCAGGTCTGCACCCAGACCCCGGCGGCCGGCGGCCAGCTCACGGAGGCCGGCACGATCACCGTGCAGCTCTCCTCCGGCCCGGCCAAGGCCACCGTGCCGAACGTGGTCGGCAAGACCAAGGAGCAGGCGACCAAGGCCCTGAACGACGCCGGGTTCACCAACGTCTCCGCCGACTACAAGGACGACGACAACGCTCCGCTGGAGCAGGTGATCACCCAGGACCCGCCCGCCAACGCGGGTGCCGACCCGGCCGCCCCGATCAAGCTGACGGTGTCGCAGGGCAAGGCCAAGGTCCCCGTGCCCAACGTGGTCGGCCAGCAGAAGGAGGCCGCGCAGTCCGCTCTGGAGGGCGCCGGGTTCCAGGTCGACGCCTCGAAGACCACGCCGACCAACGACCCGAGCAAGGTCAACACGGTCGCCTCGCAGACGCCCGCGGCGAACAGCAAGGTCGCGGCCAACACCAAGGTCCAGCTGACCGTCTACAAGGCGCCGGACAAGGTCTCGGTCCCGCCGCTGCAGAACGTCCTGCTCAAGGACGCCATCAAGCAGCTCCAGACCCTCGGCCTGCAGTACACGGTGGTGTCGGGCCCGCAGGACCCGAACTCGACGGTGACCTACTCGAACCCGCAGGCCGGAACGCAGGTCGACCCGAACAGCTCGGTCGGCCTGATGACCAAGCCGGCGGACCCGCCCAAAGGGAACGACACACCCACCGTTCCCACCGTCCCCGGGATCCCCACCCCCTCCAACACCAAAGGGGGACCCAACAACTAAGCCCTGGTTCCCCTGGTTCTGAGACCGGGCCGACCGGCTGAGTTGTTTCCGGGAACAGCGTACGAACGCCCGAGGGCCCGTCGACGGAGTGTCGACGGGCCCTCGGGCGTTCGTACGGCAGGGCGCGGGCAGCGCGCGGAGCGGGGCGCGGGGCGCGGGGCGCGGGGCGCGGGGCGCGGGGCGCGGGGCGCGGAGCGGCGGGCTTCAGGAGTGCCGCAGCTCCGGCGGCGGGGTGCGCTTGGCGTCCATGTCGTCCACCCGCACCAGACTCCCCCAGACCGCCATCCGGTAGCGCGAGGTGTACACCGGCGTGCAGGTGGTCAGCGTGATGTACCGGCCGGGCGCGGTGTAGCCGGAGCCCTTCGGCACGGGGGCGACGATGCCGGTGTCGTACTTGGACGTCTCCGGCAGGGTGCTGTCGACCCGGTAGACGTACCACTTGTCCCGCGTCTCGACGACTATCGCGTCGCCCTTGCCGACGGCGTCCAGGTCGTGGAACTTCGCCCCGTGGCCGTCCCGGTGGGCGGCGAGCGTGAAGTTGCCGGTGGCGTCCCAGGGCATCGCCGAGCGGTACGGCTGCTCGTACACCCCGGCGACGCCCTCGGACAGGGTGTCCGGGTCGGTGCCCATCCGGATCATCACCTGGCCCCGGCCCATCGCCGGGACGTGCAGGAAGCCGATCCCGTCGCCCGCCGCGTAGGAGGGCCCGGCGGCCGCCGGCGTGCCGGACGGCGCGGGGGCACCCGGGGTGGTGGGGGCGCCCGACGGGGGAGTGACCGACGGGGGAGTGACCGGGCCGGCCGCCCAGGACTCGCGCAGCTGGTCGGAGGCCGCGGCGGCGGAGCGGTCCGCCAGCACGTCGGTCCACCAGAGCGAGTAGGCGACGAAGAGGCCGAGCACCAGGCCCAGGGTGATCAGCAGCTCGCCGAAGACGCCGAGCGCGGCCAGTGCCCGCCCGCGGCGCCTCCGGCCGGCCGGCTCGCGGCCGCGGCCGCGGCGGCGGCCTGGCTCGGGCTCGGGCGGCGGAAAGGCCTCCTCGGCCACCGCCTCGGTCCCCTGGGTCACGTCTCTCCCCTTCCCGGACCGCCCTCGGGCCGCCCCGGGGCCGTCGTCAGCCCGCCGTGAGGGCGGCCGGCTTGCCCTGGCTGCGCGGCCGTTCGTCGATCATCTTGCCAAAGACGATCAGCCGGTACTTCGAGCTGAACTCCGGCGTACAGGTGGTCAGCGTGATGTAGCGGCCGGCCTGGCCGTAGCCGGCGCCGTTCGGGACCGGCTTGATCACGCTCACGTTGGACGGCGGGGTCTCCGGGATCCCGCCGGTGACCTCGTACGTGTAGTAGGCGGTCGCGGTCTCCACCACGATCTTGTCGCCCTTGCCGAGCTGGTTGATCCGCCGGAACGGCTCGCCGTGCGTGTTGCGGTGCGCGGCCAGCGCGAAGTTGCCCGCCTTGTCGGCCGGCATGCCGGTGCCGGTGTAGTGGCCCACCAGGCCCCTGTCCAGCACCGACCCCTTGGCGGTGCCCTCGGCGATCGGGAACTTCTGGCCCAGCTTCGGCAGGTGGATGATCGCGAAGCCCTTGCCGGGCTCGAAGGTCTCCGGCTTGGCCGGGTCCGGCGCCGGCTGGCCCGGGGCCGCCGGGGCCGGCTGCCCAGCGTCGAACTGCTCCTCCAACTGGTTGCGGGCCCCGGCGGCGGCCGCGTCGGCCTGCACGTTGGTCCACCAGAGCTGGTACGAGACGAAGAGCAGCATCACCAGGCCGAGGGTGATGCAGAGCTCGCCGAGGAAGCGGGCGGCGACCACCGCCGGCGACTCCTTGGCCCGGGGTCCGCCCGCGGCGGCCCGGCCCCCGGCCCGGCGGCGTCCGTGGCCCGAGCGCACCGAGGTCCGGCCCTGTGCGGCGCGGCGGCGCTCCGCCCGGCCGCCACCGGCCGGCGGTCCGTCGACCGGCGGTCCGTCGACCGGCTGTCCGTCGGCGCCGGCCACGGCGGCCATGGTGACCGTCTCGGCCGCCGCGAGTGCCGTGGCGGGGCTCCCCGGGGCGTCCGGGCCCTCCCGGCGCCGACGGCCCGTCGCCGCCGGCGGTGCGGGCGGTGCGGGCGCCGCGGCGGGCTCGTAGACGCCCCAGCCGTCCTCGGCCCCGCCCTGTGCCGGGTAGCCGTCCCGGCCGTGGCCCGGCTGGGCCTGCTGGGCGTCGTACTGCTGGTACTGGCCGTTCTGCTGGTGGCCGTTCTGCGGGTACGGGCCCTGCGGGTACGGCGCGGCCTGGTACGGACCCTGCTCGTACGGCGCCTGCGGGTACGGCGCCTGGTGGCCGTACTGCGGGTAGCCGTTCTGCTGGTACTGGTCCTGTCCCTGGTACGGGGGTTGCCCGTACTGCTCCTGCGGGTACTGCTCCGGGGGGTAGGGCTGCCGGTACGGGTCGTCGTGCTGCTGGTACGGGCCACCGCCCGGCTGCGCGGAACCGCCCTGCGGGTCCGCGTCCGACTGGTAGCGCCCCTCCGGACGCACCGCGGTCATGCGGCTCAGCCCCGGCCGATCACCGGGGCGAGCCCGGCCGAACGGTCCACGGCCAGCGGGTCGCCGCACTCGGCCAGCCAGTTGGCGAGCATCCGGTGGCCGCCCTCGGTGAGCACCGACTCGGGGTGGAACTGCACCCCCTCGACCGGGAGGTCCCGGTGCCGCAGCCCCATGATCACGCCGCTGCCGGTGCGCGCGGTGACCACCAGCTCGTCCGGCACGGTGGCCGGCTCGACGGCCAGCGAGTGGTACCGGGTCGCGGTGAGCGGCGAGGGCAGCCCCGCGAACACGCCGCCGTCCTCGTGCTCGACCGGCGAGGTCTTGCCGTGCAGCAGCTCGGGTGCCCGGTCGACCACCGCGCCGTACGCCACCGCGATCGACTGCAGCCCCAGGCAGACACCGAACACCGGCAGCCCGATCCGCGCGCAGTGGTGCACCATCTCGATGCAGACGCCGGCCTCCTCGGGGGCGCCCGGGCCGGGGGAGAGCAGCACCCCGTCGAAGCCGGTGTCCCCCTCGCGGCACACCGCGTGCCCGACCGTCACCTCGTCGTTGCGGACCACCTCGCAGGTGGCGCCGAGCTGGTAGAGGTACTGGACCAGGTTGAAGACGAAGCTGTCGTAGTTGTCCACGACCAGGATGCGGGGCGGGTTCGGCTGGGTGGTCATGCGCGCGCGTTCTCCGTGGGGTGCGGGGACTGGGACGAGGAGCGGTTCCGCCGGATCAGCCGACGGCACCGTCGTCGCCTCCGTCCACTGTGACGTCGCCGAAGGGGAGGAGTGGTTCCGCCCACGGGAAGACGTACGTGAAGAGGAGGTAGACCACTCCCAGGACGAGGAGGAGCGAAATGACGGCCTTGACCAGGGTGGGCCCCGGGAGGTGACGCCAGAACCAGCCGTACATGGTGCTCCCTCGACGTATCAGACTGGGGTCAAGACTAGACCCGCCCTCCTACTGCCCGGTCGCCGAGCGGAGGTCCGCCGTGCCCGTGTAGCCGGGCAGGCCGAGGTCCCCGCTCTCCTGCACCTTCCAGCCCAACCCGTAGGCCTGGACGTACTGCAGGTAGTTGCGGATCGTCGGGTCCGCCTCGACCGCCGAGCGCAGCGCGTCCGTCCTGCCGACCGCCTTGACCACGTAGGGCGGCGAGTAGACCCGGCCCTGCAGCAGCAGGGTGTTGCCGACGCAGCGGACGGCGCTGGTGGAGATCAGCCGCTGGTCCATCACCTGGACCCCCTCGGCGCCGCCCCGCCAGAGCGCGTTGACCACGGCCTGGATGTCCTGCTGGTGGATCACCAGGTCGTTGACGCCGGGCTCGGGCACTCCGGGGATGCGCGCGGTCGCGTTCGGCGGGGCGTCGTTGAGGGTGACGGTGAGGCCCGGGCCCTGGAGCGGGTCCAGCGCGGCCGCCTGTTCCAGGGTGGTCAGCCGGGCGGCGTCGGCGGGGCTGCGGCCCTGCTGGTCGGTGAGCTGCCGGGCCCGCTCCTGGAGGTCGGCGAGCTGGGTCTGGGACTGCTGGTTCTGCGCGCTGCGCTGCCGTATCACGTCGGAGAGGCTGAGCAGCGAGTTGTCGGTCCGCAGATCGGTGCCGCGGGCGGTCTGCGCGCTGATGTAGAACAGCAGTCCGGCGAGCGCGAAGACGGCGCAGGTCAGGGCACGTCCGACAATTCGGGTGCCGGTGGAGCCGGTACGAGGCGGCCGAGGGGGAATCGACAAATTAGGCACCGTACCCTTATCTCCTTCAGACCCGCCGAGCCACTACGCTAACGGACGCCGGTGGCATGCGCGGGGTCGGTCCCCTTAACGTTCTCCCCAACCGCCACCCGCCGGCCGCCTCGCCCCCGCTGAACCCCTGCGCGGTCACAGCGCATCGACAGGAGAGCTCCTCGTGCCGAAGTCCCGACTCCGCAAGAAGTCCGACTACACCCCGCCGACCACGGCCACGGTGAAGATCAGTTCGGGCCGCGGCTGGGTTGCACCGCTGATGCTGGCGCTGTTCCTGATCGGCCTGATCTGGATCGTCACCTACTACGTGACGAGCGGCAGCTGGCCGGTGGAGAGCTGGCGGAACTGGAACATCCTGGTGGGCTTCGGCTTCATCGCGGCGGGGTTCGGCGTCTCCACCCAGTGGAAGTGACGCCGGGGCTCCACCCCTGAGCGCATTCCGCCGCCCCGGGACGGCCGGTCCCCGGGGCGGCGTCGTCGCGCCCGGATTGTCGGGTGTGCGGCATATCCCCCGCCGGTTATCCCGCTTATCGCGTTTATCCACATGGTTATCCACACTGGGGAAAAGTCGCGCAAGCCTGTGGATAACTCACGCCGGGGGCGCTTTCCACACCCGCGCGCGCCCTCCCCCGAATGCCGAATACGCACAGCAGGACACGCGTAGAACAGGTATCCACACCCGGTGACCCGCACCGGCTGTGCACAACCACCCACCCGCTGTGGACAACCGTGCGGGAGGCGTCACCCGCCGTAGCTGGCCGTTCCGACCAGGACCATCAACAGCACCAGGCCGACCACCCCCGCCACCGTCAGCCCCTGCACGGCCGCCCGGTTCTCCCGCGGGGCGTACATCAGCCCCGCCGCGGTCAGCGTCCCGGCGATCAGGCCGCCGACGTGCGCCCGCCAGTCGATGCCGGGCACCGAGAAGGTGACGATCAGGTTGAACACCAGCAGCGCGGCCACCGGGCCGAGCGGCGCCCGGACCTTCCGGTACATCACGAGGGTCGCGCCGAGCAGGCCGAAGATCGCGCCCGAGGCGCCCAGCGACTTCATCCCGTCGCCGACCAGCAGGAAGGCGAACGCGCTGCCGGCCAGCGCGGAGACCAGGTAGAGCGCCAGGAAGCGGAGCCGGCCCAGCGCCGCCTCCAGCGCGGGGCCCATCACCCAGAGCATCAGCATGTTGGTGGCGATGTGCCAGGGCTCGGTGTGCAGGAAGGCCGCGGTCAGCAGCCGGTACCACTGCTCCGGGCCCTCGGCTACGCCGTACGGGAAGCCGGTGTAGCGCGAGTCGAAGCTGACCAGCATCAGGTCGTCGGCCAGCCACGGCTTGAGCACGTAGGCGGCCAGGACGAAGACCATCAGGTTGACGCCCATCAGCACCTTGGTGACCAGCGCGCCGTCACCGGCCAACTGCCCGCCGAACCGGGTCGTCGCCCGCCGGACC
The DNA here is from genome assembly GCF_056437345.1 of Kitasatospora sp. NPDC042419. NCBI lineage: Bacteria > Bacillati > Actinomycetota > Actinomycetes > Kitasatosporales > Streptomycetaceae > Kitasatospora > Kitasatospora sp. NPDC042419. The sequence continues at coordinate 524,378 of NZ_JBWKAW010000003.1, forward strand.
TCGCGGCCGCCCTCGCTGACGCACTCCGGGCAGTGGAAGCCCACCGAGGCGTTCACCATGCACTGCGGGCAGATCGGCCGGCCGCAGCGGGAGCAGCCGATGCCGGTCTCCTGCTCGGGGTGCCGGTAGCAACGGGACAGCCCGTTCCCGCCGCCCGGGCCGGGGATCCGGTCGGTCGGCGGCCTCGACTCGTCCGGGAGCATCGGATTTCCCCTTCTGCCACGACCTGCCACGACCTGCTGCGATGTGCCACGGTCTGCTGCGGTCTGCTGCGACGACGCGTACGCGGTCCCGGCGAACACCGCCGGAACCGCCAGCCTACTGGGGCCATACCCGCAGCCCCGCGACCCCACCCTCCCCGTACCCGGGCCTCCCCCGCACCTCCCCGGCCCGGCCCGCTCCGGCCCGTTCCGGCTCGTCTCCCCCCGCCCGCGCCGCGGGGCCGCGCCCCGCACGGCGCAGGGTCACACCCCGCGTACGGCCCACTCCGGAATGCCACCGGGCAAATCAGGATGCATGATCAGCATTCAGGTGGATATGTGCATAAAGGACGCCACCAGGAGGAGAGACTCGTGACCCGTTTGGACTCAGCTCGTGAGACGGCCGGCAACCTCGCGGACAGCGCCAAGCAGCGCCTGGGCCCCACCCTGGACGCACTGGGCCCGAAGGCCTCCCAGGCCGCCCACAGCGCGCGCGTCCAGTACGACCGGCACATCGCCCCGCAGATCGGTCACGCCTTCGCCAGTCTGCCGCCGGAAGCCCAGCAGAACGCCCTCAAGGCCTTCCACCGGGCCCAGGAGGCCGCCCTGGCCGCCCGTCTGGCCGCCGTGAAGGCCGCCGACCAGACCCGCGCCACCGTCGGCTCCAAGGTCGTCCAGGCGGTCGAGGAGGCCCGCGCCACCGTCACCCCGGTCGCGCTGGAGGCCCAGACCCGCGGCGCCGCCGCGCTGACCGCCCTGCACGGCAACGTCACCTCGGCCGAGATCAGCGACCTCGCCGCCCGGAACGCCAGGAAGGCCCACCGGAACAACTGGGCCACCGGCCTGGCCGTCGCGGGCGCCCTGGCGATCGGCAGCGGCATCGTGGCCTGGCAGTGGTGGCGCCACCACAGCAACCCGGAGTGGCTGGTCGAGCCGCCGACCGCCGCGTCCTCCGGCGCGGCCGCCCCGGCCGCCGCGCAGTCCACGGGCGCCCACGCCTCGGGCAGCGGCACGGCCGCCGCGGTGAACGGCTCCAAGGCCGACCAGGACGACGCCCCCGGAGCCGACGGCGGGACCGGGAACGGCGCCGCCTCCCCCGGGCCCGGCCCGGCGGCCGGCCGGCCCGACCAACCCGGGCCCCCGGCCGACACCTCGGCCGACAACGGCTCCGGACCGGGTCCGGACCACGACCGCCCCAAGCCGCACGACCCGCGGAAACCGCACTGAGAAAGCCGATCGGCCGCTGACCCTGGTTCAGGTCGGCGGCCGATCGGCTGCCCACGCGCGGTGGGCGACTGTGGAGCTTAGGAGACTCGAACTCCTGACATCTGCCTTGCAAAGGCAGCGCTCTACCAACTGAGCTAAAGCCCCGGGGCGGCACCGTGCGTACCGCCGGGCACTAGCGTACCCGGTCTCGGTGCGAATCCCACGCCCCGGCCCGGCAATCCTGCCGTGCGGGGCCGGGGAATCCGGTCGGCCCGGTCATCGGACCGGGCCGACCGGCCCGGGAGGCGCCGTGCGGCGCCTCCGAAGATCGTCGATCGTCAGATCGTCGGCGGCCTCAGCGGCCGGCCGGGACCGGGTCGGTGGCCTCGGTCCACAGGTCCTGCTCGGCGCGGTCCGCCTGGACCTGACGGTAGACAAAGAAGCCGCCGAGGGCGACCAGGGCGACCAGGAGAAGCTTCTTCACCGCGGGACCTCGTCCTTCTTGCGTTGGCGGACTCAGCAGCCGTGCACCGATCGGGTTCGATCGGGCCGACGAGTCCATGATTCCTTACGAGCACGAACGGGCGGTCGGGTTGCCAGACTGCCCTTGCGGCCGATGATACACACCGGTGTCCCAATCGTGACCAGCCACCGCTGCCTCCAACCGACCGGTCCGGTCGGAGGATTGACGCCACACCTCCTGTCGTACGGTCGGCCCGGCCCCGAACCGGCGCAGAGACCCCGCAGAGCCCCCGTGGAGCCCCCTCAGAGCCGTCACAAGCCCTGCTCACGCGAGGGCGGCACCACCACCGCCACACCGGCCGCCAGATCCACCCTGGTCCGGGGCGGCGCGCCCTCCCCCTCCTCGTCGCGCAGCATCAGCGCGCTCTGCCGCTCGTCCAGCTGGTGCTGCTTGCCGGCCGCGAACTGCGCGTGCAGCTGCTCGAAGCCGGTCGCCGACACCTGCCCCTCGCGGCCCGTCCCCCGCCAGGGCACCAGGCGCGACTTCCGCGCCCGCAGCGCCAGCTGGTCGACGAAGGCCAGCGCCACCAGGGCGCAGACCAGGCCGGGGATGCTCATCGCCCAGAACACCGCCATCACGCCACCGTCTCTCCACCGGATGCCGCCCGCCGACGGGCGGTCCCCACCGGTACAACCCCCGGGCGGCGCCCACGGTTCCGCTCCCGGGCCGCGGGAACGCCGAAGGGCCCGGAGCATTGCTCCGGGCCCTTCGCGGTGGTGGGGCTAACAGGACTTGAACCTGTGGCCTCTTCCTTATCAGGGAAGCGCTCTAACCGTCTGAGCTATAGCCCCTTGCCGCACTGAAAGATTAGCGGACCGATCGCCGATCTCCCAAATCCGATTCACCCGGGGCCGCGGCAGGGGCCTCCGGGACGGGCTGGTGGGGGGCCTTGCCGGGGGCTGTGCCGGGGACGCCGCCGGGGGCGCGCAGCCACTCCTCCCGGGTGGCCGCGAGACCGGCGGCACCGTCGGCGGCCGTGCGCACGGCGAGGATCTGGTTGACGCCGATCCGGTTCTCCTCGAAGGCCAGCGCGGAGGCCGCCATGTAGAGCCGCCAGACCCGGGCCCGGCCACGGCCCACCAGCCGGACCGCCTCCGTCCAGTGCGCCTCCAGGTTGGCCACCCACTCACGCAGGGTCAGCCCGTAGTGCTCGCGGAGCGACTCGACGTCGCGCACCTCGAACCCCGCCTCCTCCAGCCGGGAGACCGTGGAGCCGACCGGCGACAGCTCGCCGTCGGGGAAGACGTAGCGGTCGATGAACGGGCTCGGGCGGTACGGCTCACCGGGGTGGTCGGGACGCCGGGCGATCTGGTGGTTCAGCAGCCTGCCGCCGGGCACCAGCAGCCGGTACAGGCCCTCGGCGTAGACCCGGTACTGCGCGGAGCCGACGTGCTCGGCCATGCCGACGCTGGAGATCGCGTCGAACGGGCCGTCCGGGACCTCCCGGTAGTCCTGCAGCCGGATCTCCACCCGGTCCGCCAGCCCCGCCTCCTCGACCCGCCGCCGGGCCAGCGCGACCTGCTCGGCGGAGATGGAGACGCCGACCGCCGTCACGCCGTAGTGCCGGGCCGCGTGCAGCACCAGGGAGCCCCAGCCGGAGCCGACGTCCAGCAGCCGCATCCCGGGCCGCAGGCCGAGCTTGCGGCAGATGAGGTCCAGCTTGGCCTCCTGGGCCGCCTCCAGGCTCCTGGCGGCGGGCTCCCAGTACGCGCAGGAGTACACCATCGACGGGCCCAGGACCAGGGCGTAGAAGTCGTTGCCGACGTCGTAGTGGTGGCTGATCGCCGCCCGGTCCCGGCTGCGGCTGTGCAGCCGCCCGGCTGGGCGGGCCTCCTCCGCCGGCGGCGCGGGACGGGGGCCCAGCGCGCCGGCCCGCAGCAGGGCGCCGGCCGCCCGGCGGCCCCGGGGGCCCAGCACCTCGGCCGGGCCGAGTTCGAGCCGGCGGATCTCCGGGCGCTCGACGAAGTGCGCGACCGCCCGGAGCACGTCGTAGAGGTCGGTGCCGGGGGCGACCTCGATGTCCCCCGAGACGTAGGCGCGGGCCAGGCCCAGCTCGCCCGGCTGCCAGAGCAGGTGGCGCAGCGCCCGCCGGTTGCGCAGCACCAGCGTGGGCGCCCCCGGTGGCCCCGCGGCACTGCCGTCCCAGGCCTGCAGCCTCAGCGGCACGGAAACCCCCAGCAGCCCGTCCAGGGCCTCGACCAGTCGCCGTGCGAGCTCCGCCATCGTGTGCCTCCGTCCTGCCGTACCTGCGCAGTCGTACCGGACCCGGCCGGTGGGACCGGGGAGGCCTGTGGCGGTCGGGGGCTCGGAACGAACCCGCCCAGCTAAGCCCACCGCGGCGGAGGCCGATTCGGGCGGCACGCCGCGGGGACCGGCTGTCACCCGAATGCCGACGGGCCCCGCAGGCTGCAACAGCCTGCGGGGCCCGTTCATTCCGTCTGCGGACGAAGACCCGTCCGTACGGGGGCAACTGACCCGGGATCACGCCCGGAGGGTCAGTCCTCCTCGGCGAGCGTGAGCTCGATGCCGCCGGTGAAGCCGGCCGCCGCGTTGTAGATGAACGCCGAGAGGGTGGACAGCGCGGTCAGCAGCACCACGTCGACCACCGCGATCAGCGAGGTGAAGGTCATCACCTTGCCGAAGCCGACGTAGTCCATCAGGATCAGGCCGCCGCCGTTGGTGTCCGAGGCGGTGATGTCCTTCAGGGTCTTGGCCAGCGAGTCGAAGACGCCCAGCGAATCCAGCGTCATCCACAGCACGGCCGCGGCCACGATGATGATGATCCCGACCGCCAGCGACAGCAGGAAGCTCACCTTCATCACCGACCACGGGTCGGCCTTGGTCACCCGCAGCCGGGCCTTCCTGGTCCGGCCCAGGCCCGCGGCCGGCGCCGCCGGGGCGGCGGGTCGGCGGGGACCCGCGGCGGGCGTCCCGCCGGGCGGCGTGTGGCCGCCGACCCGGGTGCCCCGGGGCGGGGTCGGCTGCCCCTTGGCGTAGGTGGTCGGCTGCGAGAACCCGCCCGAGCCCGGCGCCGGAGCACCGGGCGGCGGCGGGGGCGCCGACTGGCCGCCGTAGGTCGCCCCGCCCTGTCCCGCCGCGCCGACCGGGGGCATCAGCGAGGTGGACGCGGCCGGGTGTTCGGCCGGCGGCTGCGGCACCCCGTAGCCCCCGCCGCCCTGTGCTGCGCCCGGACGGCCGCCGGTGGCTCCTCCCGCAGCACCCGTGGCTCCACTCACTGGTCCTCCCGCACTTCCCACCAGGGCGGTGGCACCGCCCTGCGTCGTCACTCGTCATCCAGCGCCCGGCGGGATTGCCCGGTACTGGTCGGCGGCCGGTACCCACGCGCCGTGTACGGACGCGACGGTACCGGCCGACACGGCACGAGGTCAGGCCTGGGCGGTCTCCCCGCCCGGCGCCGTCTCCGTACCTTCGGCCACCTCGGTGGACTCGATGGCCGCCACCTCGTCCTCCGCCGACTCATCGTCCTCGGCCTCCGCTTCCGCGTTGCGGGCCATGCCCACCACCGCGTCGCGCTTTCCGAGGTTGATCAGTTGGACGCCCATGGTGTCACGTCCGGTTTCACGAACCTCGGAAACCCTCGTGCGGATCACTCCACCGGACAGCGTGATCGCCATGATCTCGTCGGTCTCGTCGACGACCAGGGCGCCGACCAGCGAGCCCCGTCCCTCGACGATCTTCGCCGCCTTGGTGCCGTAGCCGCCGCGTCCCTGGACACGGTACTCGTCCACCGCGGTCCGCTTGGCGTACCCGCCGTCGGTGGCGGTGAACACGTACGTCCCGGGCCGCACGACGTTCATCGAGAGCAGTTCGTCGCCCTCGCGGAAGGCCATGCCCTTGACGCCGGAGGTGGCGCGGCCGGTGGACCGCAGGGCGTCGTCGGTGGCGGTGAACCGGATCGACTGGGCCTTCTTGGAGACCAGCAGCAGGTCGTCCTCGGCGGAGACCAGCTCGGCGCCGATCAGCTCGTCGTCCCGGCCCTCGTCGTCCTGGCGCAGGTTGATCGCGATCAGGCCGCCGGAGCGCGGGGAGTCGTAGTCCTTCAGCAGGGTCTTCTTCACCAGGCCGGCCCGGGTGGCGAGGACCAGGTACGGCTTGTCCTCGTAGGTGCGGACGGCCATCACCTGGGCGATGTGCTCGTCCGGCTGGAAGGCCAGCAGGTTGGCCACGTGCTGGCCGCGGGCGTCGCGCCCGGCGTCCGGCAGCTCGTAGCCCTTGGCGCGGTAGACCCGGCCCTTGTTGGTGAAGAACAGGATCCAGTTGTGGGTCGTCGTCACGAAGAAGTGGTCGACGATGTCGTCCTGCTTCAGCTGGGCACCGCGGACGCCCTTGCCGCCGCGCTTCTGCGAGCGGTAGAGGTCGGAGCGGGTCCGCTTGACGTAGCCGCCCCGGGTGATCGTGACGACGATGTCCTCCTCGGCGATGAGGTCCTCGATGGAGAGGTCGCCGTCGGAGGGGATGAGGGTGGAGCGCCGCTCGTCGCCGTACTTCTCGACGATCGCGGTGAGCTCCTCCGAGATGATCTCGCGCTGACGGGTCGGCGAGGCCAGGATCGCGTTGTACTCGTCGATCTTGCGCTGCAGCTCGTCGTGCTCGTCCATGATCCGGCGGCGCTCCAGGGCGGCCAGCCGGCGGAGCTGCATCTCCAGGATGGCGTTGGCCTGGAGCTCGTCGATGTCGAGCAGGCCCATCAGGCCGCTGCGGGCGGCGTCGGCGCTCTCCGAGGCCCGGATGAGCGCGATGACCTCGTCGATCATGTCCAGGGCCCGGAGCAGGGCGCGCAGGATGTGGGCGCGCTCCTCGGCCTTGCGCAGCCGGAAGGTGGTGCGCCGGACGATGACGTCGACCTGGTGGTTGACCCAGTGCCGGATGAAGGCGTCGAGCGACAGCGTGCGCGGCACGCCGTCGACCAGGGCCAGCATGTTGGCGCCGAAGTTGGTCTGCAGGTCGGTGTGCTTGTAGAGGTTGTTCAGCACGACCTTGGCGACGGCGTCGCGCTTGAGCACGATGACCAGGCGCTGGCCGGTGCGCGAGGAGGACTCGTCGCGGACGTCGGCGATGCCGGCTACCCTGCCGTCCTTGACCAGGTCGGCGATCTTCAGCGCGAGGTTGTCCGGGTTGACCTGGTACGGCAGCTCGGTGATCACCAGGCACTGGCGGCCCTGGATCTCCTCGACCTCGACCACGGCGCGCATGGTGATCGAGCCGCGACCGGTGCGGTACGCCTCCTCGATGCCGCGGCGGCCGACGATCAGGGCGCCGGTCGGGAAGTCCGGGCCCTTGATCCGCTCGATCAGCGCTTCCAGCAGCTCCTCGTTGGAGGCGTCCGGGTGCTCAAGCGCCCAGAGCGCGCCGGAGGCCACCTCGCGGAGGTTGTGCGGCGGGATGTTGGTGGCCATGCCGACCGCGATGCCGGTGGCACCGTTGACCAGCAGGTTGGGGATGCGCGCGGGCAGGACGGTCGGCTCCTGCGAGCGGCCGTCGTAGTTGGCGGCGAAGTCGACGGTCTCCTCGTCGATGTCGCGCATCATCTCCATGGCCAGCGGCATCATCTTGCACTCGGTGTAGCGCATGGCCGCGGCCGGGTCGTTGCCCGGGGAGCCGAAGTTGCCGTTGCCGTCCACCAGCGGCATCCGCAGCGACCACGGCTGGGCCAGGCGGACCACGGTGTCGTAGATCGAGGTGTCACCGTGCGGGTGGTAGTTGCCCATGACGTCGCCGACGACGCGGGCGCACTTGTAGTAGCCCTTCTCGGGGCGGTACCCGCCGTCGTACATCGCGTAGAGCACGCGGCGGTGCACCGGCTTGAGGCCGTCGCGCACCTCGGGCAGCGCGCGGCTCACGATGACGCTCATCGCGTAGTCGAGGTAGGAGCGCTGCATCTCGGTCTCGAGCTCGACGGGCTCGATCCGCAGGGTGATCCCCGAGGCGGCCTCGGGGGTCTCGGGCTGCTCGCCTTCGGGACGGTTGTCGTCGACCACTGGTGGTCAGTTTCCTTTCACGCGGACTGGTACGTGCGGGGCCTGGGTGCAGGCGTCACACGTCCAGGAAGCGGACGTCCTTGGCGTTGCGCTGGATGAAGGAGCGGCGGGCCTCGACGTCCTCGCCCATCAGGACGGAGAACAGCTCGTCGGCGCGGGCGGCGTCCTCCAGGGTGACCTGGAGCAGCAGGCGGTGGGCCTGGTCCATGGTGGTGACCCGGAGCTCCTCGGCGTTCATCTCGCCGAGACCCTTGAACCGCTGGATCGCGTCGTCCTTCGGCAGGCGGCGGCCGGCGGCCACGCCCGCGGCGATCACGGCGTCGCGCTCGCGGTCCGAGTAGACGTACTCGAAGTCGTCCTTGCCCCACTTGATCTTGTACAGCGGCGGCATCGCCAGGTAGACGTAGCCGGACTCGACCAGCGGCCGCATGAAGCGGAACAGCAGGGTGAGCAGCAGCGTCCGGATGTGCTGACCGTCGACGTCGGCGTCCGCCATCAGCACGATCTTGTGGTACCGGAGCTTGGACTCGTCGTAGTCCTCCTGGATGCCGCAGCCGAAGGCCGAGATCAGCGCCTGGACCTCGGTGTTCTGCAGCACCTTGTCGATCCGGGCCTTCTCGACGTTCAGGATCTTGCCGCGGATCGGCAGGATGGCCTGGATCCGCGGGTCGCGGCCCTGCTTGGCCGAGCCGCCGGCGGAGTCACCCTCGACGATGAAGATCTCGCACTCGGCCGGGTCCTTGGACTGGCAGTCGCTCAGCTTGCCGGGCAGCGAGGCGGACTCCAGCAGGCCCTTGCGGCGGGTGAGGTCGCGCGCCTTGCGGGCGGCGACGCGCGCCGTGGCGGCCTGGATGGACTTGCGGATGATGTCCGAGGCCTCGTTGGGGTTGCGGTCCAGCCAGTCGTTGAGGTGCTCGTGGACCACCTTCTGGACGAAGGTCTTCGCCTCGGTGTTGCCCAGCTTGTCCTTGGTCTGGCCCTCGAACTGCGGCTCGCCGAGCTTGACCGAGATGATCGCGGTCAGGCCCTCGCGGATGTCCTCGCCGGAGAGGTTGTCGTCCTTCTCGCGGAGCAGCTTCTTGTCCCGCGCGTAGCGGTTGACCAGGCCGGTCAGCGCCGCGCGGAAGCCCTCCTCGTGGGTGCCGCCGCCGTGGGTGTGGATCGTGTTGGCGAAGGAGTAGACCCCCTCGGTGTACGAGGAGTTCCACTGCATGGCGATCTCCACCGAGATCGTCTTGTCCTTGTCCTCCGCCTCGAAGTCGATCACCGAGGGGTGGATCACGTCGCCCTTGCGGGAGTTGAGGTGGGCGACGAAGTCGGCGATGCCGCCGTCGTACTTGTACGTGACGGAGAGCGGCTTGCCCTCCTCGTCCACGTGCTCGGGGCGCTCGTCGGTGAGCGAGATGGTCAGGCCCTTGTTGAGGAACGCCATCTCCTGGAACCGCCGGGAGAGCGTCTCGAAGGAGTAGACCGTGGTCTCGAAGATGTCCGGGTCCGCCCAGAAGGTGACCGTGGTGCCGGTGCGCTCGGTGGCTTCGCCCTTGACCAGCGCGGCGGTCGGGGCACCCATCTTGTAGTCCTGGGTCCAGCGGTGGCCGTCCCGGTCGATCTCCACCGCGAGCCGGGTGGAGAGCGCGTTCACCACGGAGACGCCGACGCCGTGCAGACCGCCGGAGACCGCGTAGCCGCCGCCGCCGAACTTGCCGCCCGCGTGCAGCACGGTGAGCACGACCTCGACGGCCGGCTTCTCCTGCCCGGGGACGATGTCCACCGGGATGCCCCGGCCGTTGTCGACCACCCGGACCGCGCCGTCGGCGAGGAGCGTGACGTCGATGGTGTCGGCGTACCCGGCCATCGCCTCGTCGACGGAGTTGTCCACGACCTCCTGCACCAGGTGGTGCAGGCCGCGCTCACCGGTCGAGCCGATGTACATGCCGGGACGCTTGCGGACGGCGTCGAGGCCCTCCAGCACCTGGATGTTGCTGCCGGTGTAGGAAGCCTGGTCGGTCTGGTCTGGGGTCTGGCTGGGGTTGCCGGAATCGGCCACGAAGCGCCCTCTCTGGCACAGCTCGGGCCGCATCCCCGCCCCGTGCGGGCGGGCGTGCGACCACGGCGTTTCGACTCGGTTGCCACTAGCAACAGTGTTTGGCTCTCAGTCTACCGGTACGACTGACAGAGATGGGCGTTTGGCAGCCTCTGAGGGCAGATACGCCGCCCTGAATCCCCTCTGCACATGTCCCGATACTCGCCCCGGGGGCTCAGAGCGCCTGGAAGGGCCGTCAGGGGTTCCGGAAGATCCGGGTCCGCTCGGCGCCGGGCCGGCCGGGGTCAGCCCCAGGTGTCGCCCGGGCCCTTGCTGCCCGGGGCGCGCAGCCGGCCGTAGCCCCGGACCGGGGCGGCCGGCCCCAGCACCTTGATGGTCCGGACCGTCCCGTGGCCCAGCTCGTGGTTCAGACGGGCCACCAACTGCCGCGCCAGCCACCGGAGTTGGGTCGCCCATGCGGTGGAGTCGCACTGCACGGTGAGCACTGCGGCCTCGTCGTCGTAGGACGTGGGGGTGCAGTGCGCGGCGATGTCCGGGCCGACGATCTGGGGCCAGCGGCCCATCACGCCGCCGACCGCCGCCGAGGACTCCCAGCCGCGCTCGGTCAGCAGCCGGTTCAGCGCCGCCCCCAGCGGCACCGGGTCGCGGCCGTCCGAACGGGCCCCGCTGCGCAGACCGTGCCGCTTCGCCTCGCGCTTCTCCCGGACCTGTTCGCCGCGCTGGCGGGCCTGCGCCCGCGCCGCCCGCAGCGCCGAGCGGGCCAGGTCGGCGCCGGTCAGCTCGGCGCCGCCCGACTGCGGGGAGTCCTCCGCCGGCTCGCTCACGGCGATCTCCTATCCCCAGCCTGTGGACAACGGTGAGCCGTCCAGCGTACGGGAGCGGGAGGGGTGCGCGCGGCGCCCCCGGCCGCGGCGGGTGGGGGGATCGGGTGGGGGAACGGTGCCGGTGTTCGGCCGGCGGTCAGTGGGCGACCAGCGGGCGGTCAGCCGGTGACGCGCTGGACGGCGCCGTCGGCGACCGTGAACCGGACCCCGGCCAGCGCCTTCGGAACGTCCTCGGCGACCGCCGCGGTGACCAGCACCTGCTCGCCGCCGGCCACCAGCTCGGCCAGCCGGTCGCGGCGGGCGGCGTCCAGCTCGGCGAAGACGTCGTCCAGGATCAGCACCGGCTCGCCGCCGTCGGCGCGCAGCAGCTCGTACGAGGCCAGCCGGAGCGCCAGCGCGAACGACCAGGACTCGCCGTGGCTGGCGTAGCCCTTGGCGGGCAGCGGGCCGAGCCTGAGCACCAGCTCGTCGCGGTGCGGACCGACCAGGGTGATCCCCCGCTCGATCTCCTGCTTGCGGACCGTCCGGAGGGCCTCCAGCAACTGCTCCTCGGCCTGCTCCCGGCTGCCCGGCAGCTCGCCCTCGAAGGAGCTGCGGTACTCCAGGACGGTCTCGCCGCCGGCCGGTGCGAGCTGCGCGTAGGCAGCGGTCACCAGCGGCTGGAGGGCCGCCACCAGCTGGATCCGGAAGGCGGTCAGCTCGGCACCGGCGCGGGCCAGGTGGCCGTCCCAGACCTCCAGGGTGGAGAGGTCGGCGCCCTTGCCGCCGCCGGCGCGGCGGGCCATCGCGGCGGTCTTCAGCAGGGCGTTCCGCTGCTTGAGCACCCGCTCGTAGTCCTGCCGGACCCCGGCCAGCCGGGGCGCGCGGGCGGTCAGCAGCTCGTCCAGGAACCGCCGGCGCTCCCCCGGGTCGCCCTTGACCAGGGCGAGGTCCTCGGGGGCGAAGAGCACGGTGCGCAGCACGCCCAGCACGTCGCGCGGGCGGACGTTGTCCGAGCGGTTGATCCGGGCCCGGTTGGCCTTGCCGGGGGTGATCTCCAGCTCGACCAGGGTGGTGCGGGTGCCGGCGGCCACGGAGGCGCGGACCACCGCGCGCTCGGCGCCCAGCCGGACCAGCGGGGCGTCGGTGGCGACCCGGTGGCTGCCGAGGGTGGCGACGTAGCCGACCGCCTCGACCAGGTTGGTCTTGCCCTGGCCGTTGGGCCCGACGAACGCCGTCACGCCCGGGTCGAGGGGAACCTCGGCCCGGGCGTAGGAACGGAAGTCGGCGAGCGACAGATGCGCGACGTGCATGGCTGTGGACTGCGCTCGCCTTCTGTGGAGAACCCGGTGGGACCTACCCGGGTGGGGACTGCGGGACTACTTGGACTCCACCGCGTGGCCGCCGAACTGGTTGCGCAGCGCGGCGATCATCTTCATCTGCGGCGAGTCGTCCTGGCGGGAGGCGAAGCGCGCGAACAGCGAGGCGGTGATGGCCGGCAGCGGCACGGCGTGGTCGATCGCGGCCTCGACGGTCCAGCGGCCCTCGCCCGAGTCGGCGGCCCAGCCCTTGAGCTTGGCCAGGTGCTCGTCGTCGTCGAGCGCGCGGACGGCCAGGTCCAGCAGCCAGGACCGGATCACGGTGCCCTCCTGCCAGCTGCGGAAGACCTCGCGGACGTCGGTGACCTCGGGGGCCGCCTCCAGCAGCTCCCAGCCCTCGGCGAAGGCCTGCATCATCGCGTACTCGATGCCGTTGTGGACCATCTTGGCGAAGTGACCGGCGCCGACCGCGCCCGCGTGCACCGAGCCGAAGTCGCCCTCGGGCTTGAGCGCGTCGAAGACCGGCTGGACCTTGGCGACGTGCTCGGCGTCGCCGCCGTACATCAGCGCGTAGCCGTTCTCCAGGCCCCAGACACCGCCGGAGACGCCGCAGTCGACGAAGCCGATGCCCTTGGCCGCCAGCGCCTCGGCGTGCTTGATGTCGTCGGTCCAGCGGGAGTTGCCGCCGTCGACCACCACGTCGCCGGGGGAGAGCAGCTCGGCCAGCTCGTCCACGGTGGCCTGGGTCGCGGCACCCGCCGGGACCATGACCCAGACGACGCGCGGGCCCTGGAGCTTGGAGACCAGCTCCTGAAGGCTCTCGACGTCGGAGATGTCGGGGTTGCGGTCGTAGCCGATGACGGTGTGGCCGGCGCGGCGGATCCGCTCGCGCATGTTGCCGCCCATCTTGCCGAGACCGATGAGGCCGAGCTCCATGACCTAATCCTTACCTGTGGTGACGTCCCTGCGGGCGGCGCCGTTGCCGCGCTTCCCCGAGCCTACGTGCTGAAGCGGAAAGGCCTCCCCGCGGTCGGGCCGACCGGGGGAGACTTCCACAGGTTTGTGCACAGGGCTGTGGGTGACGGCCCGCTGCGCCGGGGCGTCAGCCGGAGAGGCGGACCGGCATGATCAGGTACTGGTACGCCTCGTCGGCCTCCGCGTCCACCGAGGCCTTGCCGCTGAGCAGCGCGGGCTTGGTCGGCGTGGTGAAGCTCAGCTGGGCGTAGGCGGAGTCGATGGCCTTGAGGCCCTCCTCCAGGTAGCCCGGGTTGAAGGCGATCGAGATGGCGTCGCCCTCCAGCGAGGCGTCGATGCGCTCGGTGGCCTGGGCGTCGTCGCCCGAACCGGCCTCCAGGGTGAGCACGCCCTCCTCGAAGTTCAGCCGGACCGGGGTGTTGCGCTCGGCGACCAGCGAGACGCGCTTGAGCGCCTCCAGGAAGGGCTGGGTCTGGATCGCCGCGATCGCGTTGAACTCGGTAGGGAAGAGGCTGCGGTACTTCGGGAACTCGCCCTCCAGCAGGCGGGTCGTGGTCCGCCGGCCGGCGCCCTCGAAGCCGATCAGGCCCTCGCCCGCGCCGCCCGAGGAGAGCGCGATCGAGACCGTGTCGCCGCTGCCCAGGGACTTGGCGATGTCCTGCAGGGTCTTGGCCGGCACCAGGGCGACCGCGGAGATGTCGGCCTGCTCGGGCTTCCACAGCAGCTCGCGGACGGCGAAGCGGTAGCGGTCGGTGGCGGCCAGGGTGATCCGGTCGCCCTCGATCTCCACCCGCACGCCGGTGAGCACCGGGAGGGTGTCGTCGCGGCCCGCGGCCACGGCGGCCTGGCTGACCGCGGAGGCGAAGACGTCGCCGGAGACGGTGCCGGTCGCGGTCGGCATCTGGGGCAGGGCCGGGTACTCGTCCACCGGGAGGGTGGGCAGGGTGAACCGGGAGCTGCCGCAGACCACGCTGACCCGCTGGCCGTCGGTGGAGATCTCCACAGGCCTGTTGGGAAGGTTCCGCGAGATGTCGTTCAGCAGCCGGCCGGAGACCAGCACGGTGCCGGCCTCCTCGATGTCGGCCTCCAGCTCGACCCGGGCCGAGACCTCGTAGTCGAAGCCGGACAGGGCCAGGCTGCCGTCCTGCGCCGTCAGCAGCAGGCCCGCCAGCACCGGCACCGGCGGCCGTGCCGGGAGGCTGCGGGCAGCCCAGGCCACCGCCTCCGCGAGGACGTCACGCTCCACCCGGAACTTCACCGGTAACCGCCTCCTGGATCGAGCGCTCCCGCTCGCACGTCTGGTTCTTCTGATCTTGGTCGTCGGTGCGACCGGCCGCCGAGCTCTGCCGCTCCGTGTCCAGTCGCCGAGGACAGTCTGACGTACTCCACCGACAGACGGGGCAGACGGGCGGAAGCAAGTCGAACGGATGTCGGTGGGCGGTTGTCCACAGATTTCGGCCCCACCCGCTTTTGAGCTCATCGAACGGTCTATAGGTGTAGTGGTAGTAGTAGGGCCTGTGGAAACCGTGGATAACCCCGTTTGCGCAGGTCAGGCCCGGTTTTTTGTCCACAGGACATGTGGATGGGGGCTGTGGACGAGCAGGCTCCGCTGTGGACGGCGGAGCGTTACCCACAGGGCACGCTGAGTATCCACAGGTTATCCCCAGCGCTGTCCCCAGATCCGGGCCCGGTTATCCACGGGCGCCGGTCAACATTTCGTGACGCCTTTCACACCTGGGCATGAACGCCTGCGGAAGCTTGTCGAACTGTGGACGCAGCTGTGGACAACCTGGGGATAACCGGGGCTCTCCTGGGGACAACCGGTGGACAACCCGGATGGCCTACTGACGGGCCGCCAATTGTCCACAGCCTGTGGACAACGGTTGTGCACAAGTCCACAGGCAGCTGACCTGCGCGGAAGAGCGTAGCGGTGGCGGCCCTGTGGAGGAATTCTGGATAACTCACGGCCCGGTGGCCTGTGGACGACGGAGAACCGGCCCGGCCTGTGGATTCCGGCCCTGCGCGCCCGGGGAGTTCGAATCCCTGGTCAGGTGTTCGGCGCGGGCTGTGGACTGGCGGGGCGTCCGTCGCAGGGAACCCTGCCCAGCGGGACGGCGGCGCACACCTGTGGATATGCGGAAAGGGCGTCAGGATCGCTCCTGACGCCCTCTTCCGGCCATCTGCGGCCGTACCCCGAGCCTGGCCCGCACCCGGCCCGCACCCGGCCCGCACCCGGCCCCCGAGGGGTGCACGGACCGGCCCCGGCTAGCTCTTGATGCGGTTGGTGAGCTCGGTGACCTGGTTGTAGATCGAGCGCCGCTCGGCCATCAGTGACCGGATCTTGCGGTCGGCGTGCATCACCGTGGTGTGGTCCCGGCCGCCGAACTGTGCGCCGATCTTCGGTAGCGAGAGGTCGGTGAGCTCCCGGCACAGGTACATCGCGATCTGGCGCGCCGTCACCAGCACGCGGCTGCGCGAGGATCCGCAGAGGTCGTCCACACCCAGCCCGAAGTAGGCCGCGGTCTGCTGCATGATGACCTGCGCCGTGATCTCCGGCCCCGCGTCCTCGTCGCCGCCCGGGATCAGGTCCTTGAGGACGATGCCGGCCAGCTCCAGGTCCACCGGTGCCCGGTTGAGGTTGGCGAAGGCGGTGACCCGGATCAGCGCGCCCTCCAACTCCCGGATGTTCCGGGTGATCCGGGACGCGATGAACTCCAACACGTCGGCGGGGGCGTTCAGTTGTTCCTGGATCGCCTTCTTGCGCAGGATCGCGATCCGGGTCTCCAGCTCCGGCGGGGTGACGTCGGTGATCAGTCCCCACTCGAAGCGGTTGCGCAGCCGGTCCTCCAGCGTGGTCAGCAGCTTGGGCGGCCGGTCCGAGGAGAGGACGATCTGCTTGTTGGCGTTGTGCAGGGTGTTGAAGGTGTGGAAGAACTCCTCCTGCGTGGACTCCTTGCTCGCCAGGAACTGCACGTCGTCCACGAGCAGGATGTCCATGTCCCGGTACCGCTTGCGGAAGGTGTCCGCCTTGCCGTCCCGGATCGAGTTGATGAACTCGTTGGTGAACTCCTCCGAGGACACGTAGCGCACCCGGGTACCCGGGAAGAGGCTGCGCGAGTAGTGCCCGATGGCGTGCAGCAGGTGGGTCTTGCCCAGCCCGGACTCGCCGTAGATGAAGAGCGGGTTGTACGCCTTGGCCGGGGCCTCGGCGACGGCCACCGCGGCCGCGTGCGCGAACCGGTTGCTCGCGCCGATGACGAAGGTGTCGAAGAGGTACTTGGGGTTCAGCCGGGCGGCCGGCTCGTCCTTGCGGGAGCCGCCGGCCGGGGGAGCGCCGGGCGGTGCCGGCACGCCGGGCACCGCCGGCCGGTCGGTGGCGCGCTCGGCCGGGGCCTTCTCCGTGGAGCGTCCGCCCGGCGGTCGGGCCGCGGGGGCGCGCCGGCCGGAGCCGGTCCGCGGGTGCTCCCCGGGGCCGGGGCCGTACGCACCGCCGAAGAGGTCGCCCTGGGTGGTCGAGGGCGGTCCGGGGACGGCCGACCGGGGCGCGGGGCGCGGGGCGTCCTGCTCGCGGTAGTCGTCCCGGTACTCGTCGCGGTACTCCGGGGACGGCTCGGAGTAGCCGGAGCGGCTCGCGTCCTCGTCCCAGGGCGGCTGCCGGTCGGGCGGGCCGTACCCGCCCGCGCCGCCGTACGGGGGCGCCGGGTGCTCGGGGTAGCCGCCGCCGTACTGGTCGTGGCCGTGCTGCTCGCGGCCGTACTGGTCGCGGCCGTGGTCCGACTCGTAGGGGCGCTCGTAGGCGGGCGGCCCGTAGTCGGGGCCACCGGTCTGCGGCGGGTAGGGCTCGGCGGCCGGCGGCTCCGCCGGCGCGGGGGAGGGGGCCACGGCGTTGGCGTCGACCATCACGGCGATCCGGACCGGACGGCTGAGCTCGCGGCTGAGGGCCTCGGTCAGCTGCGGGAGCAGCCGGCCCTCCAGCACCTGCTTGGCCCGCTCGTTGGGGGTCGCCAGCAGGGCGGTGTCGTGCATCATCCACATCGGCTGGGTGCGCTGCACCCACTGCTTGTCCATCTCCCCGACGTCCGGGTCGCCGACCAGCCGCTCGACGACCCTTGCCCAGACAGGGACGAGGTCGCTGTTGACATCAGCCACTGGTGCACGCTTTCTCGGTTCCCCGCGGCTCCAGCAGGGGTGGTGGATCAAGATTCTGTGGATCGTGGTCCGTTACCGAAGAACAAACCAGACAAGTCCTGCAACGGTAGTCAGCGAACAGAGCCGGATCAAGTCGTTGTCCACAGGCTGTGGGC
Organism: Kitasatospora sp. NPDC042419; assembly: GCF_056437345.1. Taxonomy (NCBI): domain Bacteria; kingdom Bacillati; phylum Actinomycetota; class Actinomycetes; order Kitasatosporales; family Streptomycetaceae; genus Kitasatospora; species Kitasatospora sp. NPDC042419. The sequence goes on from NZ_JBWKAW010000003.1 coordinate 541,751, forward strand.
GAAGGGCGGGGCCGGCGCTCCGGGAGGGGCTCGGACAAGAGGCCGGTTTGACCCTCGTGCCCCGTCCCGCGTACCGTAACCAGGTCGAGTTGTCGATGGCCGCTGCCGCATGTCCGCGGGTCCGCCCGCTCCATAAGGCGCGCAGCACGGGCGCCGTGGATTGCCTCAAACCCCAGCCGAACTGGGGTGATGGGCCGGATTTCCGTATCAGGGGAGATCACGCGGACGCACGGTGACGGCCAAGCGACCTCCCGTCATCCTACGATTCACCTCAGGAGCCCCCGAGTGAGCAAGCGCACCTTCCAGCCGAACAACCGTCGTCGCGCCAAGACCCACGGCTTCCGGCTTCGGATGCGTACCCGCGCCGGCCGCGCCATCCTGGCTGCCCGCCGTGGCAAGGGCCGTTCCAGCCTGTCCGCCTGATCCGCACCAGAGTCTGCCGTGCTGCCCTCCGAGAATCGGCTGCGGCGGCGCCAGGACTTCGCGACCGCAGTCAAACGCGGTCGCCGGGCCGGTAGGCCCCTGCTGGTCGTCCATCTCGCAAGAGAGGACGCCCCAGGGGGCCGGACCGACCGGGCCAGCGACTCCCGCCCGCACGTCGCCGAGGGGACTCCTTCGGCGCGTGCGGGTTTCGTCGTGAGCAAGGCCGTTGGTCCGGCGGTCATCCGCAACCTGGTCAAGCGCCGGCTTCGCCACCTCGTCCGTGATCGTCTGTCCCGGCTGCCCGCCGGTAGCCTGATAGTGGTGCGTGCGCTGCCCCAGGCCGCGTCCGCCTCGTACCAGGAGCTCGAAAGAGACCTGGACGCGGCGCTCAAGCGGCTGCTCAAGGCCGAGCACGCCGTTGCGGCGCCGACGGGAGCAGGGCGATGAAGTACCTGCTGATGGGTTTGATCAGGGTCTACCAGTGGACCATCAGCCCACTGCTCGGTCCGGTGTGCCGCTATTACCCCTCCTGTTCGCACTACGGCTACGAGGCCGTGAAGGTGCACGGGGCGGTGAAGGGCGGTGGCCTGACCGCCTGGCGAATCCTGCGTTGCAATCCGTGGACGCCCGGTGGGGTCGACCATGTTCCGCCGCGCAAGCATCCGGTATGGCACCGCCGGTTGCGCGACCTGCTGAAGAGCCGGTCCGCCGCAGACCAGCCGGTGATCATGCCCCCCGCCGGTCCGGACCCCGAGGGCCCGGCGACCATTGGCCCCGTGGGGCCAATCCCAATGTCCAAGGAGCCTGACCGGTGACCTTCTCCTTCCTCAACCCCCTGTACACAGCGGTGTCCTGGATCATCGTCCAGTTCCACTCGCTGTACAGCCACGTCTTCGACCCGAACGGTGGCTGGGCCTGGGGGCTGGCCATCGCCTCGATGGTGGTCGTCATCCGGATCTGCCTGATCCCGCTCTTCGTGAAGCAGATCAAGGCGACCCGGGCCATGCAGGCGATCCAGCCGAAGATGAAGGCCATCCAGGAGCGGTACAAGAACGACCGCCAGCGCCAGTCCGAAGAGATGATGAAGCTGTACAAGGAGGCGGGTACCAACCCGTTCTCCAGCTGCCTTCCCATCCTCGTGCAGGCGCCGTTCTTCACCGCGCTCTACGGCGTGCTCGCCAAGGTCGCCGACGGCAAGCCGATCGGTGTCATCGACGGCACCCTGCTCGACAGCGCCCAGCAGGCCCACATCTTCGGTGCCCCGCTCTCGGCCACCTTCGTCGGCAGCACCGACGTCAGCGTCAAGATCGTCGTCGCGGTGATGATCATCCTGATGTCGCTGTCGCAGTTCATCACCCAGCGCCAGCTGATGACGAAGAACATGGACCTCACGGTCAAGACGCCGTTCATGCAGCAGCAGAAGATGCTGATGTACGTCTTCCCGATCATGTTCGCCGTGATGGGCATCAACTTCCCGGTCGGTGTCCTGGTCTACTGGCTGACCACCAACGTCTGGTCGATGGGCCAGCAGCTGATCGTCATCCGGAACAACCCGACGCCGGGCAGCAAGGCCTGGGACGAGCGCCAGGACCGGCTCAAGAAGGCGGGTCGGCTGAACCCGGACGGCTCGGTCATCACCGGTCCCCTGTGGGGCCTGCTGCCGGCGAAGAAGTCCGCCGCCACCGCCGAGACCGTGGTCGAGGAGTCGGTGCAGGTGCGCCGCCAGCAGCCGCGGAAGCAGACCAAGTCGCAGCGCCAGCACGGCACCGCCCAGGCGACCAGCCTGACCAAGGACACCCCCGCCGAGACGCCGGCCCAGGAGCCCGCGGACGCCGTCCCGGCCGAGTCCACCGGCACCGCCAAGCAGACCGCGTCCCGGCCCGCCGGCACCAAGCCGGGCCCCGCCCGGCCGCAGGGTGGCCGGCAGCAGCCGAAGCGCGGTGGCGGCGGGCAGCGGCCGAAGAAGAAGTCCTGATCCGTCCGGCCCCGGCCCGCCCCAGCGGCCCCCCGAACCTCGTTACCGGCCCACCACCCGGGCCCATCTCCGAAGGAGTCCATCAGTGACGGAAGGCACCACCTCCGCCGTCGAGGCCGAGGCCGTCGCCAGCACCGACGAGAGCCTCATCGCCCGGCTGGAGCAGGAGGGCGACATCGCGGCGGACTACCTGGAGGGTCTGCTCGACATCGCCGACCTCGACGGTGACATCGACATGGACGTCGAGGGCGACCGCGCCCTGGTGTCCATCGTCGGCGACGGCAACGACCGGACCCTGCAGCGCCTGGTCGGCCAGGACGGCGAGGTGCTGGAGGCCCTGCAGGAGCTGACCCGGTTGGCTGTCCACCGGGAGACCGGCGAGCGCAGCCGTCTCATGCTGGACATTGCCGGCTTCCGCGCCCGCAAGCGCGAGGAGCTGGCCGAGCTCGGGGCCAAGGCCGCGGAGCAGGTGAAGGGCTCGGGGGAGCAGGTCAAGCTGCGTCCCATGACGCCGTTCGAGCGCAAGGTCGTCCACGACGCGGTCGCCGCGGCCGGTCTGCGCAGCGAGTCCGAGGGCGAAGAGCCCCAGCGGTGCGTGGTCGTGCTGCCGGTCTGACCGGCAGGTCGACGACCGGCCGTCACGGCGGCCGGAACGCTGCAGAGGACTCGACCCCGTCCGCGGTGCGCGGACGGGGTCGTCGTCCCTTCGCGGGGCGCTGGTCCGGCGAGAGACGTTTCACGTGAAACAGTGCGGAGAGCGGGTCGGTGGATCCGGGGAGCGGAGAGGTCGAGATGGACACGGAGAGCGCGGCTGCCGACGGGCCGGAGACGGGTGCCGGCACGCCGGGTGCCGAGGGCGCGGCCGGTGGGGAGCGTCCGGCGCCCGAGGCACCCCCCGCGCCGCCGGCCGTGGCCCGGGAGGTCTTCGGCGAGCGGTACGACGCCGCGGTCCGCTACACCGAGCTGCTGGCCACCGCGGGCGTCACCCGCGGGCTGATCGGCCCGCGTGAGGTGCCCCGGCTCTGGGACCGCCACGTGCTGAACTGCGCCGTCCTCGCCGAGCTGCTGCCGGGCGGGACGACGCTCTGCGACGTCGGCTCCGGCGCCGGCCTGCCGGGCATTCCGGTGGCGCTCGCCCGCCCGGACGTCTCGGTCACGCTGCTGGAGCCGCTGCTCCGCCGGACCACCTTCCTGGAGGAGGTCGTCCGGGAGCTGGGCCTGGAGAACGTCACCGTGCTGCGCGGCCGGGCCGAGGAGATGGTCGGCAAGCTCGCGGTGGACGTGGTGACCGCCCGTGCCGTGGCCCCGCTGGAGCGGCTGGCCGGCTGGGGACTGCCGCTGCTCCGCCCGCACGGCCAGATGCTGGCGCTCAAGGGCGACAGCGCCGAGCAGGAGCTGGCGGACTCGCGGGCCGGGCTGGCCAGGCTCGGCGCGGTCGAGTGGTCGGTGATCTCGGTCGGCGAGGGCACCCTGGAGACCTCGACCCGGGTGGTCCAGGTCAAGGCCGGGGAGAGCCCGGGCGGCGTGCGGGCGGCGACCCGTCGGGCCAAGGCGGCGGCCCGGGCCGGGCGCGCCGGCGGCGGCGCGGCACGGACCGGCGAACGGCCCCGGGGCGGTCGGCGCCGGAGTCGCTGACCCCGGAGTGATGCTCGACACGGGCGGGTGGTCCTCGGACCACCCGCCCGTCCTGCTTCCCGGTGACGGCCGGGCGGACGGCAGGAGACCGTCGGATCACCGGAGTGTCGCACCGTCAGAATTCCGACATTGCGGGCATGGTGTTTCACGTGAAACGTCGCTCTCTCCTCTCGGGAATCCTCTCTCGCAGCCGGGCGGCGACTGTTGCCGCTCCGGTTTCACGTGAAACACTGACCCCCATGCAGGACTCGGAGACCATCGACCAGATCGATGACACGCCCATCGCGCGTGCTGCCCAGGCTGCGGTCCAGGCCATCGGCCGGGCGGGGGAGGGGCTGCCCAGGCCCGCCGCCACCCGGGTGATGGTGGTGGCCAACCAGAAGGGCGGGGTCGGCAAGACCACCACCACCGTCAACCTCGCGGCCTCGCTGGCCATGCACGGCCTGCGCGTCCTGGTGATCGACCTCGACCCGCAGGGCAACGCGTCCACCGCCCTCGGCATCGACCACCACGCCGAGGTGCCGTCGATCTACGACGTGCTGGTGGAGGGCAAGCCGCTGGCCGACGTGGTGCAGCCGGTGGTCGAGGTCGAGGGGCTGTTCTGCGTCCCCGCCACCATCGACCTGGCCGGCGCCGAGATCGAACTGGTCTCGCTGGTGGCCCGCGAGAGCCGGCTGCAGCGCGCCATCGCCGCGTACGAGCAGCCGCTCGACTACATCCTGATCGACTGCCCGCCCTCGCTGGGCCTGCTGACCGTCAACGCCATGGTCGCGGGCCAGGAGGTGCTGATCCCGATCCAGTGCGAGTACTACGCGCTGGAGGGCCTCGGCCAGCTGCTGCGCAACGTCGAACTGGTCCGGGCGCACCTCAACCCGGTGCTGCACGTCTCCACCATCCTGCTCACCATGTACGACGCCCGGACCAGGCTGGCCGCGCAGGTGGCGGAGGAGGTCCGGACGCACTTCCCGCAGGAGGTCCTGCACACCGCGATCCCGCGCTCGGTCCGCATCTCGGAGGCGCCCAGCTACGGTCAGACGGTGCTCACGTACGATCCGGGTTCCACCGGCGCGCTCTCCTACCTGGAGGCGGCCCGGGAGCTGGCGCTGCGGGCGGTGTCCGCAGGGGGCAACGGCTCGTTGGTGGGCCAGCAGCGGGACGGTCAGCAGCGGAACGGCCAACAGCAGGACGGCCAGCCGGGGCAGGTCGCCCCGTTGGCACAGCACGGTACGACGGAGGGCAATCGGTGAGTGGTCGCAGGGGTCTGGGACGAGGACTCGGGGCGCTGATCCCGGCTGCCACGCCGGCGGCCGGGGCCGTGGCACAGCCCGTGGCGACCGCGCCCGCGCCGACCTCGGTGGTGCCCACCGGGACGGTCTCGCCGGCCGCGGTGCCGGTGCTGCCGACCGGCCGCGGCACGGTGGCCGCCAAGGCGGCCGCCGAGAGCCTGCGGGAGCAGACCGACCGGGAGCGCACGCCCGCCGGCCCGGAGCTCGCGGAGGTGAACGGCGCCCGCTTCGCGGAGCTGCCGCTGGACGCGATCACCCCCAACCCGCGCCAGCCGCGCGAGGTCTTCGACGAGGACAAGCTGGTCGAGCTGGTCGTCTCCATCAAGGAGGTGGGCCTGCTCCAGCCGGTGGTGGTGCGCCAGGTGGGGCCCGAGCGCTTCGAGCTCATCATGGGCGAGCGCCGCTGGCGGGCCTCCCGGGAGGCCGGGCTGGAGCAGATCCCGGCGATCATCCGGGCCACCGAGGACGACAAGCTGCTGCTGGACGCCCTGCTGGAGAACCTCCACCGGGCCGAGCTGAACGCGCTGGAGGAGGCGGCCGCCTACGACCAGCTGCTCCGGGACTTCTCCTGCACCCACGACGAGCTGGCCGACCGGATCGGCCGCTCGCGCCCGCACGTCTCCAACATGCTGCGCCTGCTCAAGCTCCCGCCGGGGGTCCAGCGGCGCCTGGCGGCCGGGACGCTGACGGCCGGGCACGCCCGGGCGCTGCTCAGGCTGACGGAGGCCGATCGGCAGGAGGAGCTGGCCAAGCGGATCATCGCGGAGGGGCTCACGGTGCGGAACGCCGAGGAGCTGGCCACGCTGATGCTCGGCGAGGAGTCGAAGTCCAAGCGCTCGGCCGGCCCCAAGGCGGGCAAGCTGCTGTCGCCGGCCTTCAACGACCTGGCGAGCCGGCTCTCCGACCGCTTCGACACCCGGGTCAAGGTCGAGGTCTCGCAGCGCGGCGGCAAGCTGGGCAAGGGCAAGGTCGTCCTGGAGTTCGGCTCGGTGGAGGACCTGAACCGGATCCTGGACAGCCTGGCGCCGGGCGAGGACGGACTGCGGCTGTCGCAGGGCTGAGCCGCGTCGAGAGCGGCACGCGATGGGTGCATGGTTCACGTGAGCGGTGTTTCACGTGAAACATGCACCCATCGGCGTTCGGGGGAATGCTCGACTGTGGAGTGGACGAGGAGGTGCGGGGCATGGGACGCCGGATCGTTCCGCTGACACTGGACAACCTCGCGGACCTGCCGACGACCTGCCGCTCCTGCGTGTTCTGGGAGCTGGACCCGGTCAGCGGGCGGGCGGCGGTCGAGTCCGGCAAGCCGGAACTGGAGAAGGAGGGCTGGATCTCCGCCGTGCTGCTGGAGTGGGGCTCCTGCGGCCGGATCGTCTACGTGGACGACCAGCCCGCCGGGTTCGTGCTCTACGCCCCGCCCGCCTACGTCCCGCGCTCGCAGTCCTTCCCGACCAGCCCGGTCGCCTCGGACGCCGTCCAGCTGATGGTCAGCCGGGTGCTGCCGGGCTACCAGCGGCAGGGGTTGGGCCGGGTGCTGGTGCAGACGGTGGCCAAGGACCTGCTGGGGCGGGGGTTCCGGGCGATCGAGGCGTTCGGTGCGGTGGGCCGGCAACCGACCAGCTGCGTGCTGCCGGCCGAGCACCTGTTGGCGGTGGGCTTCAAGACGGTCCGGCCGCACCACCGCTATCCGCGGCTCCGGCTGGAGGCGCGGACCACGCTCTCCTGGCGGGGTGACGTGGAGGGCGCGCTGGAGCGGCTGCTGGGCGGTGGACGGAAGGAGCCGGCGCTGCGGCCGTTCTGAGCGCCGCCGCGGCCGTCCGCGGCGGCGAGCGGTCGGCGCGGTGGAACGACGGACGGACGAGACGGACCGACGAACGACGAGGGCGGGGCTCCCCTCCGTGGGGGAGCCCCGCCCTCGTGGCGTCCGGTGGGACGGGACCTAGATCAGGCCGTCCAGCTCACGCAGCAGCGCGGCCTTCGGACGGGCACCGGTGATCTGCTTCACCGGCTCGCCGCCCTTGTAGAGGATCAGGGTCGGGATCGAGATGACGCCGTACTGCGCGGCGGTCTCCTGGTTGGCGTCGACATCGAGCTTGGCGATGGTCAGCTTGTCGGCGTTCTCAGCGGCGATCTCGTCCAGGATCGGGGCGACCTGGCGGCACGGGCCGCACCAGGTGGCCCAGAAGTCGACCAGGACGGGCTTGTCGCTGTCCAGGACCTCGGCCTTGAACGTCGCATCGGTGACGGTGGTGGTGGCGCCGGCCACGGGAACTCCTCGGGATCGAACGGAGGGGGCTGCTGCCAGGAGAACAACGGGCGGGCCCGTTCTGTTTCTGCCTGGCCGGAGCGGGGCTTCTGGGGCCGGGGTGTTTCACGTGAAACACCCCGGCGGGGTCGTCCGGTGTGCTGGGTTCAGACCGCGACGGCGGCGGCCTGGGACTCCAGGTCGGCCAGCGAGGCCAGGTAGCGCTCGGCGTCCAGCGCGGCGGAGCAGCCGGTGCCGGAGGCGGTGATGGCCTGACGGTAGGTGTGGTCGACGACGTCGCCGGCGGCGAAGACGCCCGGGATGTTGGTCCGGGTCGACGGGGCGTCCACCTTCAGGTAGCCCTCGGCGTCGAGCTCCAGCTGGCCCTTGAAGAGCTCGGTGCGCGGGTCGTGGCCGATCGCGATGAAGAGGCCGGTGACCGGCAGCTCGCGGGTCTCGCCGGTGGTGGTGTCGCGCAGGGTGACGCCGGTCAGCTTCGGGTCGCCGTGGATGGCCTCGACCGCGCTGTCCCACTCGAAGCTGATCTTCTCGTCGGCGAAGGCGCGCTCCTGCATCGCCTTGGAGGCGCGCAGGGTGTCGCGGCGGTGGATGACCTTGACGCTGCGGGCGAAGCGGGAGAGGAAGGTCGCTTCCTCCAGCGCGGTGTCACCGCCGCCGACCACCGCGATGTCCTGGTCGCGGAAGAAGAAGCCGTCGCAGGTGGCGCACCAGGAGACACCGCGCCCGGAGAGCTTGTCCTCGTTCGGCAGGCCCAGCTTGCGGTGCTGGGAACCGGTGGTGACGATCACCGCGCGGGCCTTGTGGACGTTGCCCTCGGAGTCGGTGACGGTCTTGATGTCACCGGTGAGGTCGACCGCGACGATGTCGTCCGGGATCAGCTCGGCGCCGAACCGCTCGGCCTGCGCCCGCATGTTGTCCATCAGCTCGGGACCCATGATGCCGTCCCGGAAGCCGGGGAAGTTCTCGACCTCGGTGGTGTTCATCAGGGCGCCACCGGCGGTGACGGCGCCCTCGAAGACCAGCGGCTTGAGGGAGGCCCGGGCCGTGTAGAGCGCAGCCGTGTAGCCGGCCGGGCCGGAACCGATGATGATCACGTTACGGACGTCGCTCACTGCATCTCCTGGTTCGCATCTGCGACCCGCGTTTGCTGCGGGGAGGGCGGTCCTGCTCCGCCGCCCGGGACAACGACTGACCAGTGTCTCGCATTCCCAGGCGGATCAGTACCAGCCGCCCGCACTGTGGGAGTGTCGGACCGGCGGGGGCGTGGATCGCACGGGAACCGCCGGTCAGCGCGACGGGACGACGCGGTGCTGCAGGACCGGCCCGCAGTCGGGCGACCGGAGGTACACCTCGACCCGGTCCGGCTGGTCGGGGAGCCCGTAGACGAGCACCTCGGCGGGGGCGCCCCGGTAGCTGCCCAGGTCGGTGGCGAGCAGTGGTCCGGTGGCGGGTGCCGGGCAGGCCGGGGTGGAGTGGCCGCCGCCGCCGCTCAGCCCCTGGCCCTCGGCGGGCGGCACGGCGGTGGGGCCGGAGGTGCCCGGGCCGGACGGCTTGACGGGCTTCACGCCCGGTCCGGAGCCGGTGCCGGCGCTCCCGGCTCCGTTCGCGGCGAGCAGCTGCCGGATCTGTGCGGCGAGGAGGTCGTCCCGGTAGACGGTGCCGCCGGGGGCCTGGTCCGCCTCGGCGCTCTTGGCGTCCGGACTGTCGGGGCGGGCCGGGAGCGCGGTCGCGTCGGCGGGGCCGACCGCCGTGACCGCGCTGCCGTCCCGGAGGGCCGGGTCGGAGCCGGCGGACAGCGCCAGGAAGGTGCCGCCGAGGCCGATCGCGAGCAGTGCGGCGGCCGAGCCGAGCAGCAGGGCGGCGCGGCGCCGCCGGGTGCGGGCGCGGCCCGGCCCGGTGGCGGCGGCGGGTCGCCCGGACGGGGCACTGGCCGGGGCGCCGGACGGGGTCCTGGGCGCCGTCGGCGAGGCCGGGGCGGAGTGGGCAGGGCGGGGCGCCGCAGGGGCGTCCTCGGGTGCCTGTGGCCCGTTCCCGGGGGTCTGCGGGCCGGTAGCGGCGGGCTCCTCGGACTCGGCGGCGGCCGCCGCGAGGGCGGCGTCGAGCCGGGCGGCGACGTCGGCGGGCATAGGCGGTGGCTCGACCGCGCCGAGCAGGGTCCGCACCTCGGCGAGCGCGTCGGCCGTCTCCCGGCAGTCGGGGCAGCCGGACAGGTGGCGGCGGAGGGCCTCGGCCGTGTCGGCGGCCTCGACCAGCCCCTCGGCGAGGTCGGCCAGCTCGTCGACGGAGGGGTGCGGTCCGGAGGTGGGTGCGGGGTCGGGGGAGGAGAGGGGGGCCGTCATCGCGTGCTCGCGTCTCCTTCCAGAATCGGCCGGGTGGTGTCCGGGGCTGTCCCTGTGACGGTGCGGGGGCCGGGTGGGTTCCCGGGCGGTCCGCCCGCGCCGGGCTCCGTCGCCGTCCGGCGCGCGGGTACGGCCCCGGTCCGAGGCACCGGACCGGCCGGTGACGGCGGGGTGGCCGGTGACGGCGGGACGGCCGGGCCCGTGGCGCGGGCGGGTGCGGTTCCGTCGGCGGGCGTTGTTTCACGTGAAACAGTGCCCGTCTCCTCGCGGAGGTGGCGGACCAGCGGCAGCAGCCGGGCCCGGCCCCGGGCACAGCGGCTCTTCACCGTCCCGACCGGGACCCCGAGCAGTTCGGCCGCCTCGGCGACCGGGTAGCCCTGCATGTCGACCAGGACCAGCGCCGCCCGCTGCTCGACGGGCAGCTCGGCGAGCGCGGCGGTCACCTCGCGGTGCACCTCGGCGCGGACCACCGGGGAGTCGGCGGGTTCGGCCGAGCCGACCAGCGCGTCGAGCCGCTGCGGGTCGTCGTCGAGCGGCTTGGTGCGGCGGGTGGCCGCCCGGCGGGCGCGGTCGAGGCAGGCGTTGACCACGATCCGGTGCAGCCAGGTGGTCACGGCCGAGCGGCCCTGGAAGGTGTGGGCGGCGCGGAACGCGGAGACCAGGGCGTCCTGCAGGGCGTCGGCGGCCTCCTCGCGGTCGCCGAGCGTGCGCAGGGCGACCGCCCAGAGCCGGTCGCGGTGGCGGTCGACCAGCAGGCCGAAGGCCTCCCGGTCACCGGCGACGTGCCGGGCGAGGAGCGCCGCGTCGTCCCCGCCCCGGTCCGTGCCGTCGTCCGCCACTGCCACCCCTCGCCGTCCGTGCCGTACCGCTGCCGCCGCTGCCGTCGTCGTCGCTGCCCTCGTCGCGGGCCGGCTCAGCCGGCGACCTTGACCTCGGCGACCTGGCTCTTGTACTTCCCGTCCGCCGGGTCCTTCGGGAAGCTCGTCATCCAGATCAGGAGGTAGCGCGTCTTCACCGGCTCCTCCAGGGCGTACTCGACGGTGGAACCGGTGCCCTTCCCCAGGACGGTGAAGCTGTTCGGCTTGGCGTTCAGCGGGTCGCCGGAGACCGCCGAGCCGGGGATCCGCAGTTCGGCCGTGGTGGCGTCGGCGCCGAACTGCACGTTCACCGAGGAGACCGACTGCGTCGAGCCGAGGTCGAGCAGCAGGCCGGTGCCCTCCTTGGCCGGCGGCTTCGGGCCGAACGCGTCCCGGTACCACTGGGGGACCCAGGCGGTGCCGGGGTTGCCGTCGATGGCGTTGGCCAGGGAGTACCTGCCCTCCGGGCCCTCGCCCAGCGGGTTGTAGGAGAACGCCTCCTTGACCGGGATCGGGGCGGGGGCGTGGGTGGCCGTGTGGGCGGTGGGGGAGGCGGAGGTGCTGCTGGGCTGGGGGGCGGCGACGGCCGGACCGGTGCCGCGCAGACTGTCCACCAGCTGCCAGGAGGCGACGCCGATGGCACTGAGCGCGACCGTCCAGGCGGTCACCTTGACCACCCGGCGCAGCCGCCGGGCGGGACGGCGCACCGGGGCCGCCATCGGGGCCGGCGCGGTGCCGGGGGCGGCGACCACCCGGGTCGGGTTGGGCGCGGTCGGCAGCGCGTGGGTGTTGTGCCGCGGCGGGCTGGTGAAGACCGGCAGCTCGGGCTCGGGCTGGCGGATGCGCGGCATCAGCGCGATCGCCTTGGCCAGCTCCTCGGGCGTGGTGATCGGCTCGGCGTGGTGCGGCGGGTGGTCGAACAGTGCACGGGCGGCCAGCTCGGAGAGGCCCTTGTGGACGCCCGCCCGGACCTGGTCCGGCGGCACGTCGCGGAGGTTCCGGGGCAGTCCCTGGAGGTCGTAGCGGTCCTCCGGGAACGGCCAGCGGTGGGTGAGCGCGGCGAACAGCAGCGTGCCGATGGCCCGGGTGTCGGTGCGCTCGGCGTCCTGCTCGGGGCCGTCGACGGGCAGGCCGCGCAGCGCGGCGTCCACCGCGATGCCGTTGATCCGGTACTGGCCGCTGTCGGTGCGCAGCACGCAGCGCGGGGTGAGTCTCAGGTGGGCCTTGCCCCGCCGGTGCGCGGCGGCGACGGCGTCGGTCACCTGGCGGACCATCTGGTAGGCCTCGTGCGGCTCCAGCGGTCCGTCGGCGAGCAGCTTGGCGAGGTCGGAGGCGTGCGGCAGCCACTCGCGCACGACGTAGACCAGCTCGCCCTCCTGCACCGCGTCCAGGACCTGGACGAAGCGCGGGTCGTTGAGCAGGGCCGCCGACTTGGCGGCGGCCAGCACCTTGCGGGCCCGCTGGTGGCCGGAGGCCATCAGGTGCACGCCGACGTCGCGGCGCAGCTTCTCGTCCACCGCGCGCCAGCTGCTGAAGGTCTCGGTCGAGGAGATGCACTCCTCCAGCCGGTACCGGTGGCCGATCATGTCGCCGCTGTGCCGCAGCGGGGCGGGAAGGGTCTGCGGCAGGGTGCCGGTGTCCCGGGGGTCGTGGGTGGGCTGCGGGTCCCGGGGCGGCCGCCCGGAGGGCCGTCCGGAGGCGGCCCCGGCGGCGTTCCGGCGGCGGGCCTCGGCGGCGCGGGCGGCGCCGGCGGCCAGCTCGGCGGCGATCTCGGAGGCCGAGAGCGGGGCGGTGGTCTCCGAGGTCTCCTCGCTCGCGCCGGGGGAGCTGCTTCCGGCGTCGGGGACGTCCGGCGCACCGGCGCCGGAGCGTTCGGTGTCCGGGGCGTCCGTGCTCTGGGCGTCCGTGTCCGGGGCATCGGTGTCCGGGGCATCGGCCTCCGGGGAGTCCTGCCCGTCGTCGCCGGCCGCGGTGGCCCGGGCCGTGCCTTCGGCGAGTTCGTCGATCGCCGCGGCCAGTGCGGCCTCGTCCGCCGCCTCGCCTGCCGCTGACGTGTCGACGACCGCCTTGGTGCCATCAGCCACCGTGGTCCTGCCTCCCCTTGTGTCGCCCCGGGCCTGAGAGAGAGTCGTTGGTGCCCGCGGCCTGTGGCCGCGGTGCGCCAGGACAATTGTGCCCACTCTTCTCCACCGGGTACGACCGCTGAAAGGTCTGCGCGGTTGCGCGACGGTGGAGAGATGTGGTGCAGATCCGGCGTCGGGCCGCTCCGGCCGCACCGGCGCGCTCGCGGCCTACACCACCACCGAGGCGCACCTGGTGGCACCTCGCCCGGCCGCGCTGGACGACGAGCAGGCGGCG